>JBCDCS010000001.1:0-45256 GCA_039181205.1 Pseudomonadota bacterium
GCGAGCGAAGACCCATCCAAGCCCGTCGTCTGGGGCCGCATCTCACAGACGTCCAGCGCCTGATCCCGGAAGCAATGGCCTTCCTCCAAAAGCAGGAGACGCATGGTGGCGAGGCCTTCGGGCGTCGGAATGGGCTGGTCGGCGTCGGTCTCGGGCCGGATCAGCACAAAGTCTTCCTTCAGAAGCGGCCGTTCCATCAGCGTTGGCTCGCCGAGAGGCAAGGCCACTATGGCGCAGTCGAGCCGCCCTTCGCCCAATTCCTGAAGCAGTGTGGACGTGACCGTTTCCCGGATGTCTGGCGTGACATCGGGATGGGCCGCGGCCACCGCGCGCATCACCGAGGCCAGCAGATAGGGTGCCACCGTCGGGATCATCCCGATCCGCAAACGTCCGGCGAGCCCACCTTGGGCCGCGCGAGCCAGATCGCCCAATTCCTCCACACTGCGCAGGATGTCGCGCGCCCTCGGGGCGAAGGTCTCCCCCAAAGCCGTCAACCGCACGCCCCGGGGTCCCCGTTCGAACAACGCCGCCCCCAATTCCGTTTCCAAATCCCGGATCTGCACCGATAGCGCAGGCTGTGAAATCGCCGCAGCCTCGGCGGCGCGGCCGAAATGGCCATGCCGGGCCAGCGCTTCAAAGTAACGCAACTGTTTGAAGGTCATCACCATAACGTGAGTTTATGAACAACATCGGAAAATACAACTTTTCCAAATCGCTCTTCAAGGCTACCCCAGATTTGTTCAAGCCCCGCGAACGCGACGTCCCTCCGCGTTCTCGCCCAGCCAGTTGCAGGAGACCCCCCATGATGGACGGAAACGATATCCCCGCCGGCAAGTGCCCGGTGATCCACGGCGCAACGCTGCACGCCACCAATCTCGTGCGTGGAAACCGCGATTGGTGGCCGAACCAGCTCAACTTGAAGATCCTGCACCAGAACCAGCCGGTGACCGACCCACTGGGCGAGGCATTCGATTATCGCGAGGCGTTCCGGAAGTTGGATTATCAGGCCCTGAAGAAAGATCTGGCCGACCTGATGACCGACAGCCAGGATTGGTGGCCCGCCGACTATGGCCATTACGGTCCGTTCTTCATCCGCATGGCCTGGCACAGCGCCGGGACCTATCGCACGGCCGACGGCCGGGGCGGTGGTTCGACTGGGAACCAGCGTTTCGCGCCCCTGAATTCGTGGCCCGACAATGGCAACCTGGACAAGGCCCGCCGCCTGCTTTGGCCGATCAAGCAGAGATACGGGAACGCCATCTCCTGGGCCGATCTGTTCCTACTCACCGGCAACGTCGCGATGGAGACCATGGGCTTCAAGACGTTCGGCTTCGGCGGCGGCCGCGCCGACATCTACGAACCCGAGGAGGACATCTACTGGGGCACCGAGGACGAGTGGCTGGGTGACAAGCGCTATGACAGCGGCGAGGACGGCAAGGGCCGGATGCTCGAAAACCCGCTCGCCGCCGTGCAGATGGGCCTAATCTACGTGAACCCCGAAGGTCCGAACGGGAACCCCGATCCGCAAGCGAGCGCCTACGACATCCGCGATACCTTCGCCCGGATGGCCATGAATGATGAGGAAACCGCGGCCCTGACCGCCGGTGGCCACACCTTCGGCAAAGCCCATGGCGCCGCGGCTGAGTCGAACCTCGGCTCCGAGCCGGAGGGCGCGCCGATCGAAAACATGGGGCTCGGCTGGACTAACACGTGGGAAAGCGGCGTCGGCGTCCATGCCATCACATCGGGGATCGAGGGCGCCTGGACGCCAACGCCGACCAAGTGGGATCTCTCATATATCGAGACGCTCCTGGACAATGAGTGGGAACTGACCAAGTCGCCCGCCGGCGCGCACCAGTGGCGGCCCGCAGGTGGAGCCATGTCGGACGCAGTGCCGGACGCCCACGATGAATCGAAGCATCATGCGCCGATGATGACCACGGCCGACATGGCCATGAAAGTGGACCCGGAATATCGGAAAATCTGCGAGAAATTCCGCGCCGATCCCGACTACTTCGCCGACACCTTCGCGCGGGCGTGGTTCAAGCTGCTGCACCGCGATATGGGGCCGAAGAACCGCTATCTCGGGCCGGAAGTGCCTGAAGAGACACTGATTTGGATGGATCCGGTGCCGGAGGTCGACCATCCGTTGGTCAATGCGGCGGAAATCGATGCGCTGAAAGCCAAGGTGCTTGCGTCGGGTCTGTCGACGCAGGAATTGGTTGGTGTGGCTTGGGGCTCCGCCTCGACCTATCGCGGGTCGGACCGGCGCGGCGGCGCCAATGGCGCGCGCATCCGCTTGGCACCACAGAAGGATTGGGAGGTCAATCAGCCCGCCACTTTGTCAAATGTTCTCAAGATCTTGGAGGGTATCAAGGCGGAGTTCGACGGGGCCAATGCTCCCAAGAAGATCTCCATCGCTGACTTGATCGTCCTCGCCGGTGGTGTCGCCATCGAAGCGGCCGCCAAGGCCGCCGGTCACGACATCGCAGTGCCCTTCACGCCAGGGCGGACGGACGCGACGGATGAGATGACGGATGCGGAAAGTTTCGACGTTTTAGAACCGGTTGCGGATGGGTTCCGGAACTATCAGGCGGAGGACTATACCTCGTCGCCCGAGGAGTTGCTGGTCGATCGGGCGCAGCTGCTCGGCCTGAGCGCGCCCGAGATGACGGTGCTGGTCGGCGGGCTGCGGGCGCTGGATTGCAACCATGGTGGGTCCAAGCACGGCGTGCTGACGGACCGGCCGGGGCAGCTTTCGAACGATGTGTTCCGCAACCTTCTTGATATGACGACCGAGTGGAAACCATTGGAAGAAGGGGCAAAAATCTACGAGGGTCGCGACCGTGCGTCGGGTCAGGTCAAGTGGACCGGCACCCGCTGCGACCTGGTCTTCGGCTCGAACTCGCAGTTGCGGGCGATTGCCGAAGTCTATGCTCAAGACGACGCGGAAAGCCGTTTCGTAGCGGATTTCGTGAAGGCTTGGGTGAAGGTCATGGAACTCGACCGTTTCGACCTGCACGCCTGATTTCGGTCCCATCCGGACGAGAGCGCGCGGCCCCTCGGGACCGCGCGTTTTTCGTCTCGGGGGCGAAAATTCACGAATTGGGGGTGTTTTCAGGGGGCGGTTTCCCAATTTGTACAGAAATTCTGGCCTCGGGTGGCGCCTCCGTCCGCCCGTGCGGTTTCCCTAGGGTCCGCTGGTGACGCTCCCATTTCGCGCAAGACCGACGGTCGGCCCCCGGGTGCAAGCCGGTCCGCCGACGGGCCACGGTGAGGAGGGACCGTCGCGCCAGTGGCGCGGCGCAAGCCCGACGAACGCGATCCAACATTGGTTCTGACCGCTTTATCCCAGCCAAGTCCGTCCTCCGTCCGTGCGAAGCACCCAGCCCCAGCCAAATCGCCGTGCCGGGGGCGGCCCGTCGATGGACCGGCGCCCTGCGGGCTTGATTCCGGTCCTGATCCTAAGGGGTTCAGCGAGACAGTCAATTTTAAGCCCTTCTTGATCGCAATAATCAGGAAAAAGTTCTCATATTCCGTAAAACCAATTAAGCTACAAGCGCGTTTAGTCAATATCCACCATGGTGACGATCTCAGCCGATTAGGAGACTAGAATGCCTTACAAGAGAAAATGGCTTAATCGTGAGGGCGCGCCATATCTGCTCTCCATCATTCTTGGCAAACTAGAGGCGATGAATGAGCCCTTCGTCACCTACGGCGAAACCGCTGAAATGCTAGAGCGAGAATTGGGTACCACGAAGATATTCAGCGTCCATATAGGTACCGTTGCCGCCACAATGATGGACAAGATTTCTCTCATCGAGCGAGATGCGCCTTTAATCAATGCGTTAGTTACCAACAAGTCCGGTATCCCGGGAGATGGCTTTGCTGAATACTACGATAATTTTTGGCGAGCGAAGCGAGGCCGAAAGTGGGAAGACCTCGACGAAGACAATAAGCTAGAGGTCGTGAGAGACATCCGTGAGGCAGCCAAGGAATACGCAGGATGGGATCGTGTTTTTCAGTTGGCATTCGGAGGCAGACCCGAAAGGCCGGAGCAGAAAAACTTCACGGAAAGAGATGGCAAGCCACCAGAAACGGAATTTCCACTCGGCAAAGGAGAGAGCGAACAGCATCGTCGACTAAAGGAATGGGCTCGCGATAATCCAGGTGAGATCGGTCTTCCGCAGGAATTCAAGGGAACTGCGGAAATGGGTCTCTTGTCGGGCGACCGAGTCGACGTTCTCTTTACTAGAGGAGAGGAATTCGCGGTCGTGGAGGTAAAGTCTTGCCTTTCAAGCGACCCCGACCTCAGGCGCGGAATTTACCAATGTGTAAAGTATCGGGAGGTGGTCAGGGCAACACGGTTACCAGTCAAGGTGAAAGTGCATGCTATTCTTTTATCTGAACGAAAGTTGCCGTCAGAATTGGCTGACAAGGCTAAGAACCTTGGCGTAAAGTCAAAAGTGTACGTGGTGAACGGCGAATAGCGAGAAAACGAATCTGCCTTATTCCTCTCGGCATTTGCAGCGCGCATTCACACTTGCAGAAGCTAAAGGGCATCCATTGCAAATGGTAGCAAAGTCTCGCTAGGCAAATATTTCGCTAACTAGAAAACTGAATCCAGTCCGTAACTTTATTCTCAAACCCCCGCCGCGACAATCGCGTCCGCTAGTTTCGGCACCGTCGTCTCGTTCAGCCCTGCGATGTTCATCCGGGAATCCCCGACCATGTAGATGCCGTGGTCGCGGCGCATGGCTTCGACCTGCTCAGGGGTCGCGCCGAGGAGGGAGAACATGCCGCGGTGTTGGGCGAGGAAGTCGAAGCGGTCGGAATTGGTGCGTTGGCGGAGGGCGGCGGCGAGTTGCTCGCGTAAGCTCAGCATGCCGGTGCGGACGTCTTCGAGCTCGGCTTGCCAGTCGGCGCGGAGGTCCGGGTCCTCCAGGATTATCTGCACGCAGCGGGCGCCGTGGTCGGGGGGGAAGGAGAAGTTCATGCGGTTGAGCGACGCCATGGCGCCTTGGGTGACCTTGAGCTTCTCGGGCGAGGGGGCGATGGCAATGAGGAGGCCCGTGCGCTCTCGGTAGATGCCGAAATTCTTGGAGCAGGAGGCGCCGATCAGGGCCTCGGGGACTTTTGCGATCAGCGCGCGGAGGCCGGCGGCATCGGCATCGAGGCCATCGCCGAAGCCTTGGTAGGCGATATCGATGAAGGGGATCAGGCCCTTGGCGGTGCAGAGGTCGGCCACGGCGTGCCATTGATCCAGCGTCAGGTTGGCGCCGGTGGGGTTGTGGCAGCAGCCGTGGAGCATGACGACGTCGCCGGGCTTCGCGGTGGCGAGGTCGGACATCATGCCGTCCACGTCGGCAGTGCCGGTGGCGGCGTCGAAATAGCGGTATTCGGCGAGAGGTACGCCGAGGTATTTGGCGATGGCCGGGTGGTTGGGCCAGGTGGGGGCGGAGAGCCAGAGGGTGGCTTCGGGCGAGGCCATTCGGACGAGTTCCAGGCCCTGGCGGATGGCGCCGGTGCCACCCGGCGTGGCGACCATGGCCAGGCGGTCGGCGGGTTTGGCATCGCCCAGGATCAAGTCCGAGAGCGCAGCGCCGAAGGCCGGGTCACCGGCGAGGCCGGTATAGACCTTGGTGGTCTGGGTCTCGACCAGGCGCCGTTCGGCGGCCTTGATGGCGCGCATGACGGGGGTGTTGCCGGACGCGTCCTTATAGACGCCGACGCCCAGGTCGATTTTGCCGTCGCGCGGGTCTTCCTTGAAGGCGGCCATGAGGGCCAGGATCTTGTCGGGGGCTTGCGGTTGGAGGGTTTCCAGCATCAGGCGTCTCCGGTCTCGATCATCAGGTCGGGATACATGCCCCATTCGGCCCAGGACCCGTCATAGAGCGAATGGTCGGTGTGGCCCAGGATCGTTAGGCCCAGGTTGAGGATGGCCGCGGTGACGCCCGAGCCGCAAGAGGTGATGACGGGGCGGGTGAGGTCGACGCCGGCGTCTTCGAAGGCGGCGCGGAGGTGTTGGCCGCGTTTCATTGTGCCGTCGGCGTTGAAGAGGGTCCTGTAGGGGACGTTCCGCGCGCCGGGGATGTGGCCGGCGCGGAGGCCGGGGCGGGGTTCGGGTTCGTCGCCGCGGAAGCGGGGGGCACCGCGGGCATCGACGATCTGGGCGTGGCCGAGCTTGGCCGCTTGGGCGACGTCGGTGACGTCGCGGAGGAGCTCGGGGTGGCGGGTGACGGTCATGTGGCGGTCGCGGATGGTCGGGAGGTCGGCGGTGACCGGGCGGCCCTCGGCCAGCCATTTGGGCAGGCCGCCGTCGAGGATCGCCGATGTCTGGCCGAAGAGGCGCATGAGCCACCAGACGCGGGCCGCCGAGAAGATGCCGGCGCCGTCATAGAGGACGATGGTGTGGCCGTCGCCCACGCCCATGCGGCGCATGCGGGACATGAATTTCTCGACCGGGGGGGCCATATGCGGCAGGGCCGAGCGGCCGTCGCTGACGTCGTCGAGGTGGAGAAAGCGGGCGCCGGGGATGTGGCGCTCACCATATTCCTCCAAAGGATCGCGGTTCATGTCGGGCAAATACCAGGACGCATCGATGATACGCAGGTCCGGCGCGGTCAACCGCGCAGCGAGCCAATCCGTGGAGACGAGGGTGCTGGGGTCGTCGGTCATGCCTTGGCTTCCACCCGTTTCAAGAGGGCATGCCGCCAGCTTTCGTCCAATTCGGACAGGTTGGCTATGGTCCTCACCTCATCTTCGGGCGTGCGCTTGTCGAAAATCGCGGCCGCAACGCGGGCAACGGAGAATTCAGGATGCGGGCGATCGATCCGGGTGACGGTGTCGCCTACGGTAATCTCGCCCTCGTCCAGGACCCGCAGATACCAACCTGTGCGCCCTGTCTGGCGGACCAGTTTGACCATCCGCTTGTCGCCAACATGTTCGGCGAGTTTCCAGCAGGGCTGACGGCCCTGACTGATCTGCAAGCGGGTGGTGCCGATCTGCCAGATATCGCCGATACAGACATCCTGTTCGCTCCAGCCCGGGGTCGAGAGGTTTTCACCGAAGCCACCCGGCTGAAAGCGGATATTGTCACCCAGATCGATCTGCCAGGCCGCGTAGTGGTCTGCGGGGTAGACGTGGAGCGCCTTACCCAGACCGCCATGAACCGACAGATCGGCCTGGGCATCTTGCGTCAGTCCGGTCTGCGTCACCTGGCCCGAAGGGATGGCAGTTTTTCCGATGGCCGACGGGGCCTTGCCGGGCCAGCGATCCTGAACAGATCCAGCGAAGAGGCCCAGAAGCGGGACGGATTCGGACATGGGGCATGGCCTCCGGTGGGCCTGAATTGGCCCGATGCGCCTCGGATTAGACCCCCTGCCAAGGCCATGCAACGGAAGGTGATCGGATATTCTGCCAAAACCCACTTGCCACGCCACGCCCCCCCGTCTAAGTCGCGGCCTTCGAGACGCATGGGCGGACACCCTTGGAGGCCGCCCCCGAATATATTGGAGATACACATGGCCGGAGAGATTCCTGATCTCATCGCGCACGCCCGGACGGGGACAGGTAAGGGGGCCGCTCGTCAATCGCGCCGCAACGGGATGGTCCCGGGCGTCGTCTATGGCGGGGGTGCCGATCCGCTTCCGATCGAAATCCCCTTCAACGAATTGCTGAAGAAGCTGAAGGCCGGGCGATTCCGCGCCAAACTGTGGAACCTGAAGGTCGAGGGTCAGGAAGACGTCCGCGTCATCTGCCGCGACGTGCAGCGTGACGTGATCAAAGACCTGCCGACCCATCTGGACCTGATGCGCCTGCGCAGGACGTCGCGGGTGAACCTGTTCATTCCCGTGGACTTCCAAGGCGTTGACAGCGCGCCAGGCTCCCGCAAGGGCGGCGTGCTGACCGTGGTGCGGCCCGAAGTAGAACTGCGGGTGACCGCGGGCGAAATCCCCGAAAGCATCGTCGTGGATTGCTCGGGCCTGGAGATTGGCGACACGATCACCATTTCGTCGGTCGATCTGCCCAGCGGCGCGCGTCCGACCATCGACCGGGACTTCGTTTTGGCCAATATGCAGGCACCCGCAGGCCTGGCATCGCAGAGCGACGACGAGGACGGCGAAGAAGAGACCCCGGAGACGGAAGTCATCAACGAGGCGGAAAAAGAGGCCGAGGACTGATTTTCCGGCACATTCCAGGCAGGAGGAGCGCGAGAGAGAAGTCTTTCGCGCCCTTTTTATTGCACGCAAAGCGGGTAATGCTTCGCAGAGGGCCTATATATCTGTCAGAAGACGGACCGGTTGCATGCGCCAGGATATCGACCCACTGGTACCCGATGCGGCGTTGCCCCCGGCGGGCGCGGACGAAGATCCGTCGTCCAACGGTCTGACACCGATTATCGATAATGTGCTCGCCTTGTGCGAAACCGGCGAGGCAGAAGTGGGGGCCATGGCGTCGGCCTTTGGCCGCGCAGGGCTTTTGCCGCTGGTGCTTCTGCCCGCCCTAATCGCAGTCAGCCCGATCAGCATCATCCCCTTGATTCCAACGATTTGCGGCATACTCATCACACTTGCCTCGCTGCAACTGGCCGTGGGTCGCCGCAGCCTGTGGCTTCCGGGCTGGCTACGACGCCGGTCCTTGCCGGTGGCCCGCGTGGAAGACGGGATGCAGCGCTTGCGGCCCGTGGCGGTATGGGTAGATCATCGGACGCGCCAGCGCCTGACTTGGCTGACGGTGCCACCGCTCTCCTGGTCCGTCGCGCTAGCCTGCGCGGCCTGCGGCTTGGCGATGCCGTTCCTTGAACTTGTGCCCATGTCGGCCACGCTTTTGGGCGCGACCGTGATGTTGATGGCATTGGGGCTTTTGGTACGGGACGGCCTCTTGATCCTCCTGGCGCCATTGCCCCTGACCCCAGCTGTCGTGATCATTACCAAGATCTTGGTCCTGACCTGAAAGGTTCAGAAATCGGAGAGAGTGTCCGCACCTGATGGGCGGGCTTGGCGTCTGATCTGCTAAGGGCAAGCCGGTCCGTCGATCAGCCGCGGTGCGGCGATCCAACGGTCGTTCGGCAGCACTTTATCCTAGCCACATCTAAAGACGCCCAAGGCTGAGCGCTCACATCAACAAAATCTCCGGGCCGGGGGGGGGGCGGTCGCCAGTGGGGGCGCCATTGGTTCAAGATCCACTGGCGACGCGATGGACCGGTGCCCTGCCGGCTTCACTTCAGTCCGGGCGGAGCGGGGCGGGCAGGACAGTGACCCAGTCTCCTGATTGACCAGCTATGCCTCAGTACGCCCACCGACCGCTTGGTAAATCGCATCGATGATGGCTTGCGTTCCCTGAGCATCCTCCAGGGTCCATGGCAGCTTGGCGCCGTCTCGAATGGCCCGGCCAAAGGCCTCGACCTGCAGGACATAGTGTTCCACACCCGGCCAGCGCCGTTCCTGCCGGGGCCCGTCCTTGCCCCACCAAGTCACGCGCGCCTCGCCGAAGCCCGGCGGGTTGAAAGGCGACGACATGTGGATGATCCCGGTCTGGCCGTGGAACGTCATCCGTTGATCCAAGGCCATGCGCATGGAAGTTCGCCACTGAGCCGTAAAGCCCGAAAACTGGGCAGAAACGCGGGCGACGGTGTCGCAGCCGCTCTCCCAATCCAGATGGGCATGGGTGATCTCCTGGGGCTCCTCCCCCGTTGCGATCCGGGTGCCACCGATCACATAAACGCCGATATCAGGCAGCGAGCCGCCGCCGGTGGTGGCGCGGTTGCGGATATTTTCGCAGTCGGCCGAATTGTCATAGGTGAAGACGCCATCCACGTGGCGCAGATCGCCGATGGCGCCTTGGGCCAGCAGGTCTTTGACGAACGTCCATTGGGGGTGATGGGCGATCATATAGGCCTCGGTCGCGGGCAGGCCGGTCCTGTTCCGGGCGGCGATCAGCGGCGCGATTTCCGGCGCGGACATGGCGACTGGCTTTTCGATCAAGACGGGTTTGCCGACGTCCAAGGCCTTGAGGCCCCATTCCACATGGAGCGTGTGCGGCAGCGGCACGTAGACCGCATCGATATCGGGATCAGCGAGGAGCGCCTCGTAGCTGTCATGGATCCGGAGACCAGGGGCCAGCGCGACGAAGGGCGTGGCTTTGGCCGGGTCTCGGGTGGCCAGCCCGGCCAGTTTGTGGCCGGGTGTGGCATGGATGGCGGGGGCCATACTGTTGCGGGCGAATTTCGAGGCGCCCAGGATGCCCCAACGGATCGGGTCGGTCATATGATGGTCTCGGTTCGCGGATCGATCCGCGTACCAGGGCACGGGTAGAAACCGACTGCAAGCGAGCGATCCCCCGGTGGTGGCTCTCGCCGGGGTTACAGGGAGCGGTCAGCGGCGGAAACCGCCCCGAAACCCACCGCGACGGAAGCCCCCGCGCCGGAAACCACCCCGGCGGAAGCCGCGCCGGAAACCCCGGCCCCGGAACCCACCGCGGCGGAAACCGCCCCGACGGAAGCCACCTCTACGGAAGCGTTCGATCTCGCCCTGCTCGCCGATGGCAGTGTCGATCTCATCGGCGATCGCGTCGACGGGGGCGGCTTTGACCGTGGTCGCCTGCACCAAAGCGGCGCCGACCAACAGGCTGCCAAACAGGAATCTGCGTCTCGAGATATCGGTCATCGTGTTCGTCCTTCGATCTTTACGGCGGGCGCGAACATGGCGCCGCCTTCCAAGACAGAAGGTGGGGTGGCGATGCCCTGACCGCACTGAACACCTGGTCACGATCGGGGCAGGGCTTGTGATCTGCGGACGTCACGTCAGGCCCGTTCCTGCACAATAGGTTCGAACCCGCCCCACATCAGGCGCATCCCGTCGAAAGGCATCTCGGACACCTCCATGCCCGGGTCGAAATCGGGTGACATCATCTTTTCGCCCGCCGCATCATGGGTCGCCTTGTCTGGCCATTCGATCCAGGAAAAGACGACCGTCTCACCGTCCTTGGCCTTCACGGCCATCGGGAAGGAGGTGACCTTGCCGTCCGGCACGTTGTCGCCCCAGGCCTCGACCATGGAGAGCGCACCCATGGGTTTGAAGATTTTGTCCCATGCCGCCTGGGCATGGGCGATGTAGGCCTCTTTGTTGGCATCGGGCACGGCCGCGAGGAATCCACCAAAATAAGACATGCGACTCTCCTTTCGTTGGGGAAAGGTTGACAGAGAATTAGTTTGATATCAACTCATTTCTATGACGCGCCCCTTTCCCATGACTGCCGATGTCGCTGGACGCTGCCTCTGCTTTCGCACGCAGCGCGCGGCGCGGGTGCTGGCGCGGCGGTTCGATACGGTGTTCCGGCCCTTCAATCTGACGAACGGGCAGTTCTCGCTTCTGATGTCGCTATACCGGCCAGAGGCGCCGACAATGTCCGACGTGGCGCCGTTTCTAGGTATGGACCGGTCGACCCTGACGGCGGCGCTGAAGCCCCTGGAACGCCGGGATCTTCTTGAGGTCACGGTGGACAAAGAGGACCGGCGGGGACGGCGCCTGCATCTGACGGCGGCTGGACTGGCGTTGCTGGAGCGAGCTTATCCGGTCTGGAAGGCGGAGCATGATCGTCTGGATGCGGCGTTGGTGGCGCTGGATGCGGCGATCGACCCGGATGGGCTGCGGATCGGGGTGGAGGCGTTGGGGCGGACCTGAGTCTGGGGATAAGCCGGTCTGTCGGCGGGTCGCGGTGCCGCGATCCAGCGTGTCTTCATGGCACTTTATATCGGCCACATCCGACGAAGCTCAAAGCGATGCGCCAATATCAACCAGATCGCCGGACGGGGAGGCAGCCCGGCGATGGGCCGGCGCCCTGCGGGCTTGATTCCGGTCCAGGGTGGAGCGGCAATGGCTGCTGGGGTCAAGTCTGCGGCTGGGAGTAAAGAGAACAAGCAGCGCATCTTCCCACCCACGAGCAAAAGGGGCGGTCCCATCGGATCGCCCCTTTACTTCCAATTGTTCTGCCGTGCCAGGACAGTGCATCCGCGCACCCGGGACAACAATCAGACTGGAACCATGCCCTTCTGGCGCGCCAGTTCGCGGACACGCTTGGACAGCTTCTCGAACGCCCGGACCTCGATCTGGCGGATCCGCTCGCGTGAAACCTTGTACTTCGCGGACAGGTCCTCCAGCGTCACCGTTTCCTCGCTCAACTTGCGCTGGGTCAGAATGTCCCGCTCGCGATCGTTGAGCACGTCCATCGCCTCCGTCATGAGGCCGATCCGGCTCTCGTACTCGTCCTTCTCGGCGTAATCTCCGGCCTGGTCGGCGCTGTCATCGGCCAACCAATCCTGCCATTGCGTGGACCCGTCAGCGTCGGACCCGACCATGACGTTGAGCGACGCATCGCCGCCGGACATCCGGCGGTTCATGGAGGTCACCTCTTCCTCAGTCACGCCCAGATCATTGGCGATCCGTTGAACGTTTTCAGGGCGCAGGTCGCCTTCCTCCAGCGCCCCGATGCGGTTCTTCGCCTTGCGCAGATTGAAGAACAGTTTCTTTTGCGCGCTGGTCGTCCCGAGCTTCACCATCGACCAGGACCGCAGGACATATTCCTGGATCGCGGCCCGTATCCACCACATGGCATAGGTGGCCAGGCGGAAGCCCTTTTCAGGGTCAAACTTCTTGACCGCCTGCATCAGGCCCACATTGGCCTCGGAAATCACTTCGGCCTGGGGCAGGCCATAGCCGCGATAGCCCATGGCGATCTTGGCGGCGAGGCGCAAATGGGACGTGACGAGCTGATGCGCGGCGTCGGTATCCTCGTCCTCGACCCAGCGCTTAGCCAGCATGTATTCCTGTTCTGGCTCCAGCATCGGAAACTTCCGGATTTCCTGGAGATAACGGTTCAGACCGGCTTCCGGGTTGGGGGCCGGCAAATTGGCATATGTCGAAGCCATTGTCTGTGTCTCCCAAATGTTAAGCGGGTTAACACCCCGTTAAAGGAGAGGTGGGTGTATTTGATCAGGGTTCAAGGCGCGTTGGAGTGTCGATGCACCCGGAGAAGTTGAGAAAGGCTTAAAATAGCGCATCCATGATGTATATGCATCATCTTAGCCTCAAGATTGTTCAATTTTGCACAAATCGACCATTTTGCTCGGTCAAGCACGATCCGTATGGCCCCGTAAAGCGGCCAGAAGATCGGCCATATCTTGGGGCAGCGGCGCTTCAAATCGCATTTCCTGCCCAGTCACGGGATGCACGAACCCCAGTGTCTCGGCATGCAGCGCCTGGCGCAAAAAGGCTGATGCGGCCGCGGTTCCAGGATGGCCCTTGGGTAGCTTGCGATGGCCGCCATAGACGGGATCGCCCACCAAGGCATGTCCCACATAGACCAGGTGCACGCGGATTTGATGGGTGCGACCGGTTTCCAAGCGGCAGTCTATCAAGGCGGCCGCGCCCAGATTTTCGATCCGCCGGACCCGGGTGACGGCGTGGCGCCCACCTTCCCACGTCACCGCCTGGCGCTGCCGGTCGGTTCGGTGGCGGGCAAGACCGGTGGTGATCTTGAGCACATCCCCCGCCTCCCAGGATACGCCCCGGGTCCCGCGCAGGCGCGGATCGCCCGCATCGGGCACGCCGTGGCAGATGGCCAGATAGCGCCGCTCGGCGCTGTGTTCGGCGAATTGCGCGGATAGCCCATGGTGGGCAGCGTCGGATTTAGCGACGACCAGCAAGCCGCTCGTGTCCTTATCAATACGATGCACGATGCCGGGCCGTTTTTCGCCACCCACGCCCGAAAGCTGGCCGCCAAAATGATGGAGAAGCGCGTTGACTAACGTGCCACTGGGCGCTCCAGGGGCCGGATGGACCACCATGCCAGCCGGCTTGTCGATGACAATGAGGTCATCGTCTTCATGGACGACGGTGAGCGGGATATCCTCGGCCCGCATCTCAGGGTCGTCGGCAACGGGAACACGGACCTCGACGGCATCGCCCTCGACCACCACCCCGGCGGCCGGCACCCCATTGACCAGGACACGACCCTCCGCCAGCAATTTCGTCAGACGGGAGCGGCTGAGATGGGCGTCGGCTGGCACATCCCGGGCGATCGCCTTATCCAGGCGCGATGGCGGATCGGCTTGCACCCGGAAGGAAATGACAGTGTCGGACACGGAAGACCCCGGCTTGCCGCCCGACCTGCGCTTTCTGAAAGCCCTGGTCACGGTGCTGACGGCGGTGATGATCGTGGGCGTGATAACCATCGTCGCCCTGCTTGTCATCCGCCTGCCCTCGGGCGAGCCGCCCCTGCCGCCGGACTTCGCCCTGCCCGCCGGGACCGAGGTCCACGCCGTAACCCAGACGCCCAGCCGCTGGCTGGTCACGACGGCGGATGAGCGCGTGTTGGTTTTCAGCCCCGATGGCAGCCTGCTGCAGACGATCCCGCTGAACTGATCGTCTTCTCCGCAAAGATACCTAAGGCGCGCCGCCCAGCAGCGGCGCCACGCTGGGCCAGAGCGACGCCAAGAGCAGTCCCGCCATCGTCCAGTTGAAGGCGCGGAGCCGTGTGCCGGAGGTCAGCCAGCGCCGCAACTGGACCCCCATCAGCAGCCACATGGTGATGGATGGCAGGTTCACCAGGGTGAACCAGGCTGCAACGGAGATCACGGCCCAGGGACCGCCCGCCGTGTAGAGCGTGACCGCCGTCAGCGCCATGGTCCAGGCCTTGGGATTGACCCATTGGAACGCCGCCGCTTGCAGGAAAGTCAGCGGGCGGCCTTCCGCGGCTTGGGCTTCGGGCGGCGCGGCATGGGCGATCTTCCAGGCGAGCCAAAGCAGATAGAGAACAGAGAGACCGGCCAAGACGGTCTTTAGGACAGGGAAGGCCGCGAAGATCTGCGCCAGGCCGAGCCCGACCAGGACGATCATGGCGCCGAAACCCAAGGCAATACCCAAGAGATGGGGGACCGACCGCGCCACGCCGAAGTTGGCGCCCGAGGCCATGATCATCAGGTTGTTCGGCCCCGGCGTGATCGAAGAGACGAAGGCGAAAACGGTCAGGCCGAGGAAGAGTTCGTAAGTCATGGGTGTCAGTCTGCCGCGTCTCGCCCGCTATGTTCTTGCAAAGATCGCGCTGGGGACCCATTTTCTGCAAGGGAGCGTGAAAATGGATGCGATCGACGACAGGATCTTGCGAGCGCTTGCCAAGGATGGGCGTCTGACCAACCAAGCCCTGGCAGAGCGAGTCGGGCTATCCCCATCGGCGACCCTGCGCCGGGTCCAGGCGTTGGAAGCGTCAGGGATCATCAAGGGCTACCGCGCGGTGATCGACCCCGAAAAGACCGGCATCGGCTTCACCGCCTATATCGCGGTGGGTCTGAACGACCATACCAAGCACGGGCAGGAAGCCTTTGAACGGGCCGTGGCCACGGCGCCGGAGGTTCGCGAATGCCACAACATCACCGGCACGGTGGAATACCTGCTGCGGGTCGAGGCCCGCGACCTGGCCGCCTATAAGCACTTCCATACCGATGTGCTGGGCATCCTCCCCCAGGTCGCCTCGCTAACGACCTACGTGGTCATGGGATCGCCGAAGGACGAACGCGCTTAGGGAGCCGCCCGAAGCGGCCGGTAGATATGGAAGCCGTCGAAATCCGCCTTGCCGATGGCCATTCCACCATTCCGCAGCCCGGCATAGGCCATGGACAAGTGGA
This sequence comes from Pseudomonadota bacterium, assembly GCA_039181205.1. GTDB lineage: Bacteria > Pseudomonadota > Alphaproteobacteria > Rhodobacterales > Rhodobacteraceae > Jannaschia. The sequence continues at coordinate 15,683 of JBCDCS010000001.1, forward strand.
ACATCATGTTGGGCAGCGCAAAGCAGGTAACGTAACCCGCCACGTCCTGTTCCAGATCGGCCTCGCCCGCCTTGTGCGTAACCTTGGCCGCCAGATCGCCCAGGCCCAGCGGGTCGATCATCTCCATGATCTCCTCACAGAAGGCGAGCAGGACCGGCAAAGACAGATCATCGGGGACATCGGGCACAGCGTGGCCGGCGGGCATGGCCAGCGCCCGGCCGGCGAAGCGGATGGCCAGGGCGAACTGGAAAGCAGTGTCGAACATATCGGGTGCCAGCCGCACGGCCATCAATCGGTCGGCCTCCGGTTCCCTGGCGACCCGGTCAAGCAGGCGCCGCGTCCGGCCAAGATAGTATTTCACCGTGTCCGGGATCGAGGCTGCGAAGGATTGCGGCGTGGCGCGCTCCATGGATGTTCTCCTGTCGGTCGGGACGGGATGCCCCGCCTGGCCCTATCGGCTAGAGGTTGGGCATGACACCCCCCTTTCGCCCCTTGGGCCTAGATCATGCCGTCCTCTGGATCCGCGATCTGCCACGTGCGGTGCGCTGGTACACGGACGTTCTGGGCTGCGAACCGGCCTTCTCCTACCCGGATATCGCCATGGAACATCTCTGGTTCGGCCAGATCCTCCTGGGTCTTTGGGATGCCGATGACCCTCGGGCGGCCTATGCCCGGCCAAGTATGGATGGCGGGACCAATGTGGATCATCTGGGTTTGGCTACTGGACCCTTCGACCCAGAGGCACTGCGCCAACATCTGGCCGCGCATGGCGTTTCGATTGAGAAAGAGTTGGTTCAGGGAGGGGCAAGGGGTGTCGGACATTCGATCTATATCCGCGATCCATGGGGAAACCGTCTGGAACTGAAGGGGCCCGGACGGCACAGCACCTAAGGGCCCCCGGTCTGACCCAGTGCCGCCGCCCGGTCATGCCAAGCGCAGGTTACCACATGGTCGTTCACCAGACCCGCCGCCTGCATGAAGGCATAGCAGGTGGTCGGGCCGCAGAAACGAAATCCTTCTGCTTTCAATCGCTTGGACATGGCCTTCGACACCGGCGTCTCGGCCGGGACATCCGACAGGTCACGGCGCTTTTCTTGGACTGGCGTCCCATCCACGAAGCCCCAGATCAGATCGGCGAACCCGTCTTTGCCTTCGATCTCCAGGAAGACACGTGCGTTGGAGATGGTGGCTTCGATCTTACCCCGGTGCCGAACGATCCCAGGATCGGCCAATAATCGGGCCACATCCGCCTCCCCCCATCCGGCGATCACCTCAGGGTCGAATCCGGCGAAGGCGGACCGGAAGCCCTCGCGTTTGCGAAGGATGGTGATCCAGCTCAACCCAGCCTGAAAGCCTTCCAGGGTGAGTTGTTCCCACAGGGCGCGTCCATCCCGCTCCGGCACGCCCCATTCATCGTCATGATAGGCTTGATAGAGCGGATCGTCGCCGACCCATCCGCAGCGTTCCATGGCATGTCCTCCTCGGTATGGGATCGCTCTCAATTGGCCATGCGGGATGGCATGCCATGGTGACCGAACACACGCCATCCCAACCTCTAGTGCAGACCAAACGAGGTTTCCGGGTCACCGGATCCGCGGCCGGAAATGGATGCACCGTAGCCTTCTAACCATCAAACGGATCGGCATGGCAGGCCATCGACGGGTCGTCCTTTCACAGGCTCCGCCGACGGTCCATGGACTGTTTGCCCTTGCGGCAGACGCGCGGTAGCACGGGTCTCAGAACGGTGTGCGCGGGGCCTGTTCTGCCGGGGTCTTCGCCCCGCCTCCGTGCGCGCCAGTGAAAGGACGACCAGAATGACCAACGTCGTGATTGCCTCCGCCGCCCGAACCCCCGTCGGCTCTTTCCTCGGCAGCTTTGCCAATACGCCCGCCCATGATCTGGGTACCGCTGTGATCGAGGAAGTGGTCGCCCGCGCCGGGGTCGAGAAATCCGACGTGTCTGAGACAATTCTGGGCCAGGTCCTGACAGCCGCCCAAGGCCAGAACCCGGCCCGTCAGGCCCATATCAACGCCGGCCTGCCGCAAGAATCCGCCGCCTGGGGCATTAACCAAGTCTGCGGCTCGGGCCTGCGCGCCGTCGCCTTGGGCGCCCAACACATCCAACTGGGCGATGCCGACATCGTCGTGGCCGGCGGTCAGGAAAGCATGTCTCTCGCGCCCCATGCCCAAGCGCTCCGTGCCGGGCAGAAGATGGGCGACATGAAATTCACCGACACCATGATCAAGGACGGCCTCTGGGACGCTTTCAACAACTACCACATGGGCCAGACCGCCGAGAACGTTGCCGAGAAATGGCAGATCAGCCGCGAAGCCCAGGACGAATTCGCCGTCGCCTCCCAGAACAAGGCCGAGGCCGCCCAGAAGGCCGGCAAGTTCAAGGACGAGATCGTCGCCTTCACGGTAAAGGGCCGCAAAGGCGACACCGTGGTCGAGGATGACGAGTACATCCGCCACGGCGCGACCATCGAAAAAATGGCCGGCTTGCGCCCGGCCTTTACCAAAGAAGGGACGGTCACGGCCGCCAATGCGTCGGGCTTGAATGACGGCGCAGCCGCCACGCTGCTGATGTCCGCCGAAGAGGCCGAAAAGCGCGGCATCGAGCCGCTCGCGCGCATCGCGAGCTACGCCACCGCTGGTCTCGATCCGTCGATCATGGGCGTCGGCCCGATCTACGCCTCCCGCAAGGCGCTCGACAAAGCCGGTTGGAAAGTGAGCGACCTGGACCTGGTGGAAGCCAACGAAGCCTTCGCGGCCCAGGCCTGCGCCGTGAACAAAGACATGGGCTGGGATCCGGAGATCGTGAACGTCAATGGCGGCGCCATCGCCATCGGCCACCCGATCGGCGCGTCGGGTGCCCGGGTCCTCAACACCCTGCTCTTCGAGATGAAGCGACGTGATGCCAAGAAGGGCCTTGCCACGCTCTGCATCGGCGGCGGCATGGGCGTCGCGCTCTGCGTCGAACGCCCCTGATCGGATTGCGGGACCGGGCCTGCCCCGGTCCCCCTCCATGCCGGACCCCGACCCAAGACATGCGGCCCAGCCGGACCGCGGAGCGGCCTACGAACAGCTCGTCTTCTCCGGCGGCGGCCTGCGATGCTTCTGGCATGGCGGCTGGATGGAGGTGGTCGAGAGCCGCTTTGCCCTCACCCCACAGCGCATCACCGGATCGTCGGGCGGCGCGCTGTCGGCCGCCGCTTGGATCGCCGGCACGGAAACGCGGCTTTTCGACCGTTTCAACCGCGCGCTTCGGCGCAACGACCGCAATTTCACCCTGGACGATCTGGGCCCCGCCCACGGCCGTTCGCCCCACCAGCGGGTCTACGACGCCATCGTTGAAGACGTGATCGACGCCGCCGCCCAGGCCCGCATCGCCGAGGGCCCCGTTTTCCAGATCAACGTCTCCACCACCGGCGACAGCGCGGCCGCCACGCTTCGCGCACTGGCGGCAGGCACCATCTATCAGGTGGAACAACTCGTCGCCCCCACACCCCGACCACGCGCTTCTGCCGCAGCTGGCGTCGAGCAGCGATTGATCGACGCGACCCGGGCCGCGCGCGACGGCACCCTGCCTGACCTGATCCGGATGGCTGCCACCGTGCCCCCTGCTTTCAGACCCGACACCTGGAACGACGAGCCGATCTATGACGGCGGCATGGTTGATAAGGCCCCCCTGCCCGAGCCGGACCGGGGCCGCACCCTAGTGCTCCTGACCAAACGCTTCCACAGCCTACCTGACGACGAAGCGGATCGCATCGACTACGTCCAGCCGTCCAAAACGCCGCTTTCGGGTTCGAAACTCGACTTTACGGACCCCGACCTCCTGCGCGAGGCTTGGGACCAAGGCCATCGCGACGGCGCGGCCTGGCTCAAAGACAACCAACCGGGAGGAGACCCAACATGACCAGAACCGCCATCGTCACCGGAGGCTCACGCGGCATCGGTGCCGCCATTTCCAAGGCGCTGCAGGCCCAAGGCTGCACCGTCGCCGCGACATATGCCGGCAACGACGAAAAGGCCAAGGCCTTCAGCGACGAGACCGGCATCAAGACCTACAAATGGAACGTGGCCGATTACGATGCGTGCAAAGAAGGTCTCGCCAAGGTCGAAGCGGAGGTCGGCCCCATCGACATCCTGGTCAACAATGCGGGCATCACCCGCGACGCGCCCTTCCACAAGATGACGCCGGAACACTGGCATGCCGTTATCGACACCAATTTGAACGGCGTCTTCAACATGACACATAACGTCTGGGGCGGCATGCGGGAACGGAAGTTCGGCCGCGTCATCACGATCAGCTCGATCAATGGTCAAAAAGGGCAGTTCGCCCAGGCCAACTACGCCGCGACCAAGGCAGGTGATATCGGATTTACCAAGGCACTCGCCCAGGAAGGCGCGCGGGCGGGGATCACGGTGAACGTGGTGGCACCCGGCTACATCAACACCGATATGATGAGCACGATCCCGGAAAAAGTCATGAACGAGGTGATCTTGCCGCAGATTCCCGTGGGTCGACTGGGCGAGCCGGAGGAGATCGCACGCTGCGTGGCGTTCCTCGCATCCGACGATGGCGGATTCATCACCGGATCGACGATCTCCGCCAACGGGGGCCAGTACTTGGCCTGACGATCCGGTCCTCTGATAGAATTTCAGACTGGCGAAAGAAACGGGCCTCCGCAGCGAGCGGAGGCCCGTTTTCCGTCGGAGCCCGCGCGGATCAGGCCGTCTGGCCGGGGCGCGTCAGCAGGCCCGTCAGGGAGGGGAAGCGGAAGCTGAACAGGCTCCGGAAGATGGCGGCCCGTTCGGCACGGGCGCGAGCGAAGGCTTCGTCATAGGTTGTAGTGGTATGCGTCTCAAACATAGCGGCTATTCCCTTATATCAAGTGTTTCTGTCTTGAGACCAATATGGAGTTACTGAAACAAGCTGACAAACGAGACTTTTCAAAGAGTCAGTTAAGATATACTGAACTGTCATGCCGGAACGCCTTCCACCGCTCACTGCCCTGCGGGCTTTCGAAGCCGCGGCCCGCCATCTGTCGTTCCAGGCTGCAGCAGCCGAATTGTCAGTGACGCCAGCCGCGCTGTCCTTTCAGATCAAGTCGCTGGAGGAACATCTGGGCGCCCCGCTCTTCCGGCGGCTAAACCGGCGGGTCGAGCTGACGGATGCGGGCCTGGCGCTCAGCACGCCGTCTTCCGAGGCATTCCAAACCCTTGCGTCCGGGTGGCGGGCGGCGAAACGGGTTCTCGACACCGGTATTCTGACGGTGACGGCCGGTCCGGCCTTCACGGCCAAATGGCTCGCGCCCCGGCTCTTCGATTTTGCGCAGCGGCACCCTGAAATCGAGCTGCGCTTTGCGGCAACATTGAAGATGCTGGACTTCACTACGGACGATGTGGACATCGCCATCCGCTTCGGTCCCGACGACAGCAGCGATGCGGGGCTGCATCGCGCCTTGACTATCGATGAATGGCTGACGCCGATGATGCACCCCGATCTGGCGTCCAAACATCCGACGCCGGAGAGCCTTCTGACGGCCCCGATAATCTTCGATGACTCCATCGCTTTTCTCAGAAATTCAGTTAGTTGGCGCGACTGGTTCGCCAGGCATGACATCGTCGCCGACGATCTGCATGGCACTCGGTTCAGCCAGGCGGACCATGCCATCGATGCTGCCCAAGCCGGGGCGGGCGTGGTGCTGGGACGGGTCAGTTTGGGCGAAACGGCGCTGCGCCAGGGTGCCCTGGTCGCGCCCTTCGAGACAGCGTTGGTGCCGCGCGCGAACTTCCGGGTGCTTTGCCCGATCGGTGCGGAAACGCGGCCAGCCACGAAGGCCTTCTTGGACTGGCTGGAAAAGGAAGCGGCCCGGATGGACGATCACGCCGAGAATCGGCGTCTCATCCGGGTATAATCCACGTCTGACCTATGTCCGACATTCGATTAGACGGGCGGCGGATCCGCAGAAGGATGCGGACCCGCGATTTCTCTTAGTGTGTGGCTGCGCTCAGACGCTCGATCTGTTCCTTGATGGCCAGCTTGCGCTTTTTCATTTCGGCCAGTGCCACGCTGTCGACGGCGGGGGAGCGCTGCTCCTCCTCTACCTGCCGGGAGAGATTTTCATGTTTCTTTCGTAGCTCCTGCAGGTGCGACGTCAGCGACATATGTGTCTCCTCTCTGTGATGGCTTGTCTGTCCAGTGCACCATACGAGATGGGGACGTGTCACGGACTTTCGAAGCGCTCCGCAGAAATTTACACAGCTTTTGAGTCAATTTAGCGGAAGTGCGCCAGCGTCCCGCAGAACGGCCTGAGCATCCGCCGTATGGTGATCGCGGTCGCCATCATGCGCTGTGCCTTGATGCATGACGAATGGCGGGAGCAAGCGCATAGGTGCGCGGGCGCCCTTCACCCCCTGGACGATAACCCGACCGGCCTCGGCCCCCTTGCGACTGGCGATCGGCAGGACGACCAGGCCGCCCAAGCGCAGGGCGCCCAACAAGTCGGGCAACCGATCGGTGCGCGCGATGAATGTGACGCTGCCTTTCGGCGCGACCCTGCGGCATGCCAGATCAGCCCAAAGGGCAATCTGCCCGGCTTCATTTTCACGCAATGCCGCTTCGCGCGCTAAATCGGGCGACGGGGATCCCCGACCGGCCGAAAAGTAGGGCGGGTTGCAGATCACATGGTCGAACGGTCGGCGCAGGGCCCGCGGCAGATCGAGCGCATCCGCCTCGACTACTTCGGCCGATCCATTCCGACGGGCAAGCGCGGCCATGTCGGGATCCCGTTCGATACCGGTCAAAACGAGCTCCGGAACACGGGCGGCGAGGCAATACATCGCAGCCCCCACCCCGCAGCCCAGATCAAGCACCGTCTGACCCGGGCACGCGGGGCAAGCCGCCGCCAGGAGCACGGCATCCGACCCCGCCCGAAAACCCTTTGCAGGCTGCAATAAAGTGAGACGGCCGCCCAAAAAGCCATCGCTGGTGATCATTCGGAAACGGAAATCCCATTGTCGCGCATCGTGGCCCGCGCCATGAACAAATCCGCTTCCGCAACCATCATGCGACGCGGTAACACACCGATGGACCCTTCCAGAATGGACGTGTTTGCGTCCAGAACGAAGGAGTCTATACCCTCGCCGTCGAGCAGAGCCGACGCGAAGGCGATGACCGTCGGGTCGTTCGTTCTAAGCAATTCGCGCATGGCCCGACAGTTAGGGATACCGAAGGCCGGTGTCGAGGAGAGACAGCGATGACTGAGGCCAGGCCGATTCGGCCCCATGATCGGCTCGCCGCCGCCTGCGCGGCGGAAATGGAAGCCGTGAACGGGTTGATCCGCGCGCGGATGGCATCAGAAAATGCGCCGCGCATCCCGGAAGTGACGGCCCACCTGGTCGAGGCGGGTGGCAAGCGGCTCCGTCCGCTGCTGACGGTGGCCTGCGCAAAGATGTGCGGCTACGACGGCGAAGATCATCTGAAGCTGGCCGCAACGGTGGAGTTCATCCACACGGCGACGCTGCTCCATGACGATGTCGTGGATGAAAGCCAGCAGCGTCGGGGAAGACCGACTGCAAATCTTCTTTGGGACAATCAATCGAGCGTGCTAGTCGGCGATTACCTGTTCGCGCGGTCGTTCCAGTTGATGGTGGAGACCGGATCACTGCGGGTGCTGGACATCCTGTCGGGGGCGGCGGCGACGATTGCCGAGGGCGAGGTGCTGCAACTGACAGCGGCGCGGAACCTGGCGACGACGGAGGAGACCTATCTGCGGGTCGTGCGGGGCAAGACCGCGGCCTTGTTCGAGGCGGCCTGCGAGGTGGGCGGCGTCGTGGCAGATGTGTCCGACGAACAGATCGCGGCCGTGGCACAATTCGGCGATGCGCTCGGCGTAGCATTCCAGATGGTGGACGATTGGCTGGATTACGGCGGTGCGGGTGACGGGATCGGCAAGAATTTGGGCGACGACTTCCGGGAAGGGAAGCTGACACTGCCGGTAATCCGGGCGATAGCCCGCGGAGACGCGACGGAGCGGGCCTTCTGGCGGGACGCGTTGGAACTGGGCCGGTCTGATGACTTCCCACAAGCGCGGGAGATTGTGGCACGGCACGGCACATTGGAAGAAACGCGGCTGGAGGCCCTAGCTTGGCGCGACAGGGCACGGGCAGCGTTGGATATGCTGCCACAGAACGACCTGCGGGATATGCTGGGCGACCTAGCGGATTACGTGGTGGTGCGTGCGGCCTGATCGAGGCCAAGTTTTAGGCCAATGAACAGGATCTGACCCACCAGCCCGTGGTTTCCAGGGCCGTGGCGGCGGCATCGGCGGCCGCGCGGGTGGGCCAGAGGCCGAAACAGGTGGCACCCGAGCCGGACATCCGGGCCAATTCAGCACCAGCGTGATGCAACGCATCGAGAGCATCGGCGACCACGGGCGCCGCGGCGATTGCGGGCGGTTCCAGATCGTTGCGTTGCCGGGCAATCCAGGCGCGCCAGGCGACCGGGTCCGGGTCGTCAGGCAGCGGATCCATGGGCGGGTTCCGGGGCGTCGCCAGACCCTGGAATACCCGAGCGGTGGGCAGATCGGCACCAGGATGAATCAGCACGGCGTGGAGGCTCGGCATGGCGACGGGCGCCACGTCTTCGCCGATTCCACGCATCGTGGCGGCCCGGGCCTCAACGCAGACGGGGAGATCGGCACCGAGGGTGATCAAGCGATCGGTGGTCAGATCGGCGCCCGCCAGGCGAAGCGCAGTGGCCGCGTCGGAGGACCCGCCACCGATCCCGCCAGGATGGGGCAGGTTCTTTTCCACGGTGATCGCCCTAGGCGCCGCCGCCAAGGTGAGGGCCCGGCGGATCAGGTTCGTGTCATCGATTGGCACACCAGACGCGAAGGGGCCGTTGACGGTAAGGCTGTCGCCATCGGTTGCGTGCAGAACGTCACCGATATCGGCGAATGCCACCAGGCTGTCGAGCAGGTGATATCCATCGGCACGGCGCCCGGTGACGTGGAGCGTCAGGTTGACCTTGGCGGGGGCGAGGGCGCGGCGCATGGGCGGGGCGTAGCCGGTCGGCCAGCAAATGCCAAACCGCTCGACAGGTCCAGCTCGCGTTATTCGTCGGCGGCTTCGATGGCGCCCTTGCCGCCTTCTTCCTCCAGGACGACATCGAGACCGACATCGAGCTTGCGGCGGATCCGAGTTTCATCCGTTTCCTCAGGGTCGAGGGACAAAGCACGGCGCCATTGAAACTCGGCCTCCAGCCGACGGCCCACGGTCCAGAGCACGTCGCCCAGATGGTCATTGATGATCGGGTCGAGCGGCTGCAACTGGACGGCGCGCTCCATGGGCGGCACGGCTTCTTCGTAGCGGCCGAGCCGGTAGAGCACCCAACCCAGGGAGTCGGTGATGTATCCATCGTCGGGGCGGGCGGCGACGGCCCGTTCGATCATATCCAGCGCCTCATCGAGCTTCATGCGCTGCTCCACCAGGCCATAGCCCAAATAGTTCAGAACCAGGGGCTGATCGGGATTGAGGTCGAGCGCCCGGCGGAAATCGGCCTCGGCCGCATCCCATACACCGGTGCGTTCCACGGCAATGCCGCGCACATAGTAGAGAAACCAGTCCTCTGGCGTATCCTCGTCAATCATAGAAATCGCGCGATCATAGGCTTCGGCGGATTCCTCGAACCGTTCGAGCCGCCGGAGCACGTCGCCATAAGCCGTCCAAACGGTCTGCTCATCAGGGTGGGAGCGTGTGAGGGCCCGCAACACTTCGACGGCGGCCTCCTCGCGGCCATCGGCCAGCAGCACCTCGGCGCGGGTGATTTCGGCTCCGAAGAAGCTGGGATCGTCGCGTGGCACTTGGGTAAGTGTGTCGCTGGCCAAATCGTACTGGCTCTGCATCTCGAAAAGCTCGCCCACCAGGATGAGCGCATCCACGTGGGAGGGCCGCAGCACGGCGGCAGCGCGAGCATTGAGCAGCGTGAAGGTGGGTGAGGTTTCACCGGCAAGGATGGCCGCGAGCGTGAAATAGGCCTCGGCCATGCCCTCCTTAGGATCGGTAATGAAGTCCCAGGACAGCGGCTCCCCGGCCGCGAGCTGGTCGGCTTGGCTCTGCAAGACGGGGGAATTGGTGGCGGCAGCGGCTTGGTTCAGCAATTCGGCGGCGTCTTCGATGCGGCCCAGTTCCACGAGAACTTGGGCCTGGGCAGTGGTGCCCCGGGTCGTCAGGCTCAGCGCGCCATACGCATCGCCGGACAGAATGTCCTGCGCGCCTTCGAAATTGCCCGACATGGCGCGCAGATAGGCTTGGTGCAGGCGGGCGATCGTCATGAAAGCCCGGCGCTGGGCGAGCGCATCAAATGCCTCTTCGGCGGCCGCGACATCCCCATTTGCCGCGGCGATCCAGCCGTCGATCAGACCATCGAGCAGGGCGCCACCCACGCTGCCAGACCCGCCGAGAAGCTCGGACGCGGCGGCGAGGTCTTCGTTCTTAAGGAAGGTGATCAAACGGACGGCATTTGCGAACTGGCTCGGCTGTCCAGCCGCGATCAGTCGATCTGCAGCCTCAGCGGCGTCATCGAACCGGCCCAGCACGCCGTAGATGATGACGGCGTTTTCCAAGACCTGGGGCGTGACCGTTCGGGTGCGTAGCAACCGATCATAATAGCGGGCCGCTGAGTCATAATCGTTGGAATATCCTGCGATCCGGGCCGCCAGATAGGGTCCTGCGACGCCCTGAGCCTGTGCGGCAGCGGGGATAAGCAGCGTCGCGGCGAGAAGAAGCGATTTCAGCATCGAAAGCCCTCTGGGCGCAGGACGCGCCATGTCTGGTGTCTGACGGCGGCCGGAGTGGACGAACACGCCTTTGGGGTAGGCTAGGGGGCGGAAGGGCGTTGTGCAACGCACGAGGCGGAGCCGCCGCCCCAGCGTGGCCCTTCGGCCCGACCGAACACGGGATCGTGATCAGGGATCGGGCGCCAGCGTCACATGTTCGGGTAATTGGGCCCGTCGCCGCCCTGGGGCGTGGTCCAGACGATGTTCTGGGCAGGGTCCTTGATGTCACAGGTCTTGCAGTGGACGCAGTTCTGGAAGTTGATGACGAACTTCGCATCGTCGCCTTCGCCCACGAATTCATAGACGCCCGCCGGGCAATAACGGCTGGACGGCGCGTCATATGTCTTCAGATCGACCGCCAAGGGGATAGCCGCATCCTTCAGGGTAAGGTGGGCGGGTTGGCTTTCTTCGTGATTGGTGAAGCTGTAGGCCACGTTGGTCAGGCGATCGAAGCTGAGCACGCCGTCGGGTTTCGGATAATCGATGGGTTTGTGTTTACCCGCCTTTTCCGTGCTTTCAGCATCGGATTTGTTGTGGTGGGTCGTGAACGGAGAGGTGCCGAAAAGGTTGTTGATCCACATCGAGGCGCCGCCGATGGTAAGCGATGCGGCCAGGCCGTAATGGGACCAGAGCGGCTTGACGTTCCGGACGGCCTTCAGGTCCTTGCCGACAGCACCGGTGCGAATTTCGGCATCGTATTCCGTCAGGGTGTCGGAACCGCGCCCTGCTTCCAGTGCTGCATGGGCCGCTTCGGCGGCGGCTTTGCCCGACAGCATGGCGTTGTGATTGCCCTTGATCCGGGGGACGTTCACCATCCCCGCCGCGCAACCCAGGAGCGCGCCGCCTGGGAAGACGGTCTTCGGCAGCGATTGCCAACCACCTTCGGTGATCGCGCGGGCGCCATAGGCCACACGCTTTCCGCCCTTCAAAAGCTCGGCGACCATCGGGTGATGCTTGAAGCGCTGGAATTCCATGTAAGGGAAGACGTAGGGATTCTTGTAGTTCAGGTGAACGACAAAGCCCACATAGACCTGACTGTTATCAATATGATAGATGAAGCTGCCGCCGCCCGCATTGGAACCCAGCGGCCAACCCATCGTGTGCACGACCTTGCCGGGCTCATGCTTGTCAGGATCGATCTCCCAGATTTCCTTCATGCCGATCCCGTATTTCTGGGGGTCGGAATCGGCGTCCAGGCCATATTTGGCGATCACCTGTTTTGACAGGGAGCCGCGCACGCCTTCGCCCAGAAAGACGTACTTGCCGTGGAGTTCCATCCCGGGTTCGTAACCGTCGCCCATCGTGCCATCTGGGTTCTTGCCAAATTCCCCAGCGACGACACCCTTCACACGGCCTTCTTCATCAAAGACCAGTTCGGAACAAGCCATGCCGGGAAAGATCTCGACGCCCATCTCCTCGGCCTGCTCCGCCATCCAGCGGCAGACATTGCCCATGGAGACGACGTAGTTGCCGTGGTTCGACATCAGCGGCGGCATCGCGATGTTGGGAACGCGAACTTTGCCGGCCGGCCCAAGGACATAGAAGCTGTCGGAGGTAACTGGAACGTCGAGTGGCGCGCCCTTTTCCTTCCAATCCGGGATCAGTTCGGTCAGCCCGACCGGGTCCAGCACCGCCCCCGAGAGAATATGCGCACCGACCTCGGAGCCTTTCTCCAACACGACGACCGAGCGTTCGGGATCGAGTTGCTTCAGCCGGATCGCCGCCGACAAGCCAGCAGGGCCCGCGCCGACGATGACGACGTCGTATTCCATCGCCTCGCGCTCGATGGCGGCGGTGTCTAGATCGGGTGCTGTCTGGTCGAACATATACAACCTCTCAAGATAGCGTCCGAAGACGGGTTGGACAGGGTATGGGTATGCCTGACGTGCACGTCAATCGTGACGCAGCATCATGTCGCGGCGGTGATGGGCCGTGAGGTATGACGCCACGTCCACGGGCCGCCGGCGTGACAAATGGCTCGTTTGCGACCCTGCCCTTTCCGCCTGCGCCGGGCTTCGATATTGGGGCGCGACCCTGTGCCGGAGGCCGACCATGACCCCATTTCGTATCCTTCTCATCGTGCTCTGCGTGGCAGGTGTGATCCTCCCGTTCCGTTATTTCCTGCCTTGGCTGCAGGCGAACGATTGGGACATGGGACTGATGCTAGAGGCCTGGCACGTGAACGATGCGACATCCGGCCTGGTCTGGGACCTGACCGTCGCGGCAGTGACGCTGACGGTCTGGTGCATCTGGGAAAGCGTGCGGACGCGCCGGTGGATCGGGCTTCTGGCGATCCCGGCAACCTATGGTGTGGGCGTTTCGCTGGGGCTGCCGCTCTATCTGCTGCTCAGGCGGACCTGATGGACCATTTCCTCTACCGGAACGGCGCGCTCCATGCCGAAGACGTGCCGCTGGCCCAGATCGCGGCCGAGGTGGGAACACCCGCCTATGTCTACTCGTCGGCGACGCTACTACGGCACTATCGGCTGTTCGACGAAGCGCTGGATTGGGGGCCGCATCTGGTCTGCTACGCGGTGAAGGCCGCGTCGAATGTCGCCATCCTGAAGCTGCTAGGGGATGCGGGCGCCGGAATGGATGTGGTCTCCGAAGGGGAATATCGTCGGGCCCGGGCAGCGGGCGTGCCGGGGGATCGGATCGTCTTTTCAGGCGTTGGCAAAACCGAAGGCGAAATGCGGCACGTGCTGGCCGAAGGCGTTCGGCAGATCAACCTGGAGAGCGAGCCGGAAATGCGGCTCCTGTCGAAGGTCGCGACGGAAATGGGTGTGGACGTGCCCGTGACCGTGCGGGTGAACCCGGACGTGGACGCCAAGACCCACGAAAAGATCGCCACCGGGAAGTCGGAGAACAAGTTCGGCATTCCAATTTCAAAGGCGCGGGAGGTCTACGCCGAGATCGCGCGCCTACCAGGGCTCACCGTCATCGGGATCGACGTGCATATCGGATCGCAGCTGACCGACCTGGACCCCTTCCGCCAAGCCTACCGCAAGGTGGCGGATTTGACCGAAATCCTGCGCGCAGACGGACATGAAATCAGCCGCCTAGACCTGGGCGGGGGCCTAGGCATTCCCTACGCCCGGTCAAATCTGGCGCCGCCCGTGCCGCTGGAATACGGCCAGGTGATCCGGGACGAGGTCGGACATCTGGGCTGCGAGATCGAGATCGAGCCGGGGCGGCTGATCGCCGGAAATGCAGGGATCCTGCTCGCCTCGACCATCTTTGTGAAATCCGGCGAAGGCCGGGATTTCCTGATCCTGGATGCGGCCATGAACGACCTGATCCGGCCCGCCATGTATGGTGCGCACCATGACATCGTGCCAGTGGTCGAACCGGCGCCGGGCGTGGATCAACGGCCCTATGACATCGTCGGCCCCGTCTGCGAAAGCGGCGATACCTTCGCCAAAGGGCGCGACATGGCGCCGCTCTCCACGGGCGATTTGGTCGCCTTCCGGTCAGCGGGAGCTTACGGATCGGTCATGGCAAGCGAGTATAACAGCCGTCCACTGATCCCCGAAGTGCTCGTGGACGGGGACAATTACGCTGTGATCCGCCGCCGTCCCACCTTTGACGAGATGATTTCGCGCGATACCATTCCGGAATGGCTCCACCGTCCTTAGGTTGAGGGTCACGACCGGAGGGACGCCAATGGCCGACGCGACGACCCATGTGCTGCGACAGCTTCGGCTGACCCGATTGGGCCTTTGGGCTGAACGGATAACCTGGTCCTTCTGGCCCACATGGTCGGCGTTGTTCGCGGCAGTCGCCGTCTGGGCTTTCGATATCGCACCTGATCTGTGGCGCGGCAGCCTGATCGCGGCATTCGGTTTGATGGCCTTGGTGACGGCGGGGCTCGGTCTCCGGACATTCCGAGTACCCACGGAAGACGAAGCTCGCGCCCGGCTGGATGAGACCCTGCCCGGCCGGCCGCTAACCGCCCTGCGGGACGATCAAGTCATCGGCGCCGACGATGCCGCGTCGGCGGCCGTCTGGGAGGCCCATCAGCGGCGCATGGCAGCCCGCCTGGCCGACGCCAAGGCGGTGGCACCCGACCTGAAAGTATCGACCCGAGATCCCTATGCCTTGCGCTACATGGCGGTTTTGCTGGCAGCGCTGGGTCTTCTTTTCGGGACGATCTGGCGGGCACCCGAAATACCGGATTTGGCCGGATCGGGCCAGGCCGTGGCTGCGGGCCCGGCCTGGGAAGCCTGGCTGGAACCACCACGCCATACCGGTCTGCCGACGCTTTATCTGCCAGAGATCGAACCTGGGGCCGTCGAAGTCCCGGAAGGCACTCGCGTCACTCTGCGGCTCTATGGCGATACGACGGAGTTGGCCGTAGCCGAGACCGTGTCGGGCCGCCAGACCACCGACCCAACGGCCCCCATGCAGGATTTTGAGGTGACACAATCGGGCACGCTCGCCATCGGCGTGACCGGCCCGGTCTGGTCGCTCACCGCCACGCCGGACGCGTCGCCCGAGATTGCCGTCACGGGGGCGCCGGACTTCGAGCATCCAGATCTGATCACTCTGCCCTGGGAAGCCTCGGACGATTTCGGCGTCGCGGCCGCGCAGATTACGATTGCACTCGATGCCGATGCCACCGACCGGCGCCATGGTTTGGCGGTCGATCCAGAGCCACGCGAGCCGCTGGAAATGGACATGGCCCTGCCCATCTCGGGTGACCGTGCGGAGGTTGTGGCCACCTTCACCGCCGATTTGGTCAAGCATCCGCTGGCCGGGATGCCGGTGCGCGTCACGCTCGAAGCATTGGACGCCGCCGGTCAGTCCGGTTTGGACGAAGCGCAGATGATGCTGCCGGGACGCGCATTCTACGACCCGGTGGCCAGCGCGCTGATCGAACAACGCCGCGATCTGAACTGGTCGCGGGAAAATCAGGCGCGGGTCGCCCGTCTGCTGCGTGCGATCACGTGGAAGGGGGACGACACGTTCGACAACCCCGCCGCGTTTCTGATCGTTCGCATGGCGATCCGACGGCTGGATGACGGCGAACTCACCGTCGAGGCCCGGGACGAGGTGGCCGAAATGCTCTGGCAAGCCGCGATCCGGCTGGAAGAGAACTCGCTGGATTCGGCCTTGGAGCGGTTGCGCCAGGCGCAGGAGCGGCTGTCGGAGGCCATCCGCCAAGGCGCGTCCGAAGAGGAGATCGCTCGCCTCACGCAAGAGATGCGCGAGGCGATGGATGACTACACCCGGCAACTTGCCCAGCAGCAGGGCCAGCAACAGCAGGGCCAACAACAGGCCCTGGGCGAGATGCAGGAAATCACGCCCGACATGCTGAGCCAGATGATGGAGCGGATCGAGGAGTTGATGCGCCAGGGCCGAACCGCCGAGGCCCAGGAATTGCTGCGCCAGTTGCAGGACATGATGGAGAATATGCAGGTCACCCAAGGCCAGGGCGGCCAAGGGCAGCCCGGCGAGGGCCAGCAGGCCATGGACGAGTTGCGCGAGCAACTGCGCGAGCAGCAGGAATTGTCCGACGAGGCGTTCCGGGAGCTGCAGGAGCAATTCGGCCAGCAGGGCCAGCCCCAGCCCGGGCAGCAGCAAGGCCAGCAACAGGGCCAACAGCCGGGCCAGCAACCCGGTCAACAGCCGGGACAGCAATTCGGCCAAGGGCAGCCGGGGCAGCAAGGGCAACCTGGCCAGCCGGGCCAGCAATTGGGCCAGCCGGGCCAGGATCAGCGGGCCGAGGGCCCGGGCGCCGGAAACCAGCCCGGGACAGATGCGCAAGGGCTGGCCCAGCGCCAGGAGGCCCTACGCCGTGGACTCGAGATGTTGCGCAACAACCTACCGGGCGCGGGAACGGAAGCCGGTGAGGCCGCGCGGGAGGCCTTGGGGCGGGCCGAGGACGCCATGCGGGAGGCGGAGCGTGACCTGGCCGACGGCAACCTGGGCGGGGCGCTGGACGACCAGGCCCAGGCCATGGACGCGCTGCGCGACGGCATGCAGGAATTGGGCCGCGCCTTAGCTGAAAATGGTCAGCCGGGTCAGCCCGGCCAGCAGGGCCAGGCCAGCGGCCCGCCACAAACCGCCGACCGCGACCCCCTGGGCCGCCGGTCCGGCGAAGGCGGCACGCTGGGCACCAACGAGTCGCTGCTCGGCGGGCCTGACGCGGCGCGACGCGCCCGCGACCTTATGGATGAGATCCGGCGCCGGTCGGGCGAGCGGGAGCGGCCGCAACTGGAACTGGATTATCTGCGGCGTTTGCTGGACCGTTTCTGATGACCGGAGCCGCGCCTGAAGATCACGCGTCGGGACCGATCATCTCCAGCAGGGACTCCGCCCCGGCCTCGACCCCCAGCCGGCCCCGATCGATCATATTCACATAGGTGTCCAGCGCATTGTCCAGCGCCGGCAGGGCAGCAACGATAGTATCGGCGAACGCGTAAGTCAGCACGGCCAGCAAGACCAACGCGACAACGCTCAAAAATCCGATGCGGAAACCGCTGCCTTCTGCTTGGCTGCTGGCTTGGTCGCTGGCCATGGCCGCGTCGGCTTCGGCAACCGCCTGGGCCTGAATGGCCGCCACTCGGTCATCTGGCCGCAGCGAAGAGTTGATCTCCTCGATATCCGGCAACAATTCTCGGCGCGGTGCCTGGGATGCAGCGCTATCAGCGTCCGCCCCGTATGCATGGGCGTCCTCTTCAGACGCTTGGTCATCGCCTTCGTCGATTTCACCGTCGCGCAGGGCTTGGGCGATCGCATCGGCCACATCGTCCTTGGGTGGCGATGCCGATGGATGATCCGCAGACGGAGGTGAGGGTGGTTGCGGTGCGGAGGAGGGGGCGTCGCCGCTGCCACGCGAGCGCGCGACCGACGCTGCGGCGGCCATGCGCGCGGCTTCCAGCGCAGCAGTTTCACGGGCCTCGGCATCGTTTGGCTCGGCTGGGGGCCCCGCTGCTTCCTGTTGCGTCTGACCAGCCTCGGCACGGAGGCGTTCTTCGTGTTCCCGCTCTTGCCGGAGGATATCCAGCGTCCGTTCGTCGGCCATGGTCTGACGCGTCGGCGCCGGCGTATCCGGTTGCGGGGCGGGCGGCGGCACGGTTTCGGCGGCCGCAGGTACGTCGGACGGCGCGACGTCTTCGGGTGGCGGCGCCTGCGTCTCAGAGGCGGCGGCATCCTGCACACGGGCCTCCTGATGCCACGTCGTCCCGCAATTGGAGCACTGAACGTCCCGCCCTTCGGCCGGAATCATGCCGTCGGCGATCTCATACTGCGCACTACAATTTGGGCAGGTGATACGCATGATGATGTGAACGCAGCCTTACCAGACAAGTGACAATCGTCCATACCGCGCCCCATTGGCCAGTCGGTGTCAACCCCAGCGGGTATGTCGCCGGCCGCCCCGTGGCCTGGGGCGCACGCATTGCGTCATCAATATGGCTGGGGCAGAACCGCGACGCGGCAGGAAGGAACAGCGGCGGTGATCGAGCTCAAAGGGGCCAGCTACAGCTATGGGCGGGACGCGCTGCTGCACGGTCTCGACCTAACATTGTCGCCCGGGTCGTTTCACTTCCTGACGGGGCCGTCGGGCGCAGGGAAGACCACTCTGCTAAAGCTCTGCTATGGGGAACTACGACCTACGGAGGGCGTGATCGAGCTGATGGGCCGCGATACACGCGGGCTGGACCGGGATGGCATGGCACGCCTACGCAGGCGGGTCGGCGTGGTGCATCAGGACTGCGAATTCCTGGATCATCTGTCGCTGATGGAGAACGTGGCTTTGCCGCTGACAGTGTCGGGCGCGGATACGCCGGAGCGGCGGGATGAACTGACCCAGCTTCTGGCCTGGGTCGGGCTCGGGCACCGGGCCCACGCGCACCCACCGGAACTCTCGGGCGGCGAACGGCAACGCGCGGCACTGGCGCGCGCCGTGATCACCGATCCGGAGGTGCTGATCGCCGATGAACCCACGGGAAACATCGATTGGGAGATGTCCCAGCGCCTGCTGTCGCTCCTGGCCGAACTCAACCTTATGGGGAAAACCGTGTTGGTCGCGACCCATGATCTTGCACTGATCCGGGCATCGAAACCGACCGTGTCGGCCCGGGTTCTGCGGTTGGCGGGGGGCAGCCTGCAAACAGCCGGGGCGGAGCTGTGACCCTGATCGATATCTTGATCGGCGATCGGCAAGCCGACCGGGTCGTGCCGCCCGCTGGGCAGACCGCGTGGCTGACGGTGCTGCCAGCAGCCGCCATGGCGTTCCTGGCGGTGTTCGCACTGGCCCTGTCGCTGGCCACCGGCCGTCTGGCAGAGCGCTGGGACGAGTCTCTGGCCCAGGCGTCCACGATCCGGATTTCGGCGCCCGCCGACCAGGCCGACGCCCAGGTCGACGCAGTTCTGTCGATCTTGGCCGGCACGCCCGGCGTCGCCACCGCCCGTGCCTTGGCGGCGGAAGAACAGGCGACCTTGCTTGAACCTTGGCTGGGCCCTGGCCTGCCCCTCGACCGGCTGCCCCTGCCCCGCTTGGTCGAAATCGTCGAAAGCGACGGGTTCGACGCCGAAGGGCTGCGCCTGCGGCTGCAGGCCGAGGTACCGGGCGCCGTACTGGACGACCACACCAGGTGGCGGCAGCCGATGGTCGAGGCCGCATCTCGGCTGCGCAGCTTGGGTTGGACGGCGCTTCTGCTCATCGCAGGTGTGCTGGCGGCAATCGTGACCCTGGCCGCCCAGGCCGCTCTGGCCGCGAACGTCCAGGTCATCCGCGTTCTCCGCCTCGTGGGCGCGCGGGATGTCTATGCGGTGCGGGCCTTCACCCGTCGGTTCACCCTGCGTGCGGTTGCCGGCGCGGCCACGGGCACGCTGCTCGGCATGCTGGCCGTCGCGCTCTTGCCATCGGCTCAGGTCGCGGGTGGTTTTCTGACTGGACTGGGCTTCACCGGGCTTTCATGGCTTCTGCCCTTGCTGATCCCCCCCTTTGTTGGCGTGATCGCGTTCCTGGCCACCCGCCGCGCGGCCTTTCGCGCCCTGGCCCGATTCGAGTAAGGGGGCGAGATGCAGTATCTCCGTTCTCTGATCTTCAACGTCGCCATGTATGCCTGGATGCCCATCGTCGGGCTGGCCTATCTACCCTTCGCCATCGCCTCGCCCGAAGGTGCGCGGGCCGGGTGCAACGCCTATGCCCGGTCCACGATCTGGCTGCTGGAAAAGATCGTCGGCCTGCGTAGCGAAATCCGCGGCACGCCGCCCACGGGCGGTGTGTTGATCGCGGCCAAGCACCAATCCTTCCTGGACATCTTGCTGATCTGGAACGCCATGCCGCGGCCCTTCTTCATTATGAAGTCGATCCTGAAATATGCGCCCTTTCTCGGCCAATACGCGTTGCGTTTGGGTTGTATCCCGGTGGAGCGGGGCAAGCGCGCCGATGCAATCAAGGCGATGCTGGCCGAGGTCCGGTCAGGCAAACGCGACAACGGGCAGCTCTTGATCTATCCCCAGGGCACGCGCGTCGCGGCCGGGGCCCATCTACCCTACAAGGTCGGGACCTTCGCGCTGTACGAGCAATTGGGTCAGACCTGCGTGCCGGTGGCGACCAACGTGGGCGTGTTCTGGCCGAAGCGCGGCCTTCTTCGCAGACCCGGCCTGGCCGTGGTGGAATTC
The DNA here is from genome assembly GCA_039181205.1 of Pseudomonadota bacterium. GTDB lineage: Bacteria > Pseudomonadota > Alphaproteobacteria > Rhodobacterales > Rhodobacteraceae > Jannaschia. Next base: position 36,168 of record JBCDCS010000001.1, read on the forward strand.
CTCGAACCGATCCCACCAGGCCTCGACCGGTCCAGCTTCATGGCGGTGATGGAACAGCGGATCGAAGCGGGATCGAACGCGCTGATGGCCGAAGCGGGTTTTCCGGTCGACCAATTGCCTCAACCGGCCGAAGGGTCCAAGATCGCAGCGAAAGCCGAACACGGAGCCTGATGCGCGCACATTGGAAAATGGTGCAGACCCTCCTGCCGGACCATCATCCACTGGTGTTGATCGTCAGCCGGCTTTGGACGTCACGTTATCATGTGACCCGAAAGCTGGTTCCGCGTGCGGGAAAATGGCGGCTATGGGTCCAAAGCCACCCATGCCTCGTAGTGGACGAACATCGGCTTGCGCCTTATCCTAAAAAGCTCTTCGAGAACGAAGCCGGTAACAGGATGATCTCTTGGTGTTTTCACTTACAGAGCGCGGGTTTGATGAAGCGCAAGCCCATCTGAAGTCATTTCCCGACCTCAAGAGTGCCGGTCCCCAATGCCTAGCAGATGACTTCGAGAATGTGCCGCGGGAGACGCTCATATCACTCAATGAAAGGTGCGCAAGGGAACCGCGTCTTTCATTGAGAGTTTTCAGCTCCTTGGATCGCAACGCCACCTGTGATCTTGCAGGTTTTGAGCTATTGTCGGAGCTCCGTCATCTTAAACTTCACTATGGAGTCCCGAGCATCACAAACCAAGGAGCCCTTCAAAATCTGCGTAAACTGCAATCGGCTGAACTTGAGATTATAGCGGACTTCGACACCAGTTTTGTTGGAGCGTGGCGAAACCTGGAATACTTGTCGATCATACGCGACAATCCAAATGCGTCGAACAAACCCGACTTTAACAACCTGGGAGATCTCCCGAAACTGAGTGAACTCTATTGCCTAGGTTATCGTAAGTGGCAGGATGGGGTCAAACGATCGACCTCACTTCGTCGTTTAACTTTACAACAACTTACTGTGGATAGCTGGGATTTTCTGCCTGCCCAAGACTTGGACGTCCTGCGTCTCAATGCAGTTCAGGGCCCAGCGGAATTTCCTAAGGCGCAGTTAGCTGCGAGAAGCAAGAAACTTGATCTGGTGCGCATGGAAAAGGCCCTGGGATTCGATCCCAAGCGATTATTCTCACCCCTTATTCGGCACGAGAACGGCTATTCAACCTGCATACAAGCCGACGAACTATCCCATGTAGCACGTGCAAAAATGAACGGTCATGGCTGGGCCAAAGAATTTGCTAATTTGTCCGCAGTGCCCAAAGGCATCGAACTGGACGCAGAAGCTGATATGGTGGTCATCTACGGCAGCAAATCTGATGTAACGCGTTACAAGAGCACTTTGCTTAAAGCACTGGCAGAAGCTTATGGATGAATCCAGCGGTGCTGAAACAGTCTTGGTGGGGACAAATCGAACGCCCGTTTGTCCCGCAGACCGGATTTCCGGGCCAGAAATGCCCGACGTTCGGGTCAGTGATGGCTGACGAGCTGGTGTGGCAAATCCAGATAATCGACGGCATAAAGTAAATGGGTCGCGACACGCCGCAGTTGGCCTACCCTGCACCGGAGGGACAACCGACTTGACCGCTGAGACCGCCCTGCTTGTCCGGGCCGATGATGCCGGGTCCAGCTGGGCCGCGAATATCGGCTGTCTGCGTGCCTGCACCGATGGCATCGCCCGGAGTGTCGAGGTGATGATGCCCGGCGCTTGGGTGCCGCAGGCCGCGCGGCTCTTTGGCGACCGACCTGAGATCGATATCGGCCTGCACCTGACTCTGACCAGCGAATGGGATGCGGTCAAATGGCGGCCACTGACCACGGCACCCAGCCTGGTGGATGCCGACGGCTATTTCCTGCCGCTCTTGACCGCGCGCCCTCGCGCCGGTCGTCCCAGCCTGGCGGAGCGTGACTGGTCGCTGGACGAGATCGCCCAGGAATTGCGGGCACAGGTCACATTGGGCAAACGACTCTTCCCGCAGGCCAGCCATGTGAGCACCCATATGGCCCGGCATCTTGGCCAGATCGATCCGCGTCTCGGCGACCTGGTGTCTGAGCTCTGCGACGAGTTCGGGTTGATGGACGATCCGTTCGGCCATGGACTGCGCCGTTTCCAAGGCTACCCGCCCCATCCAAGGGACACGACCCGGCGGGTTTCGGCCTTCCGCGATGGATTGGCCGCTCTGCCGCCGGGTCTTCATATCTTCATCGATCACCCCGCGCTTGCCTCGGACGAATTGGCCGCGTTGGGACATGCGGGATATGAAGATGTGGCCCAGGATCGGGTGAGCTGTCTTGAGACCCTCACAAATCCGACTGTATCCCAGACGATCCGCGATCTGGGGATCGAACTGGTGAGCTACCGCGACCTGCGGGGCGATGGCCGGTGGCGCGTTCAGGAGAACACGTAGGCCCAAACGCCGCCCACCGAGAGCTGCGCTAGGGCAAGACTGGCCAGTAGAAGCCGTGTCACCAGGGTCGGAAAGCGGACCCAGCACCAGATGGCCACGCCCAGCACGAGGACGACTTCGGTGGGTGCGATCCAGCCGGCGTGGTGGTTGGTGTCCCAATAGCTGAACGGCGACGCGAAAATCCAATCGGTCAGCGGCCAGAAATGCGGGCGCCCGTCATCATTGTGCAGCGGAAAGTCCGTGGCCAAGTGCAGCAGCGCCGCCCCGCCCAGCGCCACGATCCAGGCTTTCTTGAGCCAGAGCCCCAGCCCCAGCACCGCGCCCCATACGAAAATCGAATTGTCGATGGCGAAGATCGTCTGCCAGGTTTCTGAGAAGTAGAGTTCATCGAAGACCCGCCCAGCCGGAATGCCGATGGCCAGCGCGCCACCGGCCAAAACGTAAAGCGACAGGTCCGGCATCAGCGCCCCGGCCAAGGCAGCGCCCGTGACACGCCGGTCGCCGGGCTTGCCGAAGGCCGCCAGACCGAGGATGAGATGGGCGGGCGTATTCATCTTTGCCCACATAGCAGGAAGGACGCGGATGGCACGCGCGATCATGATCCAAGGCGCGGGATCGAATGTGGGCAAGTCCATGCTGGTCGCCGGGCTCTGCCGTCATTTCGCGCGCCAAGGTATGCGGGTGCGCCCCTTCAAGCCGCAGAACATGTCCAACAACGCCGCTGTCACCGCAGATGGGGGGGAAATTGGGCGGGCCCAGGCGCTGCAGGCACTGGCATCGGGCGTTGAACCAGTCGTGGACATGAATCCGGTGCTTCTGAAACCCGAAACCGACACCGGCAGCCAGGTCATCGTGCAGGGCACACGCATGGCCACGGTACGGGCGCGGGACTACGCGGCCTTCAAACCTCGGCTGCTGGCGGCCTGCCTGGACAGCTTCCGCCGATTGGCGTCGGATTGCGATCTGATCATTGTGGAAGGCGCCGGATCCCCGGCCGAGATCAACCTGCGGGCGGGCGACATCGCGAATATGGGCTTGGCGGAGGCCGCCGATATTCCCGTGATCCTGGCAGGCGACATCGACCGGGGCGGCGTTATCGCTCAGCTTGTCGGCACCCAGGCGGTGCTGGCGCCGGAGGACGCGGCGCGCATCAAGGGCTTCCTGGTTAACAAGTTCCGGGGCGACGTTACGCTTTTCGATGACGGCGTGGCCGAAATTGCCGCCCGAACCAAATGGTCGCCGCTGGGCGTCGTGCCTTGGTTTCCGGAGGCCTGGAAACTGCCCGCCGAAGACATCCTCGACATCCGATCGGCCCGGCGACCCGATACCTTCCGCATCGCCGTCCCCCGCCTGACGCGGATCGCTAATTTCGACGATCTGGACCCGCTCTCCGCCGATCCGGCCCTGTCGGTCGAGATCGTGCCGCCGGGCTCGCCCCTGCCCGTCTGCGACCTCGTCCTGATCCCGGGCTCGAAAACCACCATCGCCGACCTAGCCGCCTTCCGCGCCGAAGGCTGGGACATCGACCTGGCCGCCCATGTGCGACGTGGCGGCCACGTTCTGGGCATCTGCGGGGGATATCAGATGCTCGGCAAGACCATCGCCGACCCGGACGGGCTGGAAGGGGCGCCCTCTAAGGTGGCGGGCTTGGGCCTGCTGGATGTCGACACGGTGATGAAATCTGAAAAGCACCTGGCGCGGGTCGTAGCGAAGGATATCGCGTCGGGCACCGAAGTCACCGGCTATGAAATCCACCTGGGCGAGACAACCGGCCCTGACACCGCCCACGGCTGGCTGCGCCGCGATGGCGTCGCCGTCGGCGCAGCAAGCCCCGATGGCCGGGTACGGGGCTGCTACCTTCATGGACTGTTTGCGGGCGATGGATTTCGCGCGGCCTATCTGGCTCGGTTGGGGGCGCAGACCACGGATATGGACTATGCCGCAGAGGTCGACCGCACCTTGGATGCCCTGGCCGACCATCTGGCCCGAACCTTGGATATGGCGGAAATCCTACGCTTGGCCAAAGAGGTTGGCAGCGCACATTGTCCCGACGCAGCAACATGATACCGTCCGCCCAGCCGACCTAATCCGGAGCCACCAATGATCCGCGCCCTTGCCGTCTCCTTTGCCCTCACCGCCGCGCCCGCCTTGGCCGCCCAATGCGGGAACGACGCGTCCGGCTGGTCCGCCTGGAAGCAAGCCTTCGCGCAGGAAGCCGCCGCCGTCGGGATCGGTCAGCCGGGCCTGCAGGCGCTGGCCAATGCACAATACGCAACCCGGACGATCGCGGCCGACCGCAATCAGCGGGGCGTACGCTACGCGTTGGACGACTTCATCCGCATTCGCCTGGGGTCGCTGGATAGTTTCGCGGCCCAGGCGCAAAAACGGCTGGATCGGAACCGGCCGTTTTTCCAGTCGCTGGAGCAGCGTTATGGCGTGCCGGCCGGCATCCTCTTGGCGATCCATGGCATGGAAACGGGGTTCGGGCGCTTCATGGGAGACGAGAACGTCGTATCATCGATTCTGACCGTGGCCTATGATTGCCGCCGGTCGGCTTTCTTCACACCCCACGCGCTCGCCGCCCTGCAAATGGTTGATTCCGGGATGCTTTCACCCGCCACCAAAGGTGCAGCCCATGGCGAACTCGGACATACCCAATTCCTGCCGGGCAATGCGATCCGCTATGGACAGGACGGGAATGGCGACGGCCGTGTGGATTTCTACGACTACGCCGATGCCATGGCATCGACAGCGAATTTCCTGCGCCAGAAGGGTTGGCAACCGGGGCAGCCATTCCAGCAGGGGACCGCGAATTTCGCCGTCCTGGACGATTGGAACGCCGCGACCGTGTATCAACAGGCGATTGCGCTTTCGGCGGAGCGGATCCGGTAAGAACCGCCGAAGGACGCCAATTCGTACATCAGAATCAGGCGTGTTTCCCAGTTTCTACAGAATTCCGAGCCCGGTCAGGGTTGGATTTTTCGGGCCGGATCACCGACGATATCGCCCCCATCGACCAGGCGAATGGGCCGCGGCCGCCTAAAGTGACCCTAATCGTCGGGACGACTGTGCATCAGGTGGTGCGGGCGGCGGGAGTCGAACCCGCATGGGCCAAGCCCGAGCGATTTTAAGTCGCTTGTGTCTACCGTTCCACCACGCCCGCTCCGGTTTCCGGGCTATCGGGCAAGTGCGACCGCGGCAAGCCTCAGAGATCGATCTCTCGTTTCGGGATGCGCGCGGGATCCGGCGGACCACCCTCGGGGTCGAGCGCGAGAAACCGCCGCTCGGTCAGCCAGGGATTCAAGGCCAAAGCCGCGCGGATATCGGCCTGCCCCTCCGCGATCCGATCCAGGGCGATGAGTGTCAGGCCCCGCCCGGACAGAGCCGCCACATGGCGCGGACGCAGGGCCAACGCCCGGTCGAGATCGGCCAGGGCGGCATCATGATCCCCGGCGATGAAACTGGCGAAAGCCCGCTGGTTCCACCCTTCGGCGTAGTCCGGGCAATAGGTGACCAGGTCATCGAAGATGCGCCTGGCGCCGCGCAGATCGGACGCGGCCCGGCGACCCATCCCTTCATTCAACAGCGCCTGGGCCCGGGCATCGGGCGCGCGGGTCCACTGCTCCCACATCTTGTTGGAGATCTGCCGCGCCGCTTGTTGGTTGGGCGCGGCCTGCACTTCGGCCAACAGGCCATCCATCGCGCCTGTGATATCGGGTGCGACAGGGCAATCCGCCAAGGCGGGCAACGGCAAAAAGACTAGGGCGATCAGAGATCGACGCATGGACCAAAGGATGCGCCGTCTCTGGCCTGGGTCAAGTCCGGTCAGTTGGAATTCGTTTCGACCGGGTCGTTGACGCGCACGGTCTTGCCCACGGGGCGAAGGGCCGGTGTCCGCGCCAATTCGGAAATGAGCACGTCCAATTCCCCCTCCATGGCGGCGGCGAGCGCGACGGGCTGCCCCTGCCATTCAGCCTTGGCCGAAATGATCGACACGATCCGGGGCTCGCCATCGATGATGGAAAAGACGGGCGATCCGGACGCGCCGAAATCCACGGCGCAGGACAAGACCAGAATTGCGTGATCCCGGGTCAGCACGTCGCAAGAATCCTGGCGTGAAGGCGCATCTGATCTCTCCCGGGCATAGCTGACGACCTGCACGGTCTGGCCCATGGCGATGTTCTGTTCGGTGCGGAACGGGCGGACATAGCCGTTGCGGATCGGGCGGTCCAGTTCCAGGATGGCCAGATCGCTGCCGACGCGGTCCAACCCATCGGCGCGGAAATAATCATAGTTCGGGTGCAACACCACGCGGCGGATGCCGCGATAGGCCTCCGCCCGACCAAAACGTAGGCCGGCCTGGAATTCGATCCGCTCCACCGGGATGCGCTCGCCGGTATCCTTGTTGAAGAGGCAGTGGGCGGCCGTGATCACGATATCGGCGGTGATCAAAGACGCCGTGCAGAACCCCTGCTGTCCGAAGTTGAGACGGCCCACCGCCTCCCAGCCACGGTTTTCATCGGCCGTTCGCAACGTCTTAAGAACGGGTTCGGCCGCCACAGGGGCACTCAACGTCGAGCAGATCATCAGAGCGGTGCAAATGGCTTTGAGACGATGAAGCATTGGCAGCCCCTCCTGCGTGAGTCCTGTCATCATGGCGTCCAAACCGGGCCTGCTCTGGGCCGGATTATCGCCACTTTGCGTTGCTTTCACGGCTTTTTAGCCAAATTGTGTCATCGTTCGGGTCGGCTGAAGCGGATCGTCCCGCTGGCGCTTTCACCGGGTTTGATAGTCTTGGCCCGTGGCGCCATGCGCGGCGCACGGGCGAATTCGGCCAGAAGCGGGTCGAGCCCGGCCTCGACCGTCGCGGCCAGGGCAACGCGACGGCCTTCGTAGATCGTCATGGCCGAGACCACCGACGCGATGCCGAGCCCCTTTGGATCGCGGTAGAAGACCGGCGCACCCGAAGCGCCGAAATCCACATCGCAGGTGAGCACCAGGATCTGCGGCCCGCGGGTGATGACGTTGCAATCGTCTTCCCGGCTGGCCGCGTGCGCGCGGGTCCGGGCATAGCTGACCAGTTCAACGCGATCGCCCTCGGACAATTCGCCGGTCACGGGCAAAGGCCGCATGGTCGGCAGATCGAGCGCCCGGTCCAGTTCCAGAAGCGCCAAATCGGCGGCCACGGCATCGCGCGTCGGGGCGCCCACGTGGCGATAGTCCGGATGCACGACCATGCGGCGGATATTGCGGCGGGCTTTCTCCTCGCCGAAATGCAGGCCCGCCCGGAACGTCAGCAGATCGATATCGACGGGCACCGTGGACGGACCTTCGAACAGACAATGGGCCGCCGTCAGCACCAAGGCGGGCGCCACCAGCGTCGCCGTGCAGAACCCATCATCGCCGATATCGAGCCGCCCCACCGCATCCAAGGCCTGCTCGGCCGCCAAAGCCGCGGTGCGGATGGTCGTGTCCTGAGGGCGGCCGATTTCCTGCCCAGATACGGGCGATTGCATGCACAAAAGCGACGTCACGAGGACGCACAGGGACGACAGGGTTTGGCGGCGACGCATGGGCAGGCTTCCAGATGGTCAATCCAGACGTGCCCGTCAGATACGGCAGAACTTCAGCGCAATATGGGCACGTCCGGGGCAGCGACCGGATCGTGATCCGCCAGCGCATTGGGCATCGGGCCGCCGGTCGCCCAATCCAGCAGTTCAACAGTATGAACGACGGGCACATTGGCCGCCGATCCGATCTGCATCATGCAGCCGATATTGCCGGCGGCGATGACGTCGGGCTTCCGCTCCATGAGCGTGGCGACCTTGCGATTCTTCAACTCGCCGCTGATTTCGGGCTGCATCAGATTGTAAGTGCCCGCACTGCCACAGCAGAGATGCGCATCACGGGGTTCCAGCACCTTCAGGCCCGCGCGTTTCAGCAGGGTCTTCGGCGTGTCCTTGATCTGCTGGCCGTGCTGCAGCGAACAGGCCGCATGATACGCCACATGCATAGGGCCGCTCTCGTCCGGGCGTTGGGGCGTGGCGACGATCCGGTCCTTGGACAGCAGGTCGTCCAGCACTTCGGACACATCCTTGGCCAGGGACGCGACCTTGGCCGCTTTCTCGGCCAGCGGATCGTTGCGGAACATATGCCCGTAATCCTTCACGGTGGTCCCGCAACCGGACGTGTTGATGACGATCGCGTCCAGACCCTCGCCCTCGGCTTCCTTGATCCAAGCGTTGATGTTGCGCGCCGCGAAGCCGTGGGAGCTTTCGGTCTTGCCCATATGGTGGGTCAGCGCCCCGCAACAGCCCGCCCCTTCCGCCACCACGACCTCCGCGCCGAGCCTAGTCAGCAAACGGATGGTAGCGTCGTTGATATCGGTGTTCAGCGCCTTCTGCGCGCAGCCGGTCATCAATGCGACGCGCATCTTCTTGTCCTCTGCGGGGAAGGTCTGCGGGTCGTCATTGGGGCTGACCGGCGGGATGGTCTTGGGGGCCATGGCGAGCATGGCCTTGAGCCGTGCATCGGGCATCAGGAACGCGAAGGGCTTGCCGATCTTCGCGCCCAGAAGCGCCAGGCGGAAGCGCATCGGATAGGGCAGGATTTGCGCGAGGGTCCAGCGCAGGATGCGCTCGAACAAGGGGCGCTTATACGTCTTCTCGATATGCTCGCGCGCGTGATCGACCA
>JBCDCS010000002.1:0-43973 GCA_039181205.1 Pseudomonadota bacterium
AGGCCTCGACGGTCTTGTCGCGCACCTTCTTTTCCTTGTGCTGGTCCAACACCCAATCGAGCCCCGCGCGGTTTCCCAGCCGATACGTCCAGGCCTCGGGCGGAAACCCCGTCAACGTGGTCGCGCCATCAATCTCGATTCTGCCTTCCGCCGGATAGGGCTTCACCCGGCTCGCCGCGGGTCCCGTGCCCAACGGCAGCTCCGGCGCGAAGACCAAATCTTCCGCCTCGGCCCAGTCTTACAGCAGGCGCTCGAAGGCGCTGCGAAGAACTGACCTCGAGGCTGCTTCCAGACGTCCGCTTCAGCTTGTCGATACGGGCGCGATAGGTGCGGATACGTGTGAGGCTCATCTGCAGAGTTCTCGCGCCAGGACGTGCTTTAGGTCATAGCGAATCTTCTCCACATTCATTTCTCATCGAGAAATGTGCTCATCCTTTCTTCGGAATGGGTGCGGAATAAGGAAACGGCACGGAAACAGGCGCGAAACGTCAGAGACCACCCAGGGCTGGCAATTCTATCACTCTGAAAATATGGTGTATTTTTGTTGCGGGAGGGGGTTCACACCTCGACCACACGGTCGTTCTGGTGCGGCGGACCGCCTGACGGGATTCCCTTTGCGTAGGTAGACTTGCCCGGTGTTCTGATTATGTTCTAGAATGCCCGGCACAACCGATTGCAGACGAATGCCGATAAAATCGCATGTGGATCAACCGATTAGCGTGCGCTGCCACTGCGGGCACAAGGCCAAAGTCAATGCGGGCCAGTATCGGCATCTGAAATATGTGGAGGAAATCGGCAAACGGCTGACCTGCAGTAAGTGTGGCTGGCGCGGCTTCAAGGTCAGGCGCAGCGGGATGGCGCCGCCGATTTCCTGGCGCCGACAAGACCTACGGCCGCACGGATGCATTTGGCGGTTGATGGTGGGCCGATACTCGATCGCCATGGTGGGCGAGCGGGAATTTGGGTTCTCGAAGGGCACCTGGGAATGGCATTGCCACTGGCAGCAGCGGGATCCCCGTGACATCATGAGCGGTCAGTCAGCCAGCCGAGACGCGGCCATGTCATCCGTGAAGGCTGTCTTTCACCGCGACAAAGATCGCGGCCACAACCCGGTCAGCAATTTGCCCCCGGGGTATTATCGGCGGCGTTAGGGCTCCCTACTTGGACCGCGCCAGGCGAGCGCGCCACTCTTTGATCTCGCGCGTCTCCTGCAGGGTAAACAGTCCGTTGGTGGCATATGACACGGCCCGCGCCGCCGCCTCCCAGCCATGCACGACACCTTCGCCGTAGCCCGTCAGCTTGTCACTCATCTCCTGCCGACGCGTGCGTCCCGTCAAAGTGTTTTGGCCCTCATCGTGAGACATCAACCATCCTCCTTCGTTTGTGCTTTGCCGACGAACCACCAGCACGTGAGGCTAGCGGCGGCCCATCCCAAGCCGAAGCCAATGATCAAGAGGCTCATGATTGATCCTCCTTCTTCTGCATGTCTGGACGCTTCCCGCGATCAGGTAGCCCAAGCTTCTCAGCCAGCGCATACACTTGGCTACGCGAAGGCTTTTTACCCAGCAGCGGCGCCAACAGACCCGCTATGTCAGGCACCGTCAGCTTATTGACCATACTCCACCAAGTGCGAAACTGCGCCTCACCAGCTTCATCCAGGGCCTTGTAAATCGGCGGACGACCCGGCATCCGCTTCTGCTTGGCAGAAGGGCGGCCGGTTGGTTTGCGTGCCTCAGCGTGAAAGATCGCAAACGCTTCGGGCTCATCGTAGAACCTTGGCTCCAACCCCGGGATCGCGACCTTGACGCCCCGCTCCGCAAGGTCGTGAAGCCATATTTCACGCTTCCGTTTCTTGGTGCGGCTATCCCGATCCTTGCCATCAAGAGCGCGCGCATCTGACAGCACGAGGACGTCGCCGTCCCGCGTGCCGCGAATGATGCACTCTTCGATTTCCTCGGGGCCCACGTATTCCCTTTCTGGCGCATATCCTTCTGCGGCCATGGCGCGACGCTGGTCCCCAAGGGACCCACATCGCTGATTAAGCGTGAGCAGGGCGACGATCATGTGTCGCGTCTACTGTATTTCTGACGTATCTCGCAAACTTTCTGACGTCAACCCCATTTACACGTCAGAAAATATTCTATATACGTCAGTAATAGAAAGCTAGAGAAAGGGACCATGACATGACCGACGGCGCACTTTCTTACCTTCTGGACCTCGTGCGGCAGCACAAGGCAACTCTGCCCCAAGGCGACTATGAACTCCTGCGGGCGGGCGTGGTCGAGACGCAGATCGAGGACGCGCTTTTCGATCTTGCGAATGATCAGGCCCGAAATGAGATGCGCGCCGTGTTCACTCATTTGCCCAACAACCCGAACGCACACCCAATGAGCGGCCGGGTGACCGACTACTAAAAGGGACGAATGATGCTGATTGGATCACTTCAAACGCGCGTAGCAGAATGGGTCGAGACCGCGTTCGGCGCTCGCGTGGCTGCTGACAAGGTCGAGGGAAATCATCGCTTCCTAGAAGAAGCGCTTGAACTGGTGCAGTCGCTCGGGTGCCCACAATCTGACGCGCACGAACTGGTGCGATACGTCTATGGGCGTCCGCAGGGCGAAGTGAACCAAGAGGTCGGAGATGTCATGCTCACGCTTATGGCGCTCTGCAACGCCAGCGACATAGACGTGACCCGAGCTTCTGAGAAAGAGTTGAAGCGTGTCTGAGAGAAGATCGAACAAATCCGTGCGAAACAGGCGGCCAAGCCCGCCGCCTCACCGCTACCAAAGTAAGGGACGGAGATCATGCAATTGACCGAATACGAGCGCGGTTACGCGCAGGCCCTGTCGGACGCTGCGGACATGTTTGCGGAGGGCGCCGATGCCGCGCAGAAGGCTGCCTCGCAAAAACTGAAAATCATGCGCGAAGAGGGTGAGGCTGACGACTACCTGCCCGATCTGCGTCAAAAGCAGTCGATGATGGAGGCCATGAGGTCCGTCATGGAACTTGAGCGCACGTGGTCGAAAGAGCGCCGCGCTATGGAATCAACAGAGGGGCGGGCCGCGTGAGATTGAGAACCGAAATCGACGGCAGCTACACTCTTACGCTTGACGATGCGCGGCGGTTTGTAATCCGCTGTGAGGACGACGGAACCGTTAGCCTCGAAAGCTTTGACGGAGACATCCTAATCCACCCGATCTCGCGGACAAAAATCGAGATCGACACACCACTACAATGAGTGAGCGCTCGTTGACCGTCAGCGCCGAAACAGCCGAAGCGTTGCACCAAGTCTATGTGGCTTGGAAGCGCTGCCAAGACATTTGCGAGCACAAAGACAACACATCCGGCATGGAGTGGTGCGACCCATCACACTGCCCCCTGCTGGCCATTTAGGGGACGATTTCGTTTTGCTCTGGACCGCACCTACTGGCGGCCGGGCACCAACCTTTCCCATCCCGGGCAGGCGGCCAGAAAGTCCGCATACCCCTCCGCGATCTCCGTTACCGTCTGTTCGGTGTCCTGCCGCGACCGCGTGGGCAGGCTTTCGCCCCAAGTCCTACAGAGCGCGTCAATCGCGCCAGCCTGATCCGTCAAACTGACGCAGCCGGTCAGGATCATTCCGACTATCGGCAACACGATCGTGAATTTCCACCGCATCGCGCAGGCCCTCCGCTTTAGCTTGGGATCGTGCTTCCCGGCGGCCAGCTCTACGGCCAAGCCAATAGCCGGGAAGCACGCCGATGACGACGCCAGCCGCGAAAGCCAGCGCCATGAGCGCACCAGTCATTCGGCGTCTGCATTCTTGTTCTTGCCAAAGTTCATGGCGATGGCATTCAGGATGGCCAGCATAGTGCTGACCACCTTGTCGTCCGCCTTCGTGGGCGTGAGCGCGGTGATGCCCGATGCCGCCGTCACCAGCGTAGTGATGGCGACAACCCAGGCGGGAATCGCGTCGAAGATGGCGAAGACTGTGTCCATGGTGAGGTTTCCTTTCGGTGGTGAGCGCCCACACGGGCGATGTCCGCAAAATGCGGAAGGTGACGCGATCAGCGGTTGCCGCCGCGGCTATGCTTCGTTGGTGGAGAGGACGCCGCGTTGGGCCATCGGCGCGGGGTTCAGGACAGCGCCGTCGGGCTTTCGGTAGCCGAGGACCCGCTCTTTGGAAAACCAGGTTTCGGTGACCGCGTCAGATTGGTTGCCGCCGACGCCGCGAACCGCGTCGACCGACTGACCGGTGACCAGGAAGACATGACCTTTCCAACCGTCGCGGCGACCCCGCCACAGCACGCAGACGGCCCCCAGGCTGAGGTCGCACTCAGCGCCGTAGTTAAGCCACTGCCGGGCGCCCAGGCGATTGAAGTCCTGCGGCTCATCCGGCGCGCCGGCGGCCATGCATTCAGCCACGAACAGGCCGCACCACGGCACGTCATCGCCCGGATACCATTGGTCGAGGCCCTGCGCCCAAGCCATGATCACGTCGTTGTCGGCAGCCCCTGGGGCCTCACGGGTGCCCAAGAGGGTTCGGGCGTGGACTAGCCAGGGCGGCTCGCCTTTCACCTTTACCGGCCGTGGCGCGGGCTTGGCGTCGGGCGACATCAAAAGCCGTAAGGTGAGAGGCCCGATTTTATCGCGCGCGCGGAGCCCGTGAGCGGTCTTGAACCGCACCACAGCATTGGATGTGCCCGGGCCGGGCACCCCATCGACGATCAGGTGATAGTATCCGAGCGCGGCCAGGCGGCCTTGAACGGTGCGCAGTAGATCGCGCATGAACCTGGATTTGGACATGGCAAAGCACCCCGCTGGCGGGGCCTCCTATTGAGTGGCGTGAAGGGCGCCGTTGACACTAGGCGGCGCACCGACGATGACCTGCGGGTTAGGCTGGATCTGCAGTTTTACATTGGCGGCGCCGCCATCGAAAGCCGGCCGTTCCTGCGGCCGGTTTTCTCTTATCCGATCAGCGCGCGTCAGCCGCGCTCGACAGAGTGATAGGAAACCACGGGGACATGCGTGGGATCGGCTCATTTACCCCAGGGCAGTTTTCGTAAGTGACGGTCGCCCGCCACTCGTAATCACCATCTGGCAAGAAAGACGGGCGCCGGAACGGCAAAAATAGTTCGCGGGGCATCGTGCTCAGCGTGATGGGGCGAAATTCATTCGTGATGAAAAGCGGGGCCGGACGATAGCCCGGCCCCTGAATGAAGAACTCGATTTCCTTCGGCGCGCCACACAAGGCCCCATATTCCGTGCGGCCGGCCGTGATCCGGACGATACACCTGGCCCGCGTGCAGTCACCGTCTTGGTGCAGCGATGATCTATCCCAGGCCAATACAGCCGGGGGAGGAAGCCAACGTTCGATCTGCTGCACACGGTCGCCAAGACCGCTGATCCTGTTAAGGACAAGATTTTGCTGGTGGGTCAGCTCATCAAACCCGACATAACTGCGGACCGGATCACGAAAAACTTCGATGATACCAGGCCCAAGCAATTCCCAAAGAAAAGCGGCAATCGCGCCCAAGCCAACAATGCCTGCCATGGCGATGCGCCACCAGAACAAAAATTCTTCCGCCCGGCGGCGCCGCGGGCTCATCTCCTTATCCGTCATGTTTCATTTCCGTTACCAGTTTTGGCTTCCGTTAAGTCCCAGCGGTTACACCGCCAGAACGTTGCTTCCCGCTGACACGCGCTGGCCGGAGGCATTAGTCACCGTAATCTGGCACGTCAGATCGCCCGTGCCCGTTTCGGAGTGCACCACCAAATAATCGTCGGCGACGGGCACGCCGTTGAGACGCCACGACCATTCCACGGCGTAAAGATATTTGTCGGGCAGGTTGCTCCACGTGCCCAGGTCGGTCACGTGATATTCGTTCGGATAGTTTGCCAGCGCGGCGATCACCGGCGGCGATGTGTTTACCGGCGCATTGACGACGCCAGCCGATGCGCTGGTTTCATGGTGCGCGCCAAGACTGGTCGGCATCGTGCGCTCGACACCGCGTAGGTCGAAAAGCGGTGTCCACGGTCCACGCGTCGTGACGGCACTGATCGCAGTCGATCCGGTGGCCGGACGGAAATCCTCGGCCGGGTCAAGCGGCGCATAGGTGGTGACCGGGTTTTGTTGGGTGGCCGCCTGAATGATATTGTCCGCCTGGATCGGCGTATCACCTTGCAGGTCTTTTGGGTTCACCAAGACCACGTCACTATCATCGCCAGAGGCTGTCGAGCGGTGGCTGATAACGGTATTGAAGGCGATGACCACGGGGTCCGTCGAGAAGCCAGCGGGGAACGTGTATGCCGGGACGTTGTTAAAGGCGAATATGTCGGCGCCGACATTTGCGGCCGAGTAGATATCCGGCAAGATGATCAGATTGTTTCGGAAAATCACTCCGCGTGCGGTGGCCGTGAAGATGGCGCCATTGTGCTGGCGAGTTTTGACGAACCTGTTCTGCTCGATGTTTGCAAAGCACCTGGGGATGAAGCCGAACTGATCGTTGTTGACGTTGGCACCGATGTTCAAAAGAGACGGACCGGCGCCCGTGCACCGCATGACGTTGGCGACCAGGGTGTCGTACAGGTCGTGGACCAGATCGTCTTCCTGATACGTGATCAGAAGTCGGATGCATGGCTGCAGCGCGTTGTCGTTCCCGAGATTGGACCAGCCATTGGCGCTTCCGAAATTGCAATTGTTGATCCCTGCATAGTCACAGACGGAAATGCGGATCGGGCCATGGTCCGGGGCCTGGGTCAGGCTGTCGCTTTTGCCGTCCCCAGGGCGAACAAGTGCCAATGGGTTTTGCGTGATGCTGACACCCGTGACGGCAACGCGCGCCCGGACGCCGAACTGCGAAAAGCCGTAGTTCGACCAGTCCCGGATATCGACGTCGGCGATGCCCAGATAGCAGGTCTTGAGCGGATCGTTATTCTTGAACGTTCCCTCGGAGCCGTAGAACTGGCGCATGCCCCGTGCGGCGCATTGGAAGAACGATCGATAGAACGTGCCAGAACTATCGAAGCCGCCGTTGACCGCACAAGCCCAGCCACCAGTACCATGGGTGCCCGTCACCGGGTCATAGGTGCCGTCGAAATCCACCCCATAGATCGCGATATGGCTCTGATCCCCCTCATTACCAGCGCTGAACATCGACTGTTCTCGGGGATCGCCGCCGCCGTCAACTCGAACCTGCCCAGCAACGCACTTAGGGCGCGCGCCGGAGCCGAAACTATCAACAGATCGGATGTACGTCCTAGGGCCGCGAACCCCGACTTGATCGTCATTCCAGAGGAAGGTCTCGCCTTTCTTCATCGTGACGCGGATTAGCCGGGTGCCGTCCGTCCCAAAAGCGTCTAGGGCGGTCATACTGGATATGTGCTGAACCGCACCACCGACCGCAGGCGCTCCGGTAAAGTCCGGCGTCCCGGACACTTCGCCGAAGTCCACCCAAAGGTCATCGTCCCAATTGACCGTATCGGGATCGATGACGGGCACCGTGCGGGTGGACATTTCCAGGGGCGTGCTATCCGGCGCGGTTACCGTCAGGGTGACAGTCTTGTTTCCGGTCGTCTTATAGCCGTGCGAGACGACCCGTCCCCATTCCGTGTTGGCATCGGAAGACAGAAGCCCCTGCGCCACCTCGTAAGTCGAGCCCGGATCGCCGAAGCTCCATTCGAACACCAAGTTTCGCACGTCGCCCGGATAGCCGGTCACATCCGTGACGCGGTAGGTGACCACCTCCCCGGGCAACACGTCGCCGGCCGGGTATCGCTCTACCGTCGCAGTAACGGCCGTCGGCGTGCGCCAGGAAATGGTCCGTGGTCCATCCGAAGCGCCAGGTTTGGCCACTTCAAGGGTGACGGTCTCGCCGGTTGCAAACCCGGTCAGCCGAACGTTTCGCGACATCAGCTTGCCTCCAATGCGATGGCGGACAGGATGGTGTTGATTACCCCGCCGGTGATGCCGGTATTAGATGCCGAGCCGGTGAAACTGGCCCCCGATGCCACGTCCGATGCAACGGCCGAGCCGTGCGCTGAGGCCATCAACCTGGCGGCATCGCCATCACCCGTCAGATCATCACCCCAGACAAGCGCGAACGGATCGCTTTGGTCGTCGCGATCGACAAGGCAAGCCAGGACATGGTCGCCAGCAACCAGACCGGTCAGCGTGACGGAGGGGTCGACGGAAGATGCCTCACCCGGTGCATCGTCTCGGATCGTGCTCGACGCATTGTTAGCAAGGTATTCGTAAATCTCGCGCTCGAAAGATGAGTCGCCGATCGCTGTGTAGGTCAGGTTGGCCGCGCCGGTGGCCTCTACATAAAACCACGTGACCCCGACCTGCCCACTGCCCGCGATGTGTTCGGCCAATTTGGTGACCGTGTCGCCGTTGGACATAGTCGCCGTGAAGCCGGCGTTCCCGATGTCCGCAATGACGATGATCCGATTGCCTGCGCCCGATATGGCATAGGTCTCACTCTCCGTTGCATCCAGACGCGGGCTGCTGGCGGCGGACGTGACGAACGACGGAGCTGAACCAGCAGCGGCCGGCACGCTGACTGGCGCGCTACTGACGGACCGCGCGCCGTTGGCATCCGTGGCGGTTTCCACCACCGTGATGACCGCCCCAGCATCGGCTGGCTGCAGTGTGTAGGTGGCTTGATCGGCGCCTGGGATATCCACGCCATCCCGCTGCCACTGGTATGATAGGATGGGCTCAGCAAGGCTGACATCGTTCACCCAGACCCCGTCGACCGCTGTCAGCGTTTCTCCGACGTCGGGCGTGCCGTCATCTTCGACGGGCGGCGGGACAAAATTGACCGGACCAGCGCCCAAATCGTCTGTTTGGAAGGTGAATATCCCCGCGCCATTGCCCGCGTCGTATGTCGCGGCCTTAGGCGGCTCTGTGAACGTTGCTGTGACCTCGCCCGTCGCATTGTTGATCTGAAATGTCGCTTGTGCCGTTTCGGACAGGCCGAAAGCCGCCTGAACGGTGACCGCAGCAATCGGCCGGTTCACTGGAGTCGCGCCCGTCGCGGTATAGTCTGCGGTCCCCGCGATCACGTCACCATCGGCAAGGATGTGGGCGTTGTCATACGCACCGCCATTCAACGTCAGAACCGGCGTCCCGAAATTGACCACCTGACCGTTGTTCGCCGCGGCCAAACCCGGATCGACCAGGGCGATCACTTCGGCCTTGGGCAGCCCCGGCGCCAACGCGGGCAGCGACGGGTCTTCGGTGACGTTGATCGTGGCGGCGACGGCCGTGCGGGCGGCGCCCCGGATCGGGTCGGACGCCGCATCCGGCGCGCTGACCACGTCTTCGGCCGCGACTTCGGCACCAATCGGAATCAGCGCCGCCAGATCGGTGACGACTACACCACCCGAGACCATGCGCCGCTCGACGATGGTAACCGCGGCGCCTGGATTGCCGACGACTTCATAGGCCGGATCGGCAACATCGTCCCGCACCGCGGCGTACGTCCGGCCGGCCAGGACAGGATCGGGCATGACAGGGGGACCACCGGTGATTTCGGCAAGACTGGCCAGCGGCGGCCATTCCGGTTCGATTGAGGCCAGGGACGCCAACACACCGAAAGCTTGGCGCGACCGATCCCCGGTTTCAGTCCGGGCCCAGAAATTGTAGTGATACTCGCTGCCTTCGCTCAGGTTGGCGAGGTCGTCCGGCGTCAGATCAAACCGGTAACGGCCAAAGCTGACATCGACCAGCGTGACCCGCTCGCTGTCCGTGTCCCATGCGTGATCTGGGTCCCCTTTCTCCGACGTTGCCAACGTGAACGCCGCATAGCCGCTGGCAAGGCCCTCCGGGACCGCGCCGGTGATGTCTCTCACATCCAAATCGATCGCGAGCGCTTCGCCTTTTGGCAGCAGGATCCGAGGCCCTTCCAAGGCAGACCCGGGGCGCCCGGTCACGACGACCGGTTTGTTGATGCTGGGCATGGGCCCTCCGTAGGATGTCTGGTGAACGTCAGCGCACGCGGCCTTGAACGACCTTGTGGGCACCGGCCCTGACAGCCGGCTCAGTCTGATTTACTTTAGGTGCCGGAGCCCTGTTCCGGGGTCGGGCGGGGCTGGAACAACAGGTCGACCTGTTCCTCACTCAGGATGTGCCCAAGCGACGCCAGGTAGCCTTGCAGGCCGTCGATCCAATCAATGTCTTCGCCGGGCGGCGCGACACGCCGGATGGTCGCCCGCTGGCGCATCTCGATGCGGGTGGCGAGGCGCACACCTTCCGGCAACGTATCGACGTAACCCCTCACCAGCGCGGGCAGGATCCGCAGGGTCGCGTAGTCTTCGCACTCTTCCTCGCTCAACAATGCCGGGTCGACTTGCCCCAGCACTTCGAACGCGTTCAGGGCGAAGTCTTCCACCGGCACTTCGGCCGTCAGTCGCCATTCTTCTGTTGTGGGCGGCGGCGCCAGCGTCAGGACCGTGTGCAGATCAACGATGCCGACCTGCGACGTCCAGAAGCCGTCATCGACGCGCCATCGATCGACGTCTTCCGGCAGCGCGACATCGGGCCGGATGCGGACGGTTTTCCATGGCAGGCCCGTGGGAACGTCCCGGGCGGCGATTTCTTCCATCGTTCGGCTGGTCGACGCTGGCGCGAGAACGCCAATCGTCCCGTCTGTGCTCCGGTAGACAATACGCAGATCGCTCATGTCGGCACCCTCACGACCAGGCAGGAAATCTTCTCCGGATCGGCTCTTGCCCCACCATTTTGACCAACCGTTCCGAATTGGGCGTACCGCAGTAGAAACCCATCAACCGTTTTTGATTCGGGGCCATTGTCAAGAATGACGCCTCCGCTAAACGATTGGGTAGTTATACCCTTGCTGTCAGAAGCTGGAAAAACCCCATAGGATTCGTTTGGCGGCTTATTCAAAAAGCTGCACCACCATGCCCCTGTTCCAATTCGTGACACACTGGAAATATTGAATTCCTCAAAGACCGTCACAGGCGCGCGGCCATCGAACGTCACCAACCCGATCATTTGCGGACCGACGGTTCTGACGAATTCCAGGATACCCCCTCGATTAACCAGCTTGGTTGGATCAATGGCAAAATCCGGATCGCTGGACGTGTCCACACTTAACGTCCTATCTTGACTCAACGTGCCACCACCCAGAAGGCCGGCGCCCGTTATGATCTGCCGACCGACCGGCACGACACCCGCGTCCGCCGTTGGTGCGAACAGCGACATCTGCCACCCGCTGTCATCGACGGCCAAACGTGCGCTGAACCCTTCGGGCACGATCGCCGTGGCCGCGCTATTGATCGTTTCGCCGCTGGTGGGCTGCAGGGTGACCTCTCCGCCTGTGGCATAGACCCAGAATTTGAAGTTACCCGCCAGATCGGCGATCGGGTCCAGCGTCAGCGTTGCCTCTGCCGTCGACACGATGGTCGTCCGGTCTTCATCGGGCCCGATGATCATGCCGTCCGTCTTGATCACCGCGCCGTCGTCTTCCGTCAGCGACCGGCTGACCAGCGATTGCAACAGAAGGCTAAGGGCGGCCCGATCGATGACCGGCTTTTCGCTATTGGGGAACAGGATGTCCTGCACCGTGGGAATGGTGGACATGGCGCCTCTCTCGTTAGGTCAGGGTCAGGCTGACATCGGCGGTCTGACCGCCTTCGGTTCCGGATAAGGACACGGCTCGGGCGGCCCAGACGTGGCTGCCCGACCCCGGATCGTCGGTGATCGTGATCTGCTGCCCCGGCACGGTGACTTCCGTTGCCACCACAAAGCCGTTCCGCAGGATTTCCGTGGTCCGCCCGAAAGTGGACGCCGATGCGGTGACGGTGACATTGGCCTGCCCGCTGCCCACGTCGACGACGGACAGCCCCGTTGGCACCACGGGTGCCGGCCTGTCGGTCCGGCTTTGGACGCCCGTCACACGCACATCGGTCACATCGGCCGCATCCGGATCGAAACTTTCCCGACGGGCGGCGATCACCGCGATGTCATGGTCCACGGCATCGGCCAAGCCGCTGATCTGGACGCCCAACTCACCCCCGACCATCATCGCCGGCGTCCAGTCGGTGTCGCCCGTTTCGCGCCAGGCCACGTAATGCGTGGTGTCGGCGGCCGCCGGGGCGTTGAACGCCACGAAGATACCCGGGGACTCCGGATCACCACTGCCGAACGCCTGCACGCCAGTCGCCGGCGACGGCGGGTTGTCGTCATCGGGCGGTTGGGGCGGCAGGGACTGGGGTAGACCCTCTTCCACCACCGACCACGTGCGGGGCTGCCCATCGATCCGCACAAGGTCCAGCGTGACGGACAGGTCTTCCATGCTGACCGTGTAGGGCTGCACCCGCCAGACGCCATCGATGCCGAGGCTGGGATGGTCCAGCCGCACCGTGTTTTCATAAATTGCGGGTAGCGCTGACAGCTTGTATCGAATACGCCAACGGCCCGGACTGTTGTCCCGCGCCGTTCTGATCTTCCCCACATGGCGAGCCTGGGCATGGTTCGGAGCAAACCGCAGATCCAGCGGCCCACCCACGATCGTCGCCCCAAGCCGCTGCTCGCCGGCCAGATCGACCCACGGATCCGCTGTGGTTTCCGTCCAGTCAAGGTTTTCGTCGACGTAGGTGATGGGCAGTTCGGTGTATCGGTCCAGCACATCGGGCCCATCGTCGCCCCGCAGGAATTCGAGCACATCGTCATCGGTCAGCGTAATGACCGGATCCGGATCCCCGCCGATGGTCAGACCGATTAGCCCGGTCGGACGCAGCCGCAAGTCGCCGGCGCAGGCGTCCAGCATCGCGACCAGCGTGGCCTCGGGGCGCGCGGATAACGATGCCGACCCCGCCAGGCGCCACATGCGCGTTGTGCCGCCGCTGGCCAACTGTCGCACTTCGTTGGCCGCGTTGGCAGCGGCGACAAGCTCCGCCTCTTCCAGCACGTTTTCCAGCGCAAAGCCGTCCGGATGTGACAACCAATCGGCGATCACCAAGGCCGCATTATCCGTGAAGACCCGGGCCCCGGTGCGGGGGTCATAGACCCGACTGCAGTCCGCCACCCATTGCAGCGTCGGTGCGCCGGTGGGGTAGCTGGTCAGTTGCGTGTTCTGCGATCGTTGCTGGCACCGCATATACGTCGTCCAAAGCCCGTCACCCCGGTGTGCAGCACCCCATTCCGGCGCGGCTTCTTCCGGGCGGCTATAGGGCACCGCCGGCACTTCCCCTGATCGCGTTTCGATACGCAGAAGCGACCCGCCGTCCCCAAGATTGTAAGGGGACACCAACACCCGGCCGTCCTCTTCCACGTTGTATTGCCGGCCATCGATCCGGCATTCGACGAAGCGTTCGATTTCGCCTTGGCCATGGACGAAGATGCGGTGCAGCATGCCCCCCCGGGACCGCCCGAAGATTAACTGACCCCCAACCAGGTTTCGCCCGTACCAGACGCGCCGGGATCCGATCTGGTCGGTGAAGTTTTCCTGCCCGTCCTGGGGGCGGGGCCGTTCTTGCGGCTCCGCGAACTTCGGCTGTTTCGGCTTGCCCAGCACGGCGGACAGCAGCAGGCCCGCCCCGACTTGGATGACGGCCCCGATCAGCCCGCCGCTGATAAAGCTGAATGCTTTGGACACGACCTTCGCGACCGCTTTAGCCATCGGCCGCCCTCCAAACGGCGAAAGGCCGGGCTTGATCGATCGTCAGACCCCGATCGGTTTTGAGCATGGCGCGGCCGTCGGCGACGATCCCGCAACAGGCGCCCCATCGATCATGCGGCGACACGCAGATACCCCAGCCCGCATCATCGTCTTGGACCAGGATCCCGTCCAGCCGCGTCGTGACCAGAATCAGGGCGCCGCCCGCGCTGGTTTCGATTGTCCGCGCCGAATGGGAATCAGCGTAGCGTCCGCGAAGATCGGCCGCCGGGTCTTCACCCGTGACCCGCTCGACCAGACTGGCTGCCCACATCATGCAATCGACGACACCCCACTGCCAGGGCAGCGCCGCCGTGTCGCGCAGATACGCGCGCACCATATCCGGGGCCATCAGTAATCCGGCCACTTCGCCGGCTGGGTGGGTAGTCCCAGAACGTAGTCCAGGAACAGGTCGCCCGCATGGCGCCGCTTCTGATCCCGCGGCGTCAGATAGCCGGATCCCTGTACACCTTTTCGCGCCAGCACCCCTTCGACGTAAAGGCTGTGCTCGACCCCGTCGCGGGTCAGACCGATCTGGACGCGGTCCATGCGCCCGCGATGCAACGTCACGGGATGACCAAGCGGCCGATCGACGCCATGCAGCCCGGGTGTCGGGTCCATGAGCTGAAGCCACATGGACGCTTCCCGATCCTGATAGACCGTCTTGTCTCGCAGGTCGGGGTAAGGCCCGATGTCCGCGGTCAGCTCGCGCATGACGTCCAGCGGGATCGTCATGGAATACTTCCGGACGGGCGCCCAATCATCGGGGCCGCCCTTGATGTCCTCCACCCGCGACGGGGCGATCATCGGCGTCCACTCATACCCATTGGCGCCGTCGGTCATCGGCACCGCCCAATCGCAAAGCCGCACGGGGCCCGTGCTGAAATCGAACTCGACCAGACGGGCCAGCTTGACGCTGGACGACCGAAGTGCCGCCTGGATCGCGTCGTGCAACTCGACCGGCTGCGCCTCCCAAAATCGGCCCTGGATCATTGCAGAACCTCCACCAAGCGCAACGTGGTCGGAGCGGTGTGCCCGCTGGCCAACCGGCTCAGGCGCCCATCGTCTTCCGTCAGCCGCATCAACGCCGTCGGGGCCAGCACCTCGACTTTGGACCCGCGCGCGACCGCCCGGCGAAGCGGCGGATTGACGATCGCCACATCCCCATCCATCCGCGCGACACGGTGCAGGGCATCCCCTGGCAACGAAAACATCGTCCCCAGCCGCAGCCGCATGGACAGGCTGCCCCGAAGGCCCACCCGCGACGCACCGGCTGGCAGGGCCTCTTTCGTGACCAGATCGTCAGGCACGTGGCTACCGAACCGCGCGCCACCATTGAAGGTCACGCCCCCGTCGAATGCGACGGGACCCAGGGCCAGACCAAGGGTGCACATCACCGGAACCCGGATCGTGCCGAATTGCCCACGCGCTTCGTCCAGGACGGCGCGAACCGCGCGCCAAAGGCTGGACTGCAGATGGACCAAGGACACGTTGACCGACCAGATGCGATTTTCCAGGAAGCCATGGGTGCCAGGGCCGTAGATGCCTTGGCTGACCAACGTCTGCCCGACCAAATGCCAGTCTTCGGCCGAAACGCGCATGGCGTCCACGGGCCACTCGATGATGTCCATCAGCCCCGCACCTGCCGTCGGTCCCGCTCTTCTCGCGCCAGGTTGTTTTCGGCAACGATTTCGGCGGCCACTTCGCCGGAAATCACTTCGACGTCTTGCACGGTGACGCCATCCGCCAACGCCAGCACGACGCGGACGGCGGATTGGCCGCCGCCTGCCGACTGTGCCCGGACGCCAAGACCACCGTCCGACAGGCGCGCCAACGGCATAATCGCTTCCGGCCCGGCTTCGCCCATCAGACCGGTCCGACCCTGAGACATCGGGAAGAGCGTTGGCGTCGACACCACGCCGCCCGCGGCGAAGGGAACAACCTGACCGCCGGAGAACGCCGCACCTTTTTCGAACAGTCCGCCACCACCAAGGGCAGCCGCTGCGACACTGGCGGCAGACGGCCCGCGCGACCCAAAGCTAAAAAGCCCACCGAAAATTGGCGACAACGATGCGGAAAGTGAGTTTGCCGCAGCGCGGATTGCATTATCCAGCAGGAAGTTCAGCAAGACTTCCTTTGCCGTCCGGCCGCTCCGCGCGGCGTTCAGCAGGTCGGTGGACAGGCCTTGAATGGTGTCCCGGATCGGCTTCAACTGGTTGGCTTCGAAACTGGTGTTCAGTTCCGTCACCGCACGGGAAAAGACATCCGCGTCGATCGCTCCGGATCCGTGCAATTCGTTCAATCGCGCAAGTTCAAGGCTATACTTTTCTGCCTCCGAGCGCGTCTGTTGATAGAGCCGCGCCCCCTCCCGCATGCGCTCGGCCTGTTCGCGATCGGCGGCTCGGGACGCGTTGCCGCCGCCACGCGACCGGGCCGACCGACGTCCGGACCGGGTTGACCGATTTGCCTCCGTTGCTGCCCTGCGGCGGGCGGCGGGCTGTGGATTGGCGCGCTCTACGGGTGTCCGACCTGCATTGGCGCCTTCCCCTCGGGGGTCAAAGAAATCCGGATTGTCCCGGTTGATTTCGCCAAGGGCGCCTTGTTCCGCACGGGCCCGTGACAGCGCATCGGCCAACCGGGCCGCTTCGGACGCTGCCGCCGCGATCGGCGCGGAAATGTTGATCGACGCCACTTCCAACGCAGCGGACTGGACGTCCAGCATTTGCTGGTAAAGCGCAAGGGCTTCGTCGTCGGCGGCCTGCAGGCCATCGGTCGCTTCGAAAATGTGTCGGGCCAGATCGGCGGCTGCGGCGGCCTGTTCCCGGGCGCCTTCGGCGTTTCGCAGCGCGGCAAGGGCGGCCAGCAATTCCTGGGCTTCGTCCTTGGTCAGTTGGAACCGGTCTGCCAAATCGTTGATGACACCGCCCACATCGCGAAGCGCGGTGATTTCAGCCGCGATTGCTTCAATTTCAGCCTCCAAATTCGCAAGCTCGCTTGCCGGTCGGTCAACCGTGTCTCCGATTTGGATCTGTGCCGCTTCAAGAGCGGTCGTCAGCGACTCGATGCTATCATGCACATTCCGCACACCTTCGGCGGTCAGGTTGGGATCGACGCCGCCGAACGCATCGACCAGGCCGCTGGACGCCAGACCGACGGCGCGTTGCGCCTGGACGGCCGCCAGTTCCTTCTGGATTTGCAGCATCTCACGGGCTGCCGCCACGTCGGCGCCGAACTCCGCCGCAAGATCGTCTGTGACCAACGCGCCCTGGGCATCCTTAAGGCGCGACACCGCCGATTCCAGGCCCTTCAGCGCGTCTTCCAGCGTTGCGGCCTCTTCGGCCGCGTCGAAGAATGACGACGCCAGAGGGGCGACGATGGCCAGCGTTGCGCCGGCGACCGCACCAAAGGCCCCGAATGCACCAAGCAGTTGAGAACCCTGCTGCGTAAACGCCGTCAGCGCGGACGTGCCGCCCTGCATCTGCACAGCGAAATCGCCAACCTGGAAGCCGGCCTGCTGGAAGATCGACCGGTTTTGCCGCATGAAGCCACCCAGCCGACCTTGCGCGCCGCCATGGGCCTGGACCGCAACGGTCGCCCGTTTGATCTGGGCTTCAGTGTCCCGGTACTCGCGCTGGACCTCTTCCATAAGCCGGGCGTGCCGGGCAGCATCGATATTGCCGTTGGCCAGTGATTTGGCCAGCAGCTTCTGATCGCGCTCAAGCTTTTTTGTGGCGCGTGACATCGGGTCATACCGCTGTTCCAACGCGAGCAGTTGCCGCTCGGATCGCTTCATTGCCTTTTCGGCTTGCTCAGCTTCAAACAGAAGGCGATATCGGATCGCTTCTGTTTCCGCATCCAATGGTGCGTCAACCATATTGCGCTCGCAACTCTCTATATCTTGCCGGCGTCATGGCGTCGGGCATGTCTTCCTCACCCGCTTGCGCGGCGTTCCATCCCGCAATCCAAAGCCGAGTGTCCCGTGGTGTCATATCCCGCACATCCTGTGGCTTCAGTCCGGTTCGGACGAGGGATCGGATTTGTTCGGGGACGTCGTATCGACCTCTGGGTCGACTTCGTCGTCCCCATCGGCCGGGGGGTTTGGTGGATCCTCCCCAGGTGCCGGCGCAAACGCCGCCATGACCAGCCGCACCGCCACAGTGCGAAGTTGAACGTTTTTCGACGGTGCAACTCCGGCGACCAACTGATCCGCCGCCGCATCGGACATACCCCCGCCGATCAGACCCAACGTCGTCAGGTCGCGGCACTGCTGCACTGTTGGCTGGTGCTCCGGCGATATCAGACGATTCATGACGTCGAACAATCCGATCGGCGCATGCCGCTCTTCGAATCGTTCGATTTCGCGATTTCGCAGCACAAGCCGCCTGGTTTCACCCGCAATCTCGGCGGTGATGCCCCCCAAGGGGGCCGTAACGACAATGCCCATTACGTTTCCGGCGTGAAGGTCACCGCACCCGAAGATTGAAGCTGCGTTGTCATCGTAACGGCTCCCTCAAGATCGCCGGCCACGCCCAAATTCCCGACGGCGAAATTCCCGGTGAAACTACCAAGGCCTGGGACGACAACCTGCAGCGGCAAGTAGGTACCGTCATTTTTGGCGTCAATCAGCAGGATCGTCTGCGCCTTGTCTTCGAAATAGCCGTTGCCATCGACATCGACACTTTGAATGCCGGCGATCAGCTCGCGCCAGACGACGCCGCCCGGGTTGTCCTTGTTGATCGCAGTGATGTCGACCAAGTTGCCGTTGAGATTAATGTTGCGGGTCGTGAGACCGCAAAAGGCCGTATAGACCTGCGGATCGGCGCCATCACCGATATTCACCAGCAGTTCGCGGGCGTTCTGTTTGGGCATGTCAGCCTCCTACAGTTGATAGATTTGGGTTGGGCTAAGCCCGCTCGATCAGGGCTTCGAAAGCCGCAATCCCGAGATACGTTTCCCCGTCATCTTCTCGGCCTGTCGTCTGTGTCAGCCAATCGACAGCGACGACATTCCAGCCGGGCAGCGTCAGGACGTCGGGGCGGCCATCCAAAACAAGCTTGATCGCTTCCAGCATCTTTGTCGCTTCCACGCGCCCGGATTTTGGACGGCTATGCGCTTCCAGCCCGAAGTTGATCCGCTCGCCTGCGTTGCAGGACGTGCGCAATGGTCGTGGTTCGAGCGCCCCCAGCCGGATGTAAGGTGGCTTGGCTGCTTGGGGCGGCTCATCGTAAACCCGTGGCCCAACAATCGCGGCCACGTCGGCGGACGCCTTTAGTGCGGCGATGAGAGCCTTGTGGAGCGCGCCGGCAGCGCCATCAGCCATCGCGAATGCTCTTTCTGACGGCGTCACGGATACGCTTCCGACGACGTGCCTTTGTCGCCTTCAGGGCTGGGTTCACAAACGGAAAGGCTGGGCTGCGCCCGCGATTTTTCCCGTCTTTGGTGGTTCGTTGCTTGGTTCCGCCTTCCAGGATCTTCGACAACGGCCCAAAATCGACGACGGCGCCCTCACGACCAAAACTGAACGCCCGGATTGCAGCCCGAGCCCGACCGGTGGCGCCCTGCCGGACCAACGTTCGCGCGACGCCGGCTAGGTCATCGGCGTTTTCATCGTTTGCATTGGTCATCGCCTGGACGAGTTTTTCGGGCAGGTTGCGAAGCTTACGCCGGATGCGCATACTGTCTTCTTTAGCCGACAAAGGGCCGCTCCATAACACGATTTCTACTGATCATTCTGCTGTCTGGAATTGATCTGCGGCTAAACCGCCACTCCCTTTTCCAAAAGCATATCAAGCCAAGCGCCGCGATCATCGACCTGCACAATCGACCGAATGTTCCAAAGGCGACCACGGGCAAAGACGGCATCCGCTTCCGTGATTGTCCTGCTGAAATTCGACCCACGGATACGCATGGTTGCAGTTCCGGTGGCTTCGATCCGGCCGGCCTCGACGCGTTCCTTCCCAACTGTCTCGCGGATATTAGCCCAGATCGGTGACCCGTAGTCAGCCAAGTCCTGGGTCGGGTTTCCGTATTCATCGGACTCTATCGGAGCGCGCTTGAACTGCACCCGGTCAGTGAGGCGGCCCGACTGCAACGCTCTACACCCAGATCCGGTATGGTTTCAGTCGTGTTTCGATTTGCGCATTGCCCTCAATCGCCGTGCTTCCGTCACGATGCTGAAACTGGTGTTCTGTCAACATCAGCAGGGCGCCATAGATTGCCTTGGGCAGGTCATTGACCCCGCCATACCCAGCCACGAAACGGACGCGGACCACGTCTTTCTCCCAAGCTGTCACAGGCCAGATTTGACCAAAGACAGGCGCCAATCGATAGGCCGCCTCAGATTTCAACACGCGGTAGAAATCGCCAGGCACCGTGTGCTGGACGCCGTCCTGCCCCTGATACTCGACAGCCTCGACCGACTGGACGGGCGCCACTTCCAAGTCGATTTCCTGCGACCCGCAGAACCCATTCAGACGCAGCTCCAATTGCTGGGTCAGCAACCGGCGGCGCGTGTAGGTTTCGACCATTTCAAGCGCAGCGGCAAAGTAGCTGTTGATGGCGTGATCCTGGTCGTTCTCCTGCGGCGAAAGCCGCAGATGCTGACGCAGAAACATGTCCAGATGGGCGTGGACGGCCGGGGGGTCGGTGAGGGTGATCAGGGACATGTGCGCCTGGCCGGCTCACCCCGCCGCCAGACGGCGACGGGGCCCCGGGTCTGCCTTGGGATCAGTTCAGCGTTACGATTTCGGCGACGGACTCGGCGTCGTGGTTCGATGCCGGCGGGTAGCGCGGCGACATGCCGAAGATCAGCCCGGCGCTGTCGCTGCTGGCGGCCGCCACGGTCATGGACAGGCGTACATGCGTGTAACCTTTTTCCAGATCAAGGTCTTCACCATAGCACTGGATGACAGCTTGCTTGTCGTCATCGCCGCCCGCTTTGGTCATCTGCGTTATCGCGCCGCCGTCGAGGTCTTTCGCATCGAGCCCCGCAGCGTCCTTGGCCTGTTCCAGCTTGGCGTCCAGCGTTGCGGCGGCGCCCAAGGTGCCCGCCATGACCACCGCCATGATGCATTGGAATGTGGACATATCGACCCAACCGGACGTGTGGGTGCCGGCAGTGTTCAGGTCCGGATCGACGACAGCGGCGATCGCGGCCAGATCGGACGGACGAAGTGTTTTCTGTGCCATGTCGGCCTCCTAATTGACCGCGCGACGCTCCGAGCGCCGGCACGGCAAATGAGATGACGGCGCGACCCCGCGGGGCCGCGCCGCGTTTGGATCAGGCGCGCGTCTCCAGGGTGATAAAGTGCGACTTGGAATCGCCCTTGTTGGCCGCGACCGGCTTTGACAGGTGCGGCTGGCCGCCATACCGGAAGGTCCAGCGGAACGCCTGCAAGCCAAAGTCGAAGTAAAGGTGGATCGACGACGCGAACTTGACGCCAGCAGACCGACGGACGCCGTAGTATCCGCGCGGCTGAATCAGTTGCAGGTCGCCTTGCGTCCCCAGCGTCTCGGCAAATTCACTGAAGCGAACGGGATAACCCATGAGGAATCCGCCAGGAGCCCCTGCCAGACCGGTAGGCGGGATCCAGACAGGCCTATCGCCGATGGTCATCGTCATGAACTGGGGCAGCACATTCTGGTTGGTCATCCAGAAAGGCGAAGACCCCGGCATCATGCGGAGCCTGGTGAACATGTTCATCACGTTCTCGGCGACAACGGTGCCGGCAGCCTGCTCGCCTTCCTTCGGGACGACGATCTTCGCTTTGGACTTCATCCAGCCCAACGGCTGGCCGACGCCGTTGCCTTCCACGATTGCCTCGTTCTTCTTGAACGCGATCGCTTCGGCCGCCTTCCGGCCCAACCGGTTTTGAAGCCGCGGGGCGTCTTCCAGCAGTTCTTCGGTGGCTGTGACCAAGGCATAAAGTTCATGGACGGGAACCGACCGGCCTTCATCAACCAACTGACTGGCTTCCATCTTGGCGCCTTCCGCCCGCCAGTAGGCCTTGACGCCCGCCGACCCCCATGGGGTGGTTTCATCGGCACCCAGCTTCACTTCACGGCGCGACGTGGGCTCCTCATCGATCAACGGGCCGAATTCGTCGAAGTCACTCACCAACTCCCAGATTTCATTGCGGAACTGCGGGGGTAGGCTGTACCCTTCCCCAGCGTCTCCGCCGCCCTGGTGGAAGCCGGGCCCCACAGCGGACAAGCGCTGATCGATCTCGCCACCTTGGTGCATGGTTAACCCGGCCGCGCGCACACTGGTCGCGAACTCGGTCAGGCTTTGGAAGCCACCCGTTTCTGCGGGGTTGCTATCATGGACCGCGTTCTGACCGGCTGCGGGCGCCTCAATGGCCTCCATGGTGCGACGACGCTCGGCCAGGTCTTCGAGCTTGGTGATCTCACCCTGCGTCGCGGTGACCTCGCCCTCGATGGCTTCGAGGCGTTCAGCCTCTTCATCCGTCAGGTCGCGATCGTCGTTTTCGGCGGCTGTCACCAGCGCCAGACCTTCGGCCTTTAGCTCGGCCAGCTTCTTCTTCAATGCAGCGATCTTTTTCATGATCGACTCCTCTGGCCGGGCAAAACTCTCCTGTGACGGCACGCCCGGCGCGTGCCGTGTCGGGGATCCAAATGGGGGATCGGTGTTAGATCAGGGCGAGGCGCGCCCGTGCCGTCGCCGTGCGCCGGCGGCGGGATGGCTGGCCTGACGCCGCCCGTGTCAGGGCTTCGTCGAAGGTTTCGACCCGATCGGCCAGCCCCAGCCGGACGGCCTCTTCAGCGTGATAGCCACGACCGCCCCCAAAGTGGCGATCTGCCGCTTCGGGATCGGCCCGCACCACAGACGCATCGACTTGCCGGTTCCGGGCGACGGCCGCCACAAACTTCTCATAGGCGGCGTTGACCTCGGCACGAAGATGGGCCTCGGCGGCCTCATCCATCGGCCCGAACACCCGTTCATGTTTGCGCGGCGCGGCGGCAATGACTGTGCGACTGATCCCCGCCATTTCGAGCGCCTGGGAAAAATCATCATAGGCCGTTCGAACACCGATCGACCCGACGGCCCCCGATGGGGTTACGACGATTTCATCGGCGGCGCTGGCCAAAAAGTAGGCGGCGCTGTGCATGGCGGTGTTAGCGACGGCGATGATCGGGCGCTCCGCCCGGCGGGCTTGGTAGACGGTTTCGGCGGCTTCTGGAACGAAGTCGACGATGCCGCCCGGACTGTTGACGTCCAAGACGATGGCAGAGGCGTTGGCATCGTCGGCAGCGACCTTGAACGCCTTCATGAACGATTGCATCGAGACGCCGCCCGAGAACCGCATCATCATATCGGCCCGCGGCATGATGGTGCCGTGTATCCGCAAGACATGGACGGTGCCACGCTGGCCCTGGACGGGATCCATGGCAATCAGAGGCGGCCTGGCGTCTCCGTCGAACCCCGTTTGCCCTTCCGCCCGAAGCGCCAGGGCCGCCGCGATCTGCGCGGCCTTCAGCGGCTCGATCAACCAAGTTGATCCAGCCGCGAGGGCCAGGACACGGTCGATTTCATGCGGCATCGCGGACAAGCTCCAATCTGGGGCGCGGCCGGCGGCCCGGGCGGGACACGCTTTCGCGCAGGAAGGCTACGGACTTTTCAATCGAGGCCCGGGATTCGGGTTCCCGTTGCCGGTCGCTGGACCCGACGGGCACCATGTTCAGCGGCTCGATATAGCGGTCGCCGGCAGGACCGATCCCGTTGCGCTTTTCGGCCTGCAGGACATCGTTGACGCTCAACCATCCCCACTGCCGGCCGATGGCATAAGCTTCGTATCGGGCTTTCAAGTCGCCGCGCAGCAGGCTCGCGACGTTGAATTCGAAGTATTCGTCCTCGTCGTCCATCAGGTGCTTGCCGACGCTTTGCTCGACCAGTTCCAGGATCGGGCGCAGCGTGTCGGTGACGAATTCGAGGCCCTGGTGTTCGATGTTCGAATGGGTCGCCCGGTCGAGGATCCCCACCTTATGCGGCGGCACCCGCCACAAGCGCGTCAGGTCGATCCAGAGTTCCTTACGGGTCTCTAGGAATTGAGCCTCCTCGGCCGTCAGTCCCATGCGGTGCGGCTTCAACCCGTGTTCAAGGACGCCAGGCCGATGGCGATTCCGGCCCGTGATCCACCGCGCCCAACTATTCAGGAAATTGCGCTTGGAAGCCCTGTCTTTGAAGCTGCCGTCCATCGACAGCGCGTAGGTCGGCGTTGCGTCGTTGGTGAAAAGCGAGTTGGCATAGCGCTGCAGGGCGATGGCGACGGCCACGGCTTCGCGGCCGTCGTGGAGAATGGGAGACGTACCGACCAGGGCGTCTTGGACCGGTGGCATTGGGATGTGCCACACCTCGTCTTCCAGTAGGGCCCGCTGCAGCCCGCCTTTCGTCGTGAACCGGAACCGCTTTGATCGGTCACCCAACTCCTCGACAGTGACCTTTGATGGATCAATGCGCCAAAGCTCTTCGATCACACCGCCGACCCCATAGATGATTTCTGCATAGAAATCGCCATGGGCCGCCAGGTCATCGACCAACGTGCTCATGAATTCCATGCCGGTCTGACGGCGGTTCGGGTTGGCCAGAAGGCGGGCAATCGGATGCTTGTCAAGCCGTTCCACCGTGCTGTCATCGTTCCGGCGGAACGCGCCGAATTGCAGACCGGCCACCGAATCCGCCAGCACCTTCAAGCAATCCCGGACCACTGGGACCTGGCGGGCACGTTTCACCGTCACGTGGACATCGATCTCCGCCCGTGTGCCCCCGCCAAACCACATGTCGTCCGATGCGTCCCGTTGGTGCGGTTCCTGCACGTCCCCGCTGCCCCAAAGCCGGAGGCGTTCAATCCCGAACATGGTCAGCCCACCTCATAATCATCGGGGATCGTGATGGCACCGCCATTGGCCGCGACAGGGTTCCAGGACATGAGCTGGAACGCGTTGAACATGGACATGAGCGGGTCGATTTTACCGACGCCGCTCGCTGCTTTCGTGACGATCTGTGCGTTTCCGCGGCTTTCGGTTTTGGCGTTCCCAACACACCAAGTCATCAGATCCTGGCCGCAATGGACCAGGGATCCGTTTTTCAACTTAACGGGCGACGCCTTCACGGCCGCGTTCAGCTTGTACCCCTGGGACACCGCCCGAATGTCGGTTTCCTTGAAGTCTTCAGCAACGAGCGCGTCGATGATCGGGGCGACGCCTTCCGGGTCCATCCCGATTCCGTCTTCGTCCGGCATAAGGCCAGCTTCGCGGATGGCGACGCAGTGCATGGCGATCTCGACGTAAGCCAGGTCCAAATCCTCCACAAAGGTGAACTCGTCCTGCTTTTCGAAGGTCTCCAATTGGGACACGATCGACTTCCGCCGCTCCTTCACGAATTCCGCGTCGCCATAGGCATGGTTCCAGACCTGCCATGCCTTCGTCTCGGCATGGCGACCCATGACCGTGATCCCTAGAAGGTCATCAAGGCCGCCACCGTCGATCCCGACCACACAGACTTCGGACGTGGCTAGGACGGTGTCCAGGGTCATGTCCGGCCGGGCAGCCCGCTGCCAGAAGTCCGCCCCTGCCCAGCGATCGTCATGCAGGCCCATCCCGACCTGAATGTTCAGGTGCTGGGATGCCCAGATGATGACCTGCGCCGGCCCTTCCTCTTTGGCGGCCGCGAAGTTCCGTTCGTTCATCGCCTGGATGACGGACAGGCCCGTGTTCGGGTTCACCATGTACCAGTTGTCGGGATCGGCCCACGGCTGAGTCTTGTCGACCTGCATCGCCTCCGGGAACTCATAGAGGACGGCCAGGAAGTTGACCGGGCCGGTAATCTGTCCGTCCCGCACCTTCCGGGCATAGTCGAGCTTCGTCTTGAACACGCCCTTCGGCTGGGTGTCGGATTGCGTCGTGATGTAGACCACCAGCGCGAACGGGTTCGTCACCATCCCGCCAGTGATCTGCTTCATCACCCGTTCGGCGTAAGCCTTCGCTGCGATGATGTGCAGCTCATCGACGATGGTCAGCGCCGGGATTTCCCCGGTCACCACGTTCATATCGAACGTTTTGACGGTGATCGACGCCCCCGTCTTGCGGCGGGTGATCTTGTTTAGGTGATCCTGGACGTTGAAAATCTTACTCAGGCGCGGATTCGCTTCGATCATGCCCTTCATCTGATTGAAACACCGTGCCGACACGTTCTGCGTCGGCCCCAGGATCTGCATTTCGGCGTTCGGCAGGTCCCAGAGAAGCAGGGCTGTGAGCCCCAGGGCCGCCGAGTAGGTCGTCTTCGAGTTCTTCTTTGGGACCAGGCAAAACACCTCGTTGACCAACGGCTGGCCGTCGTCGGGGTTTTCCGCGGCAAACGCCGTGCGAAGAATGTCCCGAAACCAGTCACCACCAGCCTCGGCCAAGAGCGGTTTGCTAGGGACATCTGGCAGGCGAAGCCCATCGAAGATTTTGACGGCGCGGGCGGCCTTCTCTTCGTTGAGCGGAAGGGTCGGCATAGGCGTTTCCCCACGCCGCAGCCTGTCCTCCCAATCGGGGACCGAATAATCGCAATCGAATGGCATCAGTTCGGCCGACCCAGATCGCCGCCCAGCAGCTCTTCCATTTCGGCTTCGGCCCGCATTGCCTCTTCATGGCTCAGTTCTTTTTTGCCCGGCTTGGGCGATGCCGCGGCTTGGGCGGGCTTGGTGTCACCCGACCGGAGTTCCTCTTCGAGTATGTCGCGCTCTTCCTCTTCGGCGATCCGGCGCAGTTCTTTGATTGCGCTGACATTGCCGCTGTCGGCGGCCTGGCGGAGCTTCATCACCGTCCAGGCCTTCGTTTCTGCCAACGCTGCCTTCCGGGCGTCCTCGTACTTGATCCGCCGGGTCGAAAAATAATGCGTCTTCAAGGTCGGAACGGAAATCCCTAGCTGGCGGGCGATTTCCTTCAACGGCACGCCAGAGGTAAGTAAGTCTATGACTTTCTTGACATTATCAGACGTAGCGATGTGTGCGGGGCGACCAGGACCCCCATGGTTTTCGGGGATCGGGTCGCCGAGCAGGTCAAATTTCCCAATCACTGAAAAAAATCTCTCGCTTAGAGGGGGGCGGGTCTAGCCAACCGGCCCCTGGTGAAGATTTGACCCCCCCCTACCCCTTCGGGCGGTCAGGCGAGGCCGTTCCGTTCGCGACGTTGCTTTTCGGCGTCGTGCCAGGCTTTCGCGACCGACTGCAGGTTGTCCTCATTCCAGAACAACGTTTCGTCGCCGCGATGGGGAACGATGTGGTCCACAACAGCGCTGTTGGGTGCGTCGCGACCGCCGACCAGAAGGACGCCGGTCTGCCGGCACGTCCATTCATCCCGTTCAAGGATGCGCAGCCGCAGGTTCTGCCAACGCGTGGTGTTCAGCCAATTCTTCGATCGCCGATGGTTGGGCTCGCTCGTCTTCTCCGGGCGCGCCAATCGTCCGGGCTTCCTGCTCAGTCGCGACGGCAGGCCGCGACCCTTCAATCGACCCACACGGACCTCCGGGAACTACAACGCCCGGAGGGACGGGTGTCTCTCCGGGCGCACGAATGTTGCTTGCACTTTGTCTAGATCAGTAACGTTTCCCAAGTCAACAGGCTTCATCGATCCACGCCGGCCGGGCCACTGCCGCGCCCGATCCGTCATCCGCCCACGGCGCACCATGGGGCATCTTTGCGGTGAGGTCGTGCCGCTGCAATCCACCCGCCAACCGGACCGTTCGCTGCACATAGGCCAACACGTGCCACCAAGCGCGGTAGCGTCGGCGGGCTGCGTCGATCTGTTCACGCGATGGGTCCCAACGGATCGGCGTCCATCGGATCGCCACCGTCTTGACCACACGGCGAACACCACGGCCCGCCCGTTTGATCTCGACCACATCGACCTTGCCAATCACCTCGGACTTTCCTTGCGCCGGACCGTGCCGGTGGCCACGCTTCCATGCGACCGGCACCATGGTCGGCACGGCACCCGGCATCCAATCCGGCACCAAGCCCGACCGCGCCGACTCCGCCATGGCGA
The DNA here is from genome assembly GCA_039181205.1 of Pseudomonadota bacterium. Taxonomy (GTDB): domain Bacteria; phylum Pseudomonadota; class Alphaproteobacteria; order Rhodobacterales; family Rhodobacteraceae; genus Jannaschia. The sequence continues at coordinate 27,711 of JBCDCS010000002.1, forward strand.
TTGCCGCCCGAAGCCCGCCCAATCGCTTCGGCAGATTGGCCAGTGCAGCAGCAAGGGTTTCCGCATCTTCGTGCACGACGTCAGGACCTGCGCCGCCGTCTGGCCGACAGCCCAGCTTTGCCCGTTCCATCATCACCCATTCCAACCCGAAGCTCGGCCGGGCTTCCTTGAACGCATCGCCCGGCAATTCCAGGTGCACGGCTTGATCCCGGAACGCCCATTGCAACGCGTCCCAGATCCCCATGGCCTGCCCTTCCCGAACCCGGCCAGCCTTCGTCGGCGGCAACATCGTCGGCGGTGGCAGGGCGGATTGATCGACGAGCAGTGGCGATGGCGGTTCCGCACGCCGCTTCGGTGGTAGGCGCGTGATCCGGTCTTCCGGGAAGGCTGCAATGGCATCCCGCCAATCTTGCCCCAACTTCATGCCGCGGCCTCCGCTGCGCGCTTGGCGTCGCCTTCGGCGATGATGGCGGCAACCGCATCCCGATCCGCGATGTACGCCGACAACCAGTTCCGGTCGTCTGCACTGACCACGTTCCGCGCGATCCGGTCTTCGATCAGCTTAGCCATCCGCAGGTCATCCCGGCCCTGATCAACAATTCGGGTCATGTCGAACGCCATCGGCGGTCTGCCAGTGCTGCGCTGCAACCAGCGAAACAGCGCCACCTCATATCCACCCGCGCGCGCTTTCGGCCCTTCAACGGACGCCAGCCAAGAGGTCACGATCCTCTTTTGCGTGACCGGCTCTTTCTGCAGCGCCCGTGCCAGCCCGACGATCGTCGCTTCGCCGGGCAGCCGATCATGCTTTGCGCCCGATCCCTGATCGATAAGCGTTTCGGCCAAGGTCGCCAGATTGGCGTCCGTCATGTAGCCGAACCGGAGCCCTAACCGCTTCCGCATCTCCCCATGGGCATCCTGGGTCTGACCGATGGCCGGCTTCATGCCCGCTTCGTCCAACCGATCCCATAGCGCCAACCTGACCCGCTCGCGCCCAGTTGCCCGTTCATCCTGCCCGTCCATCGCCAGTCCCCCTTTCTCTACCCGACCACTTATCCACAGGTGCACCCGATCGATCTGTCCGCACCCGCAAGTTATCCTTTTAATTTCCCTGTCTATTTCCCTGTCGAAGCGGACAGTCCGGCGACTGTCCGCACTTGTCCCGGACTGTCCGAAAGTGTCCTCAGGACAGTCCGGGACAGTCCGCCGGACAGATCGCTATCCCGGGCCGCGCTTCAATCTGGTGATGTGCTGAACCCACACGGCGATCGCCCGCTCAATCCAGCTTGCGGTCCGCTTCGTGCATCCTTCGCTGACGAGCCATTCGTCTATCCAACGGACGGCATGGTCGTTTTCACCAAGTGCCTTGTCGAACGATGTGAGCGTGTGACGGAGACGCTGGAGCCGCTTGGCCGCATTGGCCGCTTCGTTCCGGGCGCGGTTGTCTTCGCGACGCGCAAAGCCGTCGACCAAGTTCGCGACGACGGTGTCGTGCATGAATCGCACTTCGCCGTCGCAGTCGCATCTATACCACCTGTGAAGCGGGCCAAATGGGCGATCCACCAACGACTCGAAATGATCGCGATCGGCCCGAACCAAACGCGCCAAGGTGCCCATATCCTCCGGCAGGGTGCCGATAGGCGACTGATCGTAAGCGTGGCAGATCAGATCGAAATAGATCGCCTTGCATTCCCATGACCCCCGCAGGCACATGTCGCTGCCGAGCCACCTCCGACGCTCCCACGTCATGAACCAATGGGCGTCGAGCCGGTCCTTCGCGGTGAACGGGTACTTTGGCAAGCCCCCATCCGGCACCGGCTGCAGATGTGGCTCCGTCATGGCTGCGCCTCCACATGCGGCCGCGTCCAGAACTCGCACTCCGCCGCGCTAGTATTGCCACGAAGGGTCCGCCCGAATTTGGGACACTGGCCCTGCGACCCGATGCCGGCCGCCGGGTCGCGCCGCTCGAAATGGACGCAGACACCGCAGACCCGCCGGAGGTGCAAGGGGCATTGCGGCGCCATCGGGTTCCGCTCGCCCGGGCGCAGGCCGATCGTGCTGGCATCTCCGGCCCTCAAACCCGCCATATCGCCCCCGATCCGTTCATGCCTGCACCGCGCCCTGCAAAGGTGGCCCGTCGAGCGGCAAACGTGCCTGACCGGCCTCCACGGCCTGCCGTACGCGGGCGCAGGCCACCGCGAACCATTTCGGATCCTTCTCGATGCCGATGGCGCGCCGGCCCGTCTCCACCGCCGACACCAGTGTGGATCCCGACCCCATGAACGGGTCGAGCACGAGCTGACCGGGATCCGTCGAATTCGTCAGCCAATGGGCCATGACGGCCACCGGCTTTTCCGTGGGGTGGGGCTTGCGATCACCCGGCGCCACGTCTTCGGGCAGATACAAATGCGACACGTCCTGCTGCGGACACCGGACCAAGGCCATGCTGCTGCAGTCGGAAATCGACCGGGCCCGACCTTTCCAGAGATACAGCCCAAACTCGCAGTTCGGCATATACCACCGGTTGGGCGTCGCCGTGATCTTGTGCCAGACCAGCAACCGATGAAACCCGAACCCCGCCGCTTCGAACGCCGCCCGCGCACGGCCCATTTCGCGGTCGGATGTCATCACCACCGCATCTGCATCGGCCGCCAGGGCGCCATGGATCAGCGGCGCCATGTCCGCCCATTCGACCATGTCGAAGAGCTCGCCCGAATTGTCGTAGGCGTCGGCGCCCAACACACCGCCGAGCGCGTGGGACTGGCCACCTGACGTCAGCCGATACGGCGGGTCCGACAGAACCATGTTGGCCTGCGGATCCAGCGCGGGCAGCACCTCGCGCATATCCCCCTGGATCAGCCGACAGGGCCCGATCTGGACATCTGCCTCCCACGGCCCGTCCATCACGCGTACCCCGCGCGCACGACGTCGGCCGGTTCGCCGGATTCGGCCAGGTCCGCTTCAAGCACGCGCAAATAGGCCTGCCGAGCCCCCCCCGCGCTCTGCCCGGCCCGCAAACCGATTTCCCACCAGGTCTTCCCGGCCGCCTTATCGGCCAGGATGCCCAGCAGCCGTTCATCGGCCGCGCGATCGGCACGCCGGGGCATCAGGACCGATGCTCCTCTTCGCTGTCCAGACCGGCCTCGACCAGATATCGGACGGCGTCCATCAGACTGCAGTTCTGCTTGATCGCGACAGCCCGGACTTGCTCGAATGTGTCGACGTCGAACCGCGCGCTCATCTGCACCCAACCGCGCCGCCGCGTGCCGCGCCCCGGACCCGTATGCAACTGCTGCCCGATATGCATCAGGGTGCGCCCTTCGTTCGCGAGAGCTCCGCATCAACAAACGACGGCAACCCAAGCGTTTGACGGAGTTCCATATTGTCTCGATGGATTACTTTGAGCGCGGATTGAGCCGACTGTGCTGACCGACGCAGGGCGGCAATCAAATTAGCATCATCCAAACGATCTTCGGCTTCCAAGCGCCGCTCAAGCGCCTTCGCATCGTTCATCCGACGATCTAGTCGTGAGGTCATTTCGACTCCTCACCCCGTGAGGCCAAGTAGGCGAGGCGGTCGGTCATTGAGACCATGCCATGGTCCTCAAATCGTGCATCAGCTTGTCTGGCAAACTTACGTAGCCGCTCAATTTCATCGGCGGCTTCGTCCATAAGGGGTTGCCAGATAGAATTGTGGTTCTCGCGCAGTCGCGCCGTTAGGTCTTGGTCGGCCATCACACGCCCTCCGAGACAGCCTGCGGGGAAACCCTGAATGGCAAGCCTTCGGCGCGGACATCGACCGCGTGAGCCGCGATCAGATCATGCACCACGGGGCCAAGCTCCAGCCGCCGCGCCTCGGACAGCAGCCAATCGCGGGCCTCTCGCCATGCCGGTTGGGCAGGGATGTATTGCGCGTGCTTCTGAACCCACAGATACGCGTCGAGCCGGTCGCACAGCTTCAACAGATCGCGGTCGAACGGCTCCAAATTGGCCAGCGGATCGGCACCCCAAATTCTCGCCGGGTGCCGCGCTTCCATTGCGTCCGCAGCAATCGCGATGTCCGGATTCTCGCGCTTGAACGGCGCGGACAGATCGCCCACGACGATCTCGCCGTCATCATGGGCCAACGCCGCGATCAGCACCTGGGCCGACGGGTTCGGATGCAACAAAGCCACCAGCCGCGCCACACGACCCGCATGGCCATGCACGGGGTCTATCGTATCGGCCAGATCTGGATTGGCGTGCCAGCGACGGACGAAGCCCGCGCGGAACGCGTCCCGAACGCGGTGTGCCACGCTCAGCCCCATGACTTATCCCCCGCCAAGGTCAGCGCGGCGGATTGGTCACTACCGCCGCGCCGGGGACAGTGCCGCGCGCCTGCCCCACCGGCCGGGCTGACCTTCGCCCGACCGATCAGATTGGTGGCGGGAGCTACAGGGAGGAGACCCCCGCCACCGGACCGCGACAGTAGACCAGCCCGCGCGGTGTTCTGTTTTTCGGTGCGACGCGGACCTTCCGCGCCAGTTTCGTGAAAGCGATGCGGATCGGCCGCGGCCTCTCGCAACAGATCCATCCCACTCGACCGCCGCACCCGATAGCGCGCGATCGGACGGACGCCCGGAGCAAAGCAAACGACCCTGGCAAAACCATCAATGAAATGAATGCGCCAAAACCACGACTGACCGCCGGCGCAGACAGACACCGTTTGGCAACCGAATTGGCACTCAATTTCTAGTTCCAAGCCAATCAGACCCGGCGGACAGCCCGACCCATCATGCGCGATCCAGGACCCCCAGCTCATACCATCGCCCCCGCAGGGTATTTCCGGCGCGCCCGCTCGATCCGCTCGCGCAAGGCTTTCGTGCGCGCCGTCTGGATCGGCCGCGGCGCCGGGACGTCGACTGTCAGCTTGGCCGCCGTTGATTGGACGGGCCTGCCGCGCTCCCGCCCGCGATCCTGCGCCGCCGGTTGCCCACCGGGCTTTCGCCGCGCCGCAATGCCAAGACGGATGCGAAGGTGACGCAGGCGGTCTCGGTCGGTGCCGACGATGCCGGCCATCTCCAAATCATCTGCGGTCGGATGCGCCGCAAACAGGGATCGCCATTGCTGTTCGGTGCGCCCAAGCCTGCACTGAAAGGGACGTGGCCCGCGGCGCGCATCGACCAGCGTCACACCGCATCGCCTGGCCGCCGCCTGGATCGTCACCCGATTGCGCCCCGTCAACGCGACCAACTCCGGGCAGGTCTTGCCGGGATTCTCGGCGAACAGCTTCGCCCATTCTTCTGTTGGCAACGCCTTATGCCGCATCACAGCACCTCCCACACGACGACAGCGCCCCAGCCGAGCATCCCCAAGGCGAACGCAGCTCCGGCCAGCATCGCCACCACCGGCGTCCGGGAATGTTCTCCGGAAAGTTTTCCGAGCCGCACCCGCGCCCTGGCCGCCCACCAGTCGCCGAAGGCGGCCAGGCGGACGGCGCAGAGGATTTCGCAGGTGGCGACTAAGCGGCGGGCGGACATCCTCTGGCACCCCCTAATTCGGCCGACCGTCGGTCGGGGTTTGCATGTCGACGTCCAAGGCGAGACGCAGCCGATCCACAGCATGGCGCCGCTTGCGTTCGGCAACCGCGCGCTTTCCGTCGGTGCTGGCCGGGTCGTAGATGTCCGCCAAAGCGCGGTAGAATTTTGCGGCCGCCTTCTGATCCAACTCTGCCAGATCCTCCGCCCACCGCTGCGTCCCCATGATGACGAACGAAATCCCGGTGCAGCCGATCGCGCGACACGCGACGTCGGTGGCCGCCAGCAACGCGTCGCGCACTTTCTGGCGGACCATTTGCTCTTGGTCAGGGGACAGGAGCTTTTCGGGCTTGCGCTGAAACATCACGCCGCCTCCCGGAGATAACCCACCACCGACGGCCCCAGATCCGGGTCCGACACGGCGCGCGCGACGACCCAGCCCTGCGGCGCATTCGCCCCGGCCCACCAATTGGCGGCCGTGGTCGCATCCACGCGGAAGACATGGGCCACATGGGCCGCGTCCTCGAAATGCGCCCGCACGAACGACTGCCAGCGGCGGGCGAAGGCCTGGCGATACGTCAGCACCTCCGCCCGGCCCGCCATCGCGCCGGAAAACTTTCTAGAAGACATTCGGGACTCTCCGCTCCTACCTTGGGGATGTGCGAAGGGTCCCAAAGTGTCTGAGCGGAAAGGGCGAGACGGGGCGGTCATGCGGCCGCCCCGTTTTCGTTGGGGGACACCTGACGCTGGATCAGATCGCAGATGCGAAGCCGCGACACATCGTCAAGCGTGATATCCACGCCATGCGCAGCGAGGTGCTGCGCCAACTCCGACCATCGCTTTGCGGGAATGCCCCGCCGATTCCAACTCGCGACCGTCGCCACCGGAAGACCCAAAGACCCAGCCAGCGACGTGATGCTCGCCCACTTCTTCTGATCTGGGATTGCTTGACTGACCATTTCACGGCTCACGCTACGGTTCATATCGCACTGTTAATGCGTTATGCACTTCCTTGTCCAGTGCGATTTGAACGGCTGTGATTGCTAAGGCCGTGACATGAGTGAATTGCACGACCGCCTGCGCACCGCCCGCGCTGCCGCCGGCTTCCGATCAGCGACCGCTGCGGCCGAGCGATTCGGTTGGGCGACAGCGACCTACACGCAACACGAAAACGGAACACGCGGGATCAAAGCCGACCGTGCCGCCGATTATGCACGGGCCTTCAACGTCGAAGAGCAATGGCTGCTTTTCGGAAAGGGCTCTGGCCCAAAAGAATTCCGGGAGATACCGGCCAGCAGGCCCACGCGCGCAACCGGATTCTCCGAGCCGGACGTTGTCCCTTTCACGCCCCCGCCGGGTGACGGTAACGACGCAATCACGGCGGCCGCGGACGCCGCCACCGCACGCGGCGACGCCCTCTATCGGATCACGGTGAATTACCCCGATCTTTTTCTGTTAGCCGGGGATGTGATCGTCACCAGCTTGCGACCCACAGGGCTGCGTGAAGGTCTGGTGGTCGTGACCTATGCTGACGGACAGACAGGGTCGGCAGTCACGCGAATCAGGCGAAGCCTGCGGGGCATGATCGTTCATCCGTTCGGCGAAAAGACCGATCCTGGCACGCCGGCCATTATGGGCGCGGTCACTGGCGTCCTTCGCACGTTCGACGACGCGTCGGCGGACTAAACGAACAACAGTGCGCGGCTTTCGACGCACGCGCCGCTCCCAATAGGGCGCCGGTGATGGAAGTTAAGTCTTAGGCGCCTCAGCGGCCTTGCGAATCTCCGAAGCCACCTCCGCCAAGCCTTCCATCGTCGTTCGCCCAAGCGAAGCGATACCGACAAGGATGCAACCAAAGGACACGGCCGACAGCCCGATAGCGAAGGCGATGGCGATCCCCGCGGAGGACCACAGGAAAATCGCCCCAACGACCCCGATGATCACAACGGTCCAGCCCACGGCATCAACAAACGATAAAATTCCTGCCTGACGTCTCACGATCCAACCCTTTCCCGCACTGACATGCCTGCCCGATCCGAATAACACGCATCGTTCGTGCATTTCGCATTGACATGCATCGTGCATTGCGCACATACGATGCGTAACGCACTTATGGAGTCAGCGCGCAATGTCCAACCCCACCATCGCCCGCCAGATCCGCGAGCTGATCGCGACGAATGCGCAGGTCTTCCGCGCCGAAGTCACCGACGGGAAGCGCCTGCTGGACGATCTCGGCATCGACACCCTGGACCGGATCGATTTGCTGCTGTCCATCGAAGACGTGCTGCACGTCGATCTGACCGACGATGACATCGAGTCCATCCAAACGGTCGGCGACCTGATCGCCTTCGCCACCCGCAAGGCGGTGGCGGCATGACGGAATGCGCATCGTCTCGGATGGATATTGCTAGTATATGTAAGTTGGCCGTGGCGAACCCCAAAGCCGAACTGCTGCGATATCAGCACTTCTTTCCCGATGAGAACATTCTAGAATTTGCAAGGAGCGTTGCCCACGACACGCAGGGCGATCCGTTTCCGTTGTCTTCTTGCCTCCCTGGAGAGCGCGTTGGCATAGCCGTCCGCAACTATCTTTGTCTTCTTTTTAACGACACACACGGCAGTCTTGGAAGATGCGTAGCGTTGGGCATCATGGACCAGAGTGCCTCTTTCGCGCTTGTTGGGGCGTGGGCTCCCGGCACGCGAAACTTCTTCTCTTGGCGCGGCAAGGCAGACGAAAAGAAGATTGTTGAGCGGTTTGCGTATATCGTTGCGCTGATTAATGAACCTCGTGTAATTTCTCAGTCCGCCGCAGGCACTCGGCAGCAAAGGCGCGCAGCGCATCGCGGCATGGGGTTTGCGGTCGATGCCTGGACACGTGTTTCTTGGGACATAAGCAAATCAGCCGTTGCAAAAACGGCGCGAGATCCCGGTTTTCACAATATGCCTATGCATTGGCGGCGCGGTCATTTCCGCCGCGCAGAACCGCATTTCAAAGGCGCGATGCAACGGCCCGATGCTATTAGGGCAGAGGACAGAGCCCTGTGGTGGCAATGGATTGAAGGCCAATGGGTTGGGCATCCCGCCTTTGGCGTCAAAAAGTCCGTTCACGCGCCTCGACTAACCGGCACAGGCGTAGCGCGCCGCAGGGATGCATTCGCTAAGATGGCGAAGGACGACAAATGACCCCGGCTGCCCAAGACACCGCCCGTCGCCGGGCCGGCGCCGCCACACGCGCGCGCATTCTTCTCGCCCCGGGCGCGACGGTCGGCGCCGAAGACCGTGCTTACTTGGACAAGCTGGCTACGAAGCACTGGGGCTATGGCGCCAGCCTGGCGGAGCGCGTGGCCGCCAAGCTCGACGGCCTGCCCGCCCCGGAGCAAGCGCGGATCCTGTGGAAGGACGATGACTTCCGGGCATTCGCGGCGTTCCGCACCGACGATTTCACCCGGCCCGGCGACCCGATCCAGACCGCCACGTTCCTGCTGGACGTCTGCCGGATCGACAGCGCCGACGATCTGGCGACCGATCCAGACGCCCGCGCCCGCTTCGAATCCCTCAAATCCGCATTCACCACCTGGGCCGGCCGCCTGCCGGCGCAGGGCTAGGGCGCCCGATGTTCACACGATCCCGCCGCGCACGGGGACGCTCACTGGACTGCCCTGGCCGCGCGGGGCCAGGGCCCATCCCACCGCGAGAGCCGTGTTGGCCGTCGCTCCAGATCAACCCAGGAAGGACCACAGCGTGATGAGCGAACCGACATCGGGCCACAATCGGATCAGTCAGGCCGAACTGCGATCTTTCGTGGAACGCATCGAGCGGCGCGAGGCCGACAAGAAAGATGTGACCGACGACATCGCGGCGATCTACGCCGAGGCTAAGGCGAAGGGCTACACCACGAAATATATCCGCGCCGTCGTCAAGCTGCGGAAGAAAGCGCCGTCAGAACGGGACGAAAATGCGGCCATGATGGACTTATATCAGGAGGCCATGGGCATCGCGTCCGAGGCGCCTTTGTTTGCGCACCTGCAGGGCATGGCGGCTGACGATCTGGCCCGTGACAAGGTCATCGACGGCTTGAAACTGGTCGTGCCGAAGGACGGCGAAATCACGGTCAAGATCGGCAAGGGCAAGCGGGTCCGCATCTGGCGGGACAAGGCAGGCGTGCACGACGAAGAGGTGCAGGACGCCCCCGCCCGACGGGCGTCGTCACCATCTGCCGGCAAGACGACCGGGATTTCGCGCCCGGGGGCCAATGCGCCCGACTGCAGCGAGGACGAAACGGTCGAGTTTGGCGCCGAAGCACGACGGGAAGATCAGCCCATCACGGCCAATCCGTTCGCATGGGACGATAAGCGCCGCCAGAAATGGGACGAAGGCTGGCGCCGCGAAGACGGCGGCGACGGCATGGGACCTAAGTGATGCATCGCGGCTTCAACCCCAATGCGTCGCTTGCCGAGTTCGGCGAGGTCATGGCGCCAGGCGAGTCGGTGGAACCGATCTTATCGAAAGATGTCCGCAGCGCTTTGATGGAATGGCTCACCGAAATCTGGTCGGCTGACGAATTGCGGGACGTGGGGTTGAAGCCGCGACAGCGGGCATTGTTCTACGGTCCGCCCGGCACCGGCAAGACAACGCTGGCGCATCATTTGGCCGCACGGCTGGGGCTTCCGTTGGTCGCGATCCGGCCGGACCGGGTGATCGACTGCTGGCTCGGGTCGACTGGCAAAAACCTGGGGCAGATTTTTGATCTGGCACAAATGCCGCCGCAGGGACAGGGCCCCGTGGTTCTGTTCTTCGACGAATTCGAAACGATCGCTCGAAAGCGCACCGGCGGCGCGCAGAACGCTGAACGGGAAATGAATAACGTCGTGTCGAACCTGCTGCAGATGATCGAACAGCATGACGGCATTCTGATCGCCGCGACGAACTTGGCCGACGAACTGGACCCTGCGATCTGGCGGCGGTTCGATGTGCATATCGACGTGGCACTACCCGGTGCGCGGGAACGCGAACTGATCATGGCGCGATATCTGCGGCCCTATGGCGTGCCGGCGTCGATTCTCACGAAGTTCGGCGAGGCTTTCTCAACCGGTTCGCCCGCCCTGATCCGCCAGTTCTGCGAAGCCATGAAGCGGCAGATTGTGATCGGACCGAAGGTTGGTTGGGATATGGCGCGGGACGCAACGGTCGCCCGGATCCTTGTCGCGGTTGGTCCGCACCCAGACGCAGGCAAACCCCGCCTTTGGGCCCACGGTGCGCAGGACAAAGCCGTTCAAGCAATGCCCTGGCCCCTGCCCCAGGAACAGGATGTGGTGGAAGCGGATGCCGACGTCGGGCCGACAGGAGAGTCGAATGTTGTCGCCCTGCAGTCTGCGGCGTCGAAAGCTTCATCCGGTCAGGACGCGGCAAACAGATGATTCCCCGCCGCATCCAACTGCGTCGCACAAAGGGGTGGCGGAAACCGGAAGGTGCGCGCGTGGTCACGCGGGCCACGATCTTTGGCAATCCATGGGCGCTGGCACGGGGTGCCCCGCTGCGCACGCCCCGGTATCCCGAACGGGGGCCAGAGGGACTGGCCAGCATGTTCAACCCATCGGGCATGCGCGTGCTTGCCACCTTGCCCTGCCCACACGCCGAAAGCGCCGAGGCCGTCGTTGCGCTGTTTGACACATGGCTGTCAGGCGTCGGCCTCGGCGGCCTTCCAAACAACCTCACGGACATCGGTCGGGTCAAGTGGCGGACGGGCATGCTGGCCCGCCGCAAGATCATCCTAGACCGCCTGCCCGAGCTACGCGGCCGCGACCTCGCCTGTTTCTGCGCCCTCGATGCACCCTGCCACGCCGACGTCCTGCTGCGTCTGGCCAATAAAGGAAGGTCTCTGCCATGACCCGCACACGCCGCATGACGGTGTCCACGACCGTCACCGAAGACGAAATCCGCGACCGGCTGTTGCGGGAACACCTGCTGGACCTGGGCGTGATCAATCACATCGAAGACCGGCTTCCCAAGGGACTCGAATACCGGATCACCCGCGGCAAGACCCGCGCGGGCGGTTACCTGATCGAGACATGGCAGAACCGCGTGCCGCGCACACTGGTCCCGCTCTTGCCGCCGGCGGACACCGACGATGGGCCGGCGGCGCCATGATCGGCGCGTTCACCCACGCAGCTTTCGAAGGCGCGCTGGCCGGCGGGATCGCAGGGTTCATCATCGGCGCCTTGGTCTTCGCGCTTGTGGCGCAGGACGGGTTCTGGGTTGTCGGCGCGGTGAAAGCCGGTGCGGCGATGGCGGTCGTGGTAACCTGCATTGCCGTGATCGGCGAGCTGTTCCAGTGGTTGATCCTGGGGGCACCGACATGATTCCCGCGGCCATCTATGCCGCCCGCCTCGTGGCGCGCACCACGGTCGCCGCCATCGCGGCCGGCACGTTCACGGTGTCCGCCCGGGCCAGCACAGTCACCCCGCCCTGCCTTTGGCCCGTGGTCGAAGATGAACGGACGATCTTGATGATGGGGTCGGACGTCGATCATCGCGGCCTGTGCATCCTGTTCCTGGGCGACGATCTGCCCGGCGGGAAGGCGGCGGCACCGATCCCGATGTGCGCGGATGCGATGAACGCTGCAACAATCATCGATACGTGCGAACCCGAGATGCTAAAGGTGGCCGACGCTGACTTCCTGCCCGTGTGGTCCGCGACGGCATACGAGGCGCGCTATGGAGATGCGCTGTTCACCGGATCAGAGAGTGGCGGCTTCAAGGGCGCGTTCAAGATCGGAGGCAAGGGCTTCCTGATCGGTTCAGCGGGCGGACGCACGGATCGCGTCAAGTATGTCAGCCGCCACCGCGACGCCGACCGCACGGCCAACTTGACAGCGGTCCCCACGCCAGCGGCGGGCGTTCTGCTGTTGTTTGCCATGGCTTGCATTGCTGGCGTCAAGAGGTGGCGGGGATGATCGGCATGACCGTTTGCAGCGGCATCGGGGTGCCCGAGCTGTCCGCCCCATGGATCGATTGGAGATACCAGTCTGAGGTGGCTCCGTTCCCCAAATCCGTCCTCGCGCATCATTTCCCCGACGCCGTCAACCTCGGCGACATGACCAAGTTCCAGGAGTGGCCCAATGCAGACATCGATGTTCTCTGCGGAGGAACCCCCTGCCAAAGTTTCAGCGTGGCCGGACTTCGCAAGGGCCTTGCTGACCCACGAGGCAACCTCGCGCTCACCTATCTTGCAATCGCTGATCGCTACCGCCCCCGGTGGCTGGTCTGGGAAAACGTCCCCGGCGTTCTATCAGCGGTTTCCCACAAGGCTCCCGATACGTGTCCACCGGGCCGTGACCTGGACGGCGACGACGGACCCGAAGACGGGACAGAGATCCTGGTCGAAGACGACTACAACGCTGTCGAAGACCATGCGCTTTGGTGTTTCATGGCCGGTGCGGGCGAACTCGGCTATCATGGCGGGTTCATCACTCTTGACGCTCAATATGTCCGAGTTCCCAGCCTCCCACGCGCTGTCCCCCAGCGACGGAAGCGTGTCTTCTTTGTGGGGTATCCTGGAGACTGGCGCCCTGCCGGGGCGGTACTTCTTGACCCCGAAAGCATGCAGGAGAAACCTGCGCCGCGCCAAGAAGCGGGGCAAACAGTTGCCGGAACTCTTAGCGCGCGCGCTGGCGGCGGTGGCGGCCTCGGAACCGACTTCGAGCTAGACGGGGGGCTGATCCCTATATGCGCACCGGATGTGGCATATTCGCTTCGTGGCGAGGGGTTTGATGCCAGTGACGATGGGACAGGACGTCAAAATCTTATTGTTGTTTACGACCCGACGCAGATCACCTCACCGGGCAATTATTCGAATCCACAGCCCGGGGATCCGTGCCATCCGCTCACGGCAGCCGGGCACTCACCGATTGTCGTCTTCGATTGCAAGGGCACTCAGGTTCAGGTGGCCACCAATGGCGTCGCTCCGACACTACGCAGCATGGGGCACGCGAACAGCCACCAGAACGCTGGCGGACAATTGGCCGTCACCGATGGATATACCGTACGGCGGCTGACACCGTTGGAATGCGAGCGCCTTATGGGCCTGCCGGACGGATACACGGATGTCATCCACAATGGGAAGCCAGCCTTTGACGGGCCACGATACAAGGCCCTGGGCAACGCATGGGCCAAGAACTGCGGCGAATACCTGTTTGATCGCATCCGGTTTGTCGAAGACCTGATCCAAGAAGGGGTGGCCTAGGGTGCCCGCCGCACAAACGTCCCCCAGCAACCCCGAGCTGCTGAACTTCGTTCGGGCCTTGGCACGGGCGCAGGCCAGGGCCGATAGTGCGAGGGATCCCCAGAAGGAATCGCCATGTCTGACCAAGCTCGGCGCCGTGCCGCCATCTACGCGCGATTCAGCAGCGACCTACAGTCCGACCAATCCATAGGCGACCAGATCGCCGTGTGTAGGGACCTCGCTCGGCGTGAGGGCCTCGACGTCGTCGCGACGTTTCAAGATCGGGCCAAGACGTCCGCCACCTTGATCGGCCGGGACGGCATCATGGATCTGTTGGCGCAGGCCCAAACCAAGGCGTTCAATGTGGTGATCGTGGAAGCGCTCGACCGCTTGTCCCGCGACCAGGGCGATTTGGCGGGCATCTACAAACGTCTCGAATTCGCCGGCATCCGCATCCAGACAGTCCACGAGGGAAGGGCCGACATTATGAGCGTCGGACTTCGGGGATTGATGGGGGAGTTGTGGATGCGCGACTTGAAGGACAAGACACACCGCGGGCTGCAGGGTGTGGTCCGCAGCGGTCGATCGGCCGGCGGGCGGTCCTATGGGTACGCACCGGTCCCGGGCAAGCCGGGCGAACTGACCATCATCGATCACGAAGCCGAGACGATCCGGCGCATCTTCCGGCTATACGTCGACGGCGCGACGCCGCGGGAGATAGCCGGGCTGCTGAACACCGAAGGCGTGCCTCCGCCGCGGGGAAAGACATGGAACGCGTCGGCCCTAAACGGCAGCAAAGCCCGGTCCTACGGGATCCTGTGGAACGATCTCTATAACGGGGTGCGCATCTGGAATCGGCAGATGATGATCCGCGACCCGGAGACGGGTAAGCGGGTCAGCCGGGTCCGTCCGGAAGAGGAATGGATCAGGGAAGAGGTGCCGGCGCTGCGGATCGTGCCGGAAGACCTTTTCAAGGCGGTCCGGGCAAGGCGCAGACAGCGCACGCGCACCGCCGGGGCGCCGGTAGGTCGGCGGCCCAAGCGGCCGTTGTCCGGGCTGCTGGTCTGTGGCGCGTGCGGGCAGAGGATGACAGGGCAGGGGACGCGGGATGGCGTGCCCTACGCCGCCTGCGTCGGCGCGCGCGAATCCGGCACGTGCGATGCCAAAAACTACGTGCGGGTCGATCGGTTGGAACAAGCGGTCCTGTCGGGGCTGGCAGAGACGCTGAGGGACGAAACCTACGTGAGAGAATACCTCCGGGCCTATCACGAAGAACGGATCGCCCTGGCCGCCAGCCGCCGGAAAGACCGCGGTGCGCTAGAGGCCGCCGCCAGCAAGGCGAAGGCCGCCTTTGATCGGGCCCACGATCTGTACGTTCGGGGCGTGACGGACGGGGAAGATGCCATTGCCGCCATTCGTGCTCTGCGGGAACGCCACGAACAAGCCAAGGCAGCCTTGGCGGAAGCGGCGGCGGAGGCGCCGGTCGTCGACCTGCACCCGGCCGCCCTGCAGCACTACCTCGATATGCTGGACGATCTGGGGAAGCGCCTGACCGACTTCGGCAAGCTAGACCCGTCGGTCATCGAGTCCCTGCAGTCGCTGATCGCCCGCGTAGTCGTGAAAAAGACAGAGAAAGGCCTGGCGATCGAGGTCCACGGCCGGCTGGCATCACTCACGAAATTGCCGAAGTCGGATGAAGTGGCGGGGCGTGTGGTTGAGGTGGTTGCGGGAGCAGGATTTGAACCTGCGACCTTCAGGTTATGAGCCTGACGAGCTACCGGACTGCTCCATCCCGCGCCAACAGCGTGTAGCTATGACGATGGGTCCTGAGTCGCAAGGGGCTGGCGGATATATTCGTCGCCGCTGAGTACATTCGGCCGAAGTCACAAGTTTAGTCAGCCCATGGCTTAGCAGCCGCTCTGGGAGGTTCGGGCACGGCGGTCTGGTCCATTTTTGGGAAGTACGTAGGGGACGGATCTCGCCGTGCTAACGGAACAATCGCTGATGACAGAAACTACCTGCTTTGCCGGTGGTGGCGGAGCAATCGGATCCGTATCTGGCGCGGGCTGGTTTGTCGTCTCGACCGGTTCTTGTTGTCACCCTCAGTCGGGCTCAAATTCGCAGGGCGCTTGGATAACCAGCGCCCGCTCATACCATTTCTTTTGACTAGAACCGTTTGGTTCTCGTTCTTAGAGAAATACCCCAAAGGCCTAAGCCTGTGCCGAGCAGTATTGTTGTTGGGTAATGCCATCATTCGAGAGATACGTTCGGTGTGCTTCCTAGGTTTGGCGGTGACCTACTCTCCCACGCCTTAAGACGCAGTACCATCGGCGCTACAGCACTTAACGGCCGGGTTCGGGATGGGACCGGGTGTTTTGCTTGCGCTATGACCACCAAACCGAGGAAACACACCGAATTCCAAGTCGCGTACGCCTATATGTGCGTATGCTTCTGATCTCACCCAGAAAAGCCAGGCTTCTACTGGATCAAATCAAGCCTATCGGACAATTAGTACCGGTCAACTGAACGCA
>JBCDCS010000003.1:0-41247 GCA_039181205.1 Pseudomonadota bacterium
CTCAGTGCGACGGCGTCGCCACAACGGGTCCTAGTGTGTATGCGAGGGAGGGGGGGGGGGGCACGTTAGGAAAGCGAACCAAGTGGGGGGGGGGGGGGGGGCCCCCGCGGGGGGCGGGGGGGCGGCCGGGGGGGGCCCCCGCCGGGCCGCAAGCGGCCCTTGCTTCCGTGCTTCCCTAGTTCATTCGGGGAACGTCCATCCCGGGCGCCGGGGCACCCGTACCGCCAGCAGCGGTTTCATCCACCAGGCTTTGAACCGGTCGCAATCCAGCGCCTCCCAAACACCAGTCGAACGGTGACCGTGGATCGTCGTTTCTACCACGGCGCGTTCGTAGAAGGGCGCGGTAATCATGGCGCGGATGGGTTTCGGTTTCTTATCCGGATCGCAGCGGGTTTCTCGCCGCAGCAACCAAGGGGAGGGCCGGAACGGTGTGAGCGGCGGGGGCGACTCGACCGGGTGAACCGATCCGTCATCGTGGAAATGGAGCGCGACCCGGGTTTCGGTTCCGTCGCGCAACTCAGCTTCATAGAAGATCATCCGGCCATCGGGGACAGGGAAGCGGCCCCAGTGCCAGTACTTGAAATCAGCCTCCAAGGCGGCGGTGCCGAAGTTGGAATCCAGATAGCCATGGCCCGACCAGGACCAGCCGGGGCGATCGATCTCCACCTGGATGTCGGAGGCCGGGGCCAGGGGGCGCCAGATATGACTGCCATCGGATTTGAGCGGGACTTCCACATCCGTCACTCCGCGCGGGGTGACGGTTACGGTGCCCCTGATGCGCTGACCGTGGGGGGTGGAGACCTCGTCGATCTCGATGACCAGTTTGTCACCGTCCCAATGCAGGCCCGACGGGCCGATCTTAATGGTATCTGGTGTCTGGCGCAGGGCGGTGCGGCCCCGATCGGTCATGGTCCAGCGACCGCCAGGGCCGGACATCAGGACGTTGACGCAGACATGGTTGTCCGGGTCGCGGCGCCCGGACCAGCCATACCAGGGCGAAAAGACGGACCCTATGAAGGTGATGATCGAGATGGCGTGGCGGCCATCGTGCGAGACGCCGTCGACATACCACCAGCCGTAGCCGTCCGGCGGGACGTCGATGTCGAAGCGAGGTCCTGCAAGATCGCCTCGGCCGCGTGCTTGCCGGACAGTGTCGCCATCGGGATACCCGCCCCCGGATGGGCCCCGCCCCCACAGAGATAGAGACCCTGGATCGCTGTCCGGGCCCTCGGCCGGTGGAAGGCTGCCATCATCCCGTGCGGGGATCGCCCGTATAGGGATCCGTTGGTTGCTGGGAAGAGGTCGTTGAAGGTCTCGGGCGTCGCCAGCGACGTGGTCGGCGGCGTTTCGTCGAAGGTCAGCCCCATCCGCGCCAGGGTCTCGAACGTGGTCTTTTGGCATTGGATCGTCTCCTGCGGGTCTGGCTGGGTTCCGGGGCGCGGGGGCCCGTTGAGGATGATTTCGAAGCGTTCGGGCCCGGTTGGCTGGGCGCCCGCGCCGCGGTCTTGGGCGCAGACATAGAGGGTGGGGTCCGTGGGGAGGCGGTTTTCGGCGATCTCGGCGAATTCGGAGTTCGGGCTTCGGGCGAAGAAGACGTTGTGGTGCTCAGGTTGCAGCGCGGTGGGCGTCGCGGCGAAGGACCAGACGAAGGCGGAAAGGCTGCGCGGGGCGACGGCTTTGCTTGAGATAGTTTTGGCGACTGCGTGGCCGAGTAGGCCGGTCTGGAGCGCGCGGGGGTCTCCGTTGAAGACGACGGCGTCGGTGGGGAGGCGGACTGTGGCGGTGTGGATGGCTGTGACATTGCCGGACTTTGTCTCTACCTCGGTAATCTTCGTGTCAAAGTGGAAGGTGGCGCCATGGGATTCGGCGACGGTTCGCATGGCCTGGGCGAGCTTGTGCATGCCGCCTTGGACGGCCCAGACGCCTCTGGATTCGGCGTGCCAGATAAGGGAGAGGAGCGCCGGAGATGCGGTGGGTGAGCCGCCCACATAGGTGGCGTAGCGACCGAAGAGTTGCTGCAGACGCGGGTCGGTGAATTGGGCAGCGAGGCTGGTGGCGAGGGAGCGGCCGGGAGCCATGGCGGGGATCAGGCTGGGGTTGCGGGCGATGGTGGCGGTGAGGCCTGCCAGGGTCGGGCTGGGGGCCTGCATCATGGGCGCTTCGAAGGCCTGGTAGAGGCGCTGGGCCGTCGCGTGGAAGCGGGCGAATTCCATGGCGGCCTGGGCTCCGGCGAAGCTATGGATGGCAGCTTCCGAGCGCTTCCAGTTGGCGAAGAGGTCGAGGCTGGAGCCATCGGGCCAATAGTGGCGGGCAAGGATGTCGAGCGGTTCCAACGTGATATGGGTCGAGAGGTCGGTGCCGCAGGCTTGGAAGAGTTCCTCGAAGACCGGACGCATGGTCATGACGGTGGGGCCCGCATCGACGGGACCCGCGACGCTGGGCACGGTTCGCATCTTGCCGCCAGGGGCTGAATGGCGTTCGATCACGGCCACGTCGCAACCTGCCGCCGACAAGCGCATGGCGGCCGCGAGGCCGCCTATCCCGGCGCCTACGATCGTGATGCGGTTTGCCATCCCGGTCCTCTGGCGTTGACAACATCCGTATGTGTCTACATTCTGTTACACATATTGTCACGTCAAGCTGACATTGCGAGGGGACGGTGGGACCATGCCTCTGACATCACGAATCGAGGGTGCCATTGACGCCGCGCTGTCGCGCAGCACGGGGCATGGATGTCCAGGTAAGCTCAGCAAGGCGCTGGTTCATGCGGTGAAGCCTGGCGGGGCGCGGATTCGTCCAACGATTTCCTTGTCGGTGGCGCTGGCATGCGGTGATGATCGGCCGGGCCTTGCATCGGACGCCGCGGCCGCGCTGGAACTGATCCACTGCGCATCTCTGGTCCATGACGACATGCCCTGTTTCGACGATGCCGCGACCCGGCGAGGCAAGCCTGCGGTCCACGTGGCTTTCGGCGAATCGCTGGCCCTTCTGACCGGCGATAGCCTGATCGTGCTGGCGTTCGATGTTCTCGGCCGCGCTGCTCGGTCGGAGCCGGAGCGAGCGGGGCGCCTCATTGGCGAGTTGTCCCACTACACTGGCGCACCCAATGGAATTTGCGCCGGGCAGGCTTGGGAGGCGGAGGATGTCATCGACCTGTCCACGTATCACCGGGCCAAGACGGGAGCGCTGTTCACGGCGGCGACCCGGATGGGGGCTATCGCCGCCGGGCAAGATGCCGAGCCCTGGACCGAACTGGGTGCGCGCATCGGCGAGGCCTTCCAGGTGGCGGATGACCTATTGGACGCGCTGCAATCGGAAGATGTGACGGGCAAACCTATGGGTCAGGATGCGCTGCATGGACGGCCCTCGGCCGTGACCGAACTGGGTGTGCAGGGTGCCGTGCGGCGGCTGGAAGACATCCTGTCCGGCGCCATCGCGTCGATCCCAGCCTGCCCGGGCGAGGCGATGTTGGCCGAGATGGTTCGCAAGACGGCGGAGCGGCTGACGCCCGCACATTCCAAGATCCATGCTGCCGAATGATCCTGGCGGATCTGGCGTGACGCTCGCAGACCAAGTCCCGATCCAGCCTGCCCGACCTGGCGCAGGTTGGCTGATGCGGTTGGTGGCGTCACGGCGCTTTCAATCCTTCGTTTCGGCAGTGCCAGGGCTGCGGCGGATCGCGCGTGCAGATGGCGAGGCGTTGTTCGATCTGGTTGCGGGGTTCGTGCAGTCTCAGGTCCTGGCCGCCGTGGTCGAGTTGCGGTTGTTGCACCGGCTGATGGAAGACGGCCCGCTTGATGCGGGCGCGCTGGCCTTGGGCACGGGGATCTCTGCGGTCAGGATAAGCAATCTGTGCGATGCCGCTTGTGCGCTGGGGCTTATGGTCCGACGCGGCGATCGGTATCGGATCGCACGTCGCGGCGCGGCGCTGATTGGTGTGCCGGGTCTGGAGGGCATGATTTCCCACCATTCGGTGCTTTACCGCGATATGGCCGACCCCCTGGCGGTGTTACGAGGCGAAGAGACGAAATTGGCGCAGTTTTGGCCTTACGTCTTTGGCGCTAGGGCGGCGACCGATCCGTCGACGGCTCAGCGATACAGCGATTTGATGGCCGACAGCCAAGTTCTGGTGGCCGAAGAGACGTTGCGCCTGATTGATCTGTCCAAGGCGCGGCATGTCTTGGATGTTGGTGGCGGCACTGGGGCGTTCCTGACGGCGCTGGGGCAGAGGCATGCGGGGCCTCGTCTGCATTTGTTCGATCTGCCTGCCGTGGTGCCCGCCGCCGAGTCGCGCTTCGCAGGCGCCGGGTTGAGCGAGCGAAGCCAGATCACGCCGGGCAGCTTCCGGGATCAGGCCCTTCCCGAAGGCGCTGATACGGTCACATTGATCAGGGTTCTCTACGACCATTCTGACGAGACGGTGATGGCGCTCTTGCGCGCCGTTCGTGAGGTTTTGCCGCCCGGCGGACGCGTGGTTGTGAGCGAGCCGATGACGGGTGGACGCAGGCCCAACCGCAGCGGCGATGTCTATTTCCGCTTCTACTGCATGGCCATGGCGACGGGGAAAGCCCGTCCTTCGTGGGAAATCACTGATCTTCTTCGAAAGGCGGGCTTCGATGATGTGCGCCGCCCACGGTCTTCCCGGCCATTCGTGACGAGTGTGGTTACGGCTGTACGTCCCTGACATTCTAGGTGTCCAATTTAGTTGACAACTTTGGGTGTCACGGTAGAGTGACGATACGAGGTTCGCTGCGACCGGGCGATTCAGGGACGGAATAAACAGACCAATGCAGACCACAGCGATCATGATGGATGGGCCCGGAGATATTCACGTCTCCAGGCTGACACTGACGGATCCGGGTGAGTCGTCTGTCACCGTCGCAATCCGACATTCGGCGATTTCCACCGGGACAGAGAAGCTGCTTTGGTCCGGTGAGATGCCGCCGTTTCCAGGCATGGGCTATCCTTTGGTGCCGGGCTACGAAGCAGTCGGCGAAGTCTTGGATGCACCGCGGGCCACGGGGTTCAAACCGGGCGACCGGGTCTTTGTTCCGGGGGCCGATTGCTACGACGGAGCCCGCGGGCTCTTCGGCGCGGCTGCGTCCCATGTGCATGCCGACGCGGATCGCCTGGTGAAGATCGATGCGGCCCACGGGGCGCAGGGTGCGCTGCTGGCTTTGGCCGCGACGGCGAGGCACGCGATTGCGGGCCTGCGGGTCGAGTTGCCGGAATTGATCGTCGGGCATGGAACGTTCGGACGCCTGTTGGCAAGACTGACCGTGGCTGCCGGTGGCAAGCCGGTGGTGTGGGAAACCTGTGCCGAGCGCCGCGATGGCGCCGACGGTTATGAGGTGATCGATCCAGCCGGTGATGAGCGGACGAATTATGGGTGCATCTACGATGCGTCCGGCAATGGCGCATTGCTCGATGATTTGGTGCGTCGGTTGGCCAAGGGCGGGGAGATCGTTCTGGCCGGGTTCTATGCCAAACCGCTGACTTTTGCATATCCGCCCGCGTTCATGCGTGAGGCGCGGTTGCGGATCAGTGCAGAATGGAGCCGTGAGGATCTGATTGCGACGCGGGATCTGGTGGAGGCTGGGATTCTGTCGCTCGACGGCTTGATTACCCATCGCCGCCCGGTCGCCGAGGCCGAGGGCGCCTATCGCACGGCGTTCGAGGATACCGCGTGCCTCAAGATGTTGATCGACTGGGAGGACGTGCAGTGAAGGACATACCCGATCTGCGCGCCGATGGGCGCGACCCTGGCCTGAAGGATTTCTCCGATCGTTTGCGTGACGAAGCAGGTGAGGACCTGGCCGATATCGTCACCGAGGAACCGACGTCGAAAACGCAGATCATCGCGATCTACGGCAAGGGCGGGATCGGCAAGTCGTTCACGCTGGCCAACCTGAGCCACATGATGGCGGAGCAGGGCAAACGTGTGCTGCTGATCGGCTGTGATCCAAAGTCGGATACGACGTCGCTGCTATTCGGTGGCAAGGCCTGTCCGACGATCATCGAGACCTCGACGCGGAAGAAGCTGGCCGGGGAAGAGGTCGGGATCGGCGACGTCTGTTTTAAGCGCGGCGGCGTGTTCGCCATGGAGCTGGGCGGGCCAGAGGTGGGCCGCGGCTGCGGTGGGCGCGGGATCATCCATGGGTTCGAGCTTCTGGAGAAGTTGGGCTTTCATGATTGGGACTTCGACTATGTGCTGCTCGACTTCTTGGGCGACGTGGTCTGCGGCGGCTTCGGCCTGCCCATCGCGCGAGACATGGCGCAGAAGGTGATCCTGGTTGGATCGAACGATCTTCAATCGCTGTACGTGGCCAACAACGTCTGCTCGGCTGTCGAGTATTTCCGCAAGCTGGGCGGAAATGTCGGCGTCGCCGGACTGGTCGTGAATAAGGATGACGGGTCGGGCGAGGCGCAGGCTTTCGCGGAGGCAGCGGGAATTCCGGTTCTAGCGAGCATTCCGCAAGACGATGATTTGCGTAAGAAATCAGCGAATTATCAGATTGTCGGAACGGCCGCTGGACCCTGGGGTGGATTGTTCGCCGAGCTGGGGCTGAACGTGGCTGAGGCGCCACCGGTACGGCCAACACCGCTGGATCAGGATGGGCTGCTCGGACTGTTCGATGGTTCTGAGACGGGTGCGGGTGTGGTGCTGGAGCCGGCGACCGACGCCGATATGCGCGGCAAGTTCTACGAGGAGAAGCCATCGTTGGAGGTTGTCTACGACGATGCCTGACGACCTGCGGCATATGTCTTCCGAAGCCGGAGGGTGTTCGACGCCGGAGACCTTCGAGGCTGCCGCGCGGGAGGCGGGGCAGGGCGATCTGCTGGATCGGTACAAGGCCGATTATCCGGTTGGGCCCCACGATAAGCCGCAAAGCATGTGCCCGGCATTTGGGTCGCTGCGCGTGGGGCTTCGGATGCGCCGGGTGGCGACGGTGCTCAGTGGTTCTGCCTGCTGCGTCTATGGGCTGACCTTCGTCAGCCACTTCTATGGCGCGCGGCGGTCGGTGGGCTATGTGCCGTTCGACAGCGAGACGCTGGTCACAGGCAAGCTCTTTGAGGACATTCGGGAAGCCGTCCACAAACTGGCCGATCCCGAGAAGCTGGACGCCATCGTGGTGACCAATCTCTGCGTTCCCACCGCCTCTGGGGTGCCACTCCGGCTGCTGCCTGACGAAATCGATGGGGTCCGGATCATCGGGATTGATGTGCCTGGCTTCGGAATCCCCACCCACGCCGAAGCCAAGGATGTCTTGGCCGGCGCCATGCTTTCCTACGCCCGAAAAGAAATCGCGGCAGGCCCGGTGCCTGCCCCGAAAGCGGGCAAATCCGATCGTCCAACGCTGACGCTGTTGGGCGAAATGTTTCCTGCAGATCCCCTGGGTCTCGCGGGAATGCTCGCGCCACTCGGTCTGGCGGCAGGTCCGGTCGTTCCCTGCCGTGAGTGGCGCGAGTTCTATTCTGCGTTGGATAGCGGCGCTGTCGCCGCGATCCATCCCTTCTATACCGCAGCCGTGCGGGAGTTTCAGGCGGCCGGACGCCCGATTCTCGGGTCCGCACCCGTGGGTGTGGACGGTACGGCAGCGTGGCTCGCTTCAGTCGGCGATGCCTTTGGGATCGAAGCTTCGAAAGTTGCCGAGGCGCAGAACCAATTCCTCCCGGCGATCAAGGGTGCTCTGTCTGGCAGCCGTATCGCCGGGACTGTGACGGTGTCGGGCTACGAGGGTTCGGAGTTGTTGGTCGCCCGACTGCTGATCGAGAGCGGGGCGGATGTGCCTTACGTCGGCACGGCCTGCCCAAAAACGCCTTGGTCGGCGCCGGATGTCGAGTGGCTGGAAGCCAAAGGCGTGACGGTAAAATTCCGCGCGTCGCTGGAAGATGACCTGTCGGTGGTCGAGGGCGAACGGCCCGATCTGGCCGTTGGGACGACACCGGTGGTGCAGAAAGCGAAGGAGCTTGGAATTCCATCGCTCTACTTCACGAACCTGATTTCGGCCCGGCCCTTGATGGGACCTGCGGGCGCTGGTTCGCTGCAGCAAGTGGTCAAGGCCGCCATGGGCAATCGCGACCGCATGGGTCGTATGAAGTCCTTCTTCGACGGGGTCGGACACGACGACACCGCTGGAGTCTGGGAAGGTGCGCCGAACCTGCGGCCGGATTTCCGGGCGGCGCATCAGAAGAAGCTTGAAAAGAAGGCGCGGGCCGAGAAGGCCGCGCAAATGATCTGATGTCTGGTATGGGGGGATATGCCAGGACACTTCTCCAAACCCAGTCGTGTGTCCGGAAGGATGAAGGGCGGGCGCGATGCTAGTTCAGGACCATGATCGGGCCGGTGGCTATTGGGGGGCGGTCTACGCCTTCTGTGCCGTTAAGGGCTTGCAGGTCGTGATTGATGGGCCGGTTGGATGTGAGAACCTGCCGGTGACATCGGTGCTGCACTACACCGATGCCCTGCCGCCCCACGAATTGCCCATTGTAACGACGGGTCTGGGCGAGGAGGAGTTGGGCCGGGACGGAACCGAGGGCGCTATGAAGCGCGCGTGGGGAACGTTGGACCCGGCTCTGCCTGCTGTAGTGGTCACAGGGTCCATCGCCGAGATGATCGGCGGCGGGGTGACGCCAGAGGGGACAAACATTCAACGCTTCCTCCCACGGACCATCGACGAAGATCAGTGGCAGGCCGCCGACCGGGCCATGACTTGGATCTTCACCGAGTTCGCTATGACCAAGGGCCGGATGCCCAAAGAGGCGAAACGGGAGGAGGGTGCAAAGCCGCGCGTGAACATCTTGGGTCCCATGTATGGGACCTTCAACATGCCCTCCGACTTGGCCGAGATCCGGCGTCTGGTTGAAGGGATCGGGGCCGAGATCAACATGATCATGCCGCTCGGGGCCCATCTGGCCGAGATGCGCGGCTTGGTGAATGCCGACGTCAACGTCTGCATGTATCGCGAGTTCGGGCGCGGCCTGGCCGAAGTGCTGGGCAAGCCGTATCTGCAGGCCCCCATTGGCGTGGATTCGACGACGGCGTTCCTTCGGGCGCTGGGTGACTTGCTCGGGCTGGACCCGGAGCCGTTTATCGAGACCGAGAAGCACTCCACGTTGAAGCCGGTCTGGGATCTTTGGCGGTCGGTAACGCAGGATTTCTTCGCCACTGCGAGTTTTGCGATCGTGTCGAACGAGACCTATACTCGCGGCATCCGGCTGTTCCTGGAAGAGGATTTGGGGCTGCCTTGCGCCTTTGCGGTCCCGCGTCTGGCCGGGAAGAAAACCGACAACGATAACGTGCGCGAGTTGATCGCCACCAAGCGGCCCTTGGTCGTGTTGGGGTCCATCAACGAGAAGATGTATATGGCCGAGACGGCCGGCGGGTTCGGGCCGAAGCCCGCCTTTATCCCCGCCGGGTTTCCGGGCGCCGCTATTCGCCGGGCCACCGGTACGCCGTTCATGGGGTATGCGGGCGCGACATATCTTCTGCAGGAGATATGCAACGGACTCTTCGATGCACTGTTCCACATTCTGCCGTTGGGCAGCGAAATGGACACGACCGAGGCGACGCCCAGCCAGTTGAAGCGTGACTTCCCCTGGGAGCCAGAGGCGCAATCCCTTCTCGACCGGATCGTCGAACGCTTCCCTGTTTTGACCCGCATTTCTGCTGCCAAGTCGCTCCGCGACGAAGCCGAGCGGGCAGCCTTGAAAGCGGGCGCGGCCCGTGTCGATGTCGACACGGTCGCGCGCCTGGCCCCGAATCCACCCAAAGCCAAGGAGGATGTCCATGTCTGACATGACCTCGAACACGCCCATTGCGCGGTCTCGCAAAGAGCCGGGCTGGGAATACTGGATGTACTTCGTCCCGATCTTTGCGGTGTCGCTGCCTTTGGCGCTGATCCGCGCGATCTCCGCGGCGGTGCAGTCGGATGCCACGCCACGCCCGGGCATTGTCGCCGATGCCTGGACCCGCGCGAAGGATGTGACGACCACGATCTGCTCGATCTGAGCGGCAGCCCCGCAGGCGGGGCGGACAAGACTTAAGCCCGAGCACGTCAGACACGTTTGGGCTCGAAGAAAGCCCCCTCACCTCTGGCCGGGCGGGACGGGGCGAACGGTTTCACCCCCAAGGGGGTGGGACGGCCGGCACTGCAATGAGGCGGTGCTGGGGCCCGGCCGCAGGGTGTGCGGCGTCAGTCCCTAAGGAGTTGTATCCATATGGCTGACAGAACAGACCTGTCCTTTACAGGTCTAACCGACGAGCAGGCCCAAGAGCTGCACGCGGTGTATTTGAGCGGACTTTACCTGTTCTCGGCCGTTGCGGTCGTCGCTCACTTCGCCACGTACATCGTCTTTCCCTGGTTTGGGTGGGCCTTCTGATCATGCAGAAGCTTTATAAGATCTGGCTGGTCTTTGACCCTCGGCGTGTCTTTGTGGCGCAGGGCGTGTTCCTGTTCCTCCTCGCCGTGATGATCCATCTCGTCTTGCTCTCCTATGAGGGCTTCAACTGGTTCGAACTGAGCACCGCCAACTGGGCAGCTCAGGCCGAATAGATTCGGCCGCGGGCGGGCGTTGAGCTCGCCCGCGGCAATCAATCCTAGGCATCAACCCCAAAACTGACCCGGCAGGTCGTCAACCCACCGGTCAATTGCGGAGGCAGAAACCGATGGCACTGCTAAGCTTTGAGAGAAAATACCGTGTGCGCGGCGGCACACTGATCGGGGGCGATCTTTTCGACTTCTGGGTGGGGCCGTTTTATGTCGGCTTCTTCGGGGTCACGACCGCTTTTTTCGCAGCCCTCGGAACAGCCCTCATCTTCATCGGCGCGGCGTGGCAGGGGGTTTTCAATCCCTGGCTGATCGACATACGCCCACCGGATCTGGCCTATGGTCTGGGAATGGCACCGCTGCGTGAAGGCGGATTGTGGCAGATCATCACCATCTGTGCGGTGGGCGCCTTCGTCAGTTGGGCGCTGCGTGAGGTCGAAATCTGCCGCAAGCTGGGCATGGGCTATCACGTGCCGTTTGCCTTCGGCGTCGCCATCTTCGCCTATGTTACGCTCAACGTCTTCCGTCCAATCCTACTGGGTGGCTGGGGCCATGCCTTCCCCTATGGCATCTTCAGCCATCTCGATTGGGTGTCGAACACCGGTTACGCGTATCTGCACTTCCATTACAATCCGGCCCACATGCTGGCGGTGACGCTCTTCTTCACCACCACGCTGGCCTTGGCCTTGCACGGGGCGCTGGTTCTGTCGGCGGCGAACCCGGAGAAGGGCGAAGAGGCCAAAACACCGGACCACGAAGACACGTTCTTCCGCGATTTTATCGGCTACTCGATCGGAACCCTTGGCATCCACCGCTTAGGCTTCCTCTTGGCGATCAATGCGGGGTTCTGGTCGGCCGTCTGCATCATCATCAGCGGGCCCCTTTGGACGGCAGGTTGGCCTGAATGGTGGAACTGGTGGCTGGAACTGCCGATTTGGCCCGGCGTGCAGGGGGAGGTGTGAACGATGTCCTGGCTACCTGAGTATCAGAACATCTTCACCCAGGTTCAGGTGCAGGGCGCACCCGAAATGGGCATGGACAACGAACTGGAGATTGGCCGCGAGCGGACGACGGGCACCAGCTTTAGCCAGTTGATCGGCTTGCTCGGCAACGCGCAGTTGGGGCCCATCTATCTGGGCGGCTTCGGCGTGATCAGCCTGGTGACAGGTACGTTGTGGCTCAACATCATCGGGCTCAACATGCTGAGCCAGGTCGGCTGGTCGATTCCGGAATTCATCCGGCAATTGTTCTGGCTGGCGCTTGAGCCACCCAGCCCGCAATACGGTCTGCGGATGCCGCCCTTAAATGATGGCGGCTGGTACATGATCGCCAGCTTCTTTCTCTTGATCTCGGTTATGACTTGGTGGGCGCGGTCTTACAGCCTGGCCCAGAAGCACAAGATGGGGAAGCACGTGGCCTGGGCCTTCCTGGCGGCGATTTGGCTTTTCCTGGTGCTGGGTCTGTTCCGCCCGATCCTGATGGGATCCTGGTCGGAGATGGTGCCCTACGGGATTTTCCCACACCTGGATTGGACCACTGCGTTCTCGATCCGCTACGGCAACCTCTACTACAATCCGTTCCACTGTCTGAGCATTGTATTTCTCTATGGCTCGGTCCTGCTCTTCGCGATGCATGGTGCCACCATTCTCGGGGTGACCCGTTATGGCGGCGACCGGGAGCTTGAGCAGATCTATGACCGCGGCACGGCATCCGAGCGGGCGGGCCTGTTTTGGCGATGGACCATGGGGTTCAACGCCACGATGGAAGGCATCCATCGCTGGGCGTGGTGGTTCGCCGTCCTGACGCCCATTACCGGCGGCATCGGGATCCTGCTGACGGGGACGGTGGTCGATAACTGGTTCATCTGGGCCCAGGAGCATTCGTTCGCCCCCACCTACCTCGAACCCTATGGGTACGAACTCTATACCCCGGAGGGCCAGTGACATGTTGCCGAAGTGGTTTGACGACTGGAACAACGCGCGGCCCATGGACATCTTCGGGCCCGCTATCCTGATCGGCGCAATCGGTGGGGCAGTCGTTATCGCGGCCATGTTGGCGAGCTATGGCCAGCCCTTCGCCACCACATCCATCCAGACCGGCCCGCGTGGTATTGGGATGGAGGTCGTGGAATTCGCGAGCCGCGCGCCCGATCCGACCATCGAGGGTTACGTCTCCTCGGATCCGATCCCACCGGAACCTGGCGCCCAGACGGCCGGAGAGGCCTATCCGGATGCAGAGCCGCTGCTCGCCGATTTGTCGGTGGAAAATTACGATCGGCTCCTGGCGGCCATGCGGTCATGGACCGGTATTCCCGACCTCTTGGAGGACCCCGACAATTACCAGAGCGTCGTCGCCCGCCGCATGATCCAGATGACGCAGTACATCAACGAAGAATGGGATGCCCATGTGAACGCCAACGCCGAAGTTGGGGTAAATTGTTACACCTGCCATCGCGGCCAACCGGTGCCGACGAATATCTGGTTCCGCATCGATCCGGTAACACGTTCGACGGCCGGATGGTCATCGGTGCAGAACAGCGCCACCGCGCAGTCGCAGTTCACGTCGCTGCCGTCGGACGCTCTCTATCGCTATCTGTTCGAATACGACATCATCGCAGTGCACGATCTGGATTCTCGGGTTGGTGACCGACCTTCCGATGAGGGCGTCGCAACCTGGCAGAACGCCGAGCGGACATTTTCTTTGATGAACTACATGTCCAACAGCTTGGGTGTGAACTGCGTCTTCTGCCATAACAGCCGTGCATTCTATGATGGCGGTCAGGTGACGCCCCAATGGGCCACGGCCTCGCTCGGGATTTCCATGGTGCAGGACCTGAACAACGAGTTCCTAGAGCCGCTGGGTCCTGAATATCCGCCCCACAGACTGGGTCCGGTCTATGCGGACGCGCCGAAGGCGGCCTGTGCCACATGCCATAAGGGTTGGAACAAGCCGCTGATGGGCCTGAACATGACGGAGGATTGGCCGGAACTGGTGAGCGAGGAGCCGCCAGTTTACGAATAGAACTGGATTAAGCTCAACGAAGCACGCGGTGATCAGGCGGCCGCCGTGCGTTTTCTGTTTGCCTAGTGGCGATTTTTTGGTCCTGCCCGGGATCTCTCCGGAGGATGTGAATGACGGTGAGTGAACTCGCCGTGAAATGCCTTGGGTTCAGCGGGGCTTGCCTCACCTACGGGTTAGCGGAGACCGAAGCGGGTTTCCGGCAGCAACTCCGGAGTGGTGATATGGCCCTGAAGTCCTTTCTGCTGACCCCCGTTCTTCTGGTTTTAACCGCGATTTCGTGTCTCGCGCTGGTTCGACTAATCGGCGGTGATCCGGTGATGCCCTGGTTTGGTGTTCTTCTGGCCGCTGCGCCGTTGCCAGGCTTCGTTTCGGTCTTGATGCTGGCTAAACCCAGCGGCCGCACCTCCCGGCACTTGCCCGGGCTTCTTTTCGTGACGGCACTGGGCGTTGCACTGGCGGTGCTATCGGGGCCGGCGTCCGGGTGGGGTCCGGCCATCCTGGCGAGCGCCGCGGCTTTGGCGTTCCTATGGTATGACTTCATCTATTCTGATCTTGGCCGCACCCCCAGCGTAACTTTGCGCCAGGGCGGCCCTTTGCCGGAATTCGACGTGCAGAACTTGGATGGCGCGCCTGTCTCATCCCGGGACTTCCTGGGGGGCCGGACCTTGATCCTGTTCTACCGGGGGAATTGGTGCCCACTCTGCATGGCCCAGGTGAATGAACTGGCAGCGCGGTATCGTGCCCTGTCGGAAATGGGTGTGGATGTCGTGCTGATTAGCCCGCAGCCCCAGACCCAGACCGAGGCGCTGGCCTTACGTTTCGACGTGGATATGAAATTCCTGACTGACCCCGATGGGCAGGCGGCTCAGTCGCTGCAAATCGCAGCGCCCGACGGTACACCGTCCGGTCTGACGCTGTTTGGCTATGCAAAGGATACGGTCCTGCCCACGGTAATCGCGATCGATGCGGAGGGGACGATCATCTATCTGGATCAGACCGACAATTATCGGGTCCGCCCGGAGCCCGATCTGTTTCTGGAGATTTTCCGGGGGCGCGCGGCCGCATCAGGCGATCAACCCGTGCCTGCCCCGGTCGGTTCGTTGCAGGAGGGTTCGGCATGAACGCCCCCGTCAAATGGCTGCGCCGGTCCGGACCGCGCCTGCCGGGCTTCCTGGCCGATCGCATTGCGGTTCCTTTCAACTGGCAGACCGGGGAGCATCGGATCGCTGCAGTGCTGGGCGACGATGTTCCGCCGCCGGACGCGGTGATGATGCAGTCGAACGATTATCTGTCGCTGGCTCGCGACCCGCGCATTGGTCTGGCCAAGTCCCGCGCGCTGCTGCGGCAAGGCCACGGTGATGCCGTATCGCGCGTCTTCACCCATGGCCGCGACGATGCGCATCATCGGTTCGAACGGCGGATGGCCGACCTGCTGGGAACGGAAAGTGCCGTTCTTTGCATGTCGGGCTACAGCGCCAATGTGGGTCTGATCCAGACATTCGCGGGCCCGGAGACGCCGGTTTATATCGACAAGATGGCCCATGCGTCGCTTTGGGAAGGGATCCTGAGTTCCGGAGCAACGCCGACGGTTTTCGCCCACAACGACACGACCGATCTGCAGACCAAGATCGCGGCTGGCGGTCCGGGCCTGATCCTGGTGGACGCACTTTATTCGCAGAATGGGAGTCTCTGCCCGCTCCGCGCCATGGTCGAGATCGCCGAGGCCACTGGCTGTGCCCTGGTCGTTGACGAAACGCACTCCTTCGGATGTCACGGTGTCGATGGCGCCGGGCTTTGTGTCGCGTTGGGGCTGGCGGAACGGGTACATTTCCGGACGATCGGTTTATCCAAGGCGATGACCGCCCGCGGTGGAATCGTGGCTGGGCCGCGCGAGGCGATGACGTTCCTCCGGTATGAGGCCCGCCCGATGATCTTTTCGACGTCGGTCTTGGGGTACGAAGTCGCCGGCTTCGAAGCGGTGCTGGACATCCTGCGCGACGATCCCTGGCGACGCTTCCGTCTCGCGGAAAACCATCGGGCCTTGCGGATCGGCCTGGCGAAGCTCGGCTATGACGTTTCGCGGAGCGATAGCCAGATCATCTCGATCTTGATCGGTAGTGATGACGATACGGTCGCTTTCCGCCGGGCCCTGGTGGCCGCGGGCGTCGTTGGATCTGTCTTCTGTTCTCCAGCGGTGCCGAAGGACCAGGCGATCATTCGGCTGACCGTAAATGCTGGCATGGATACGGAAGACATCGACAAAGTGCTTTCCGCTTTTGAGGCCTTGAAAGACATGCCGCGCCGTAAGGATGAGCGCAGCGAATATGCTCAGTTGACGTCGTAGGCGCGGCCTCGCCAAACCGCGCGGCGCCCCTGTTTCGCGCCGCGCAGGGCGGACCATTGTATACAGAGCGTAACGGCAACACCCACCGGATGCAGCACGACCGAAAGGGGATGTTGGCGCACTTTCCAGGCCAGAACGGTGCGGGCCAGAATGACTAAGCCGGTCGCCAAAGCAGCCGTCAAGGCAGCGTCCGTCGCGCCGATCGTCCAGGCCAACAAGGCGAAAATCGGCGGCAGGATATGTCCACCCCCGAGCAGAAACGTCCAAATGGGGAGGGCGACTGGCTTGGCCATGCCCTCCGTCGCGTTCTTGGTGAAACCTTGCCAGATATCCGGCCAGTTGTCGTACATGCGCACTGAAGCCAGGGGAGTCGCATCCAGGATATCCGTGCGGCCGCCGCTCTTTCGCACGTTTCGGGGCAAGTTCAGCCCGTCATGCATGCGGTCGCGGAAGGCCTCATGCCCGCCGGCCCTTCGATAGGCTTCGGCGGTAATCAGCATCAGCTGACCGCACCCCGCTGCGAAGCCTAGGCCATTGAAGATACGCGCCATCGGAAAGGGCAGGTAACCGAGCAGCAATACCAGAACCTGGGGGATCACGACGATCTCCGGTAGGGATTTTGTGATCTGGCGCGGGAAGCCTGACACGAGGTCAAGGCGCTGTTTGGCGAGATAGCCCTGCATTCGGGCGATGGCATCGGGGGCTAGGCGGACATCGGCATCCACGAATAGGAAGTGCGGCTTGCTGGCAGCCTGAGCCAATTGATGGCAGGCGTGTTGCTTCCCATTCCAGCCCGACGGCAAGGCTGCGCCGCGCAGCAACTGAACCCGTAGGTCGCTGGCCGCCACCTCGGCGACGATGCGGTCGGTGCCGTCGGTGGACCCGTCATCGAGGACGATAACTTCCAGGTCGACATCCTGCTGCGCCAGGATCGTTTCGAGGATGCCGCCGATATTATCCGCCTCATCCCGGGCCGGGATTAGAACAGAGACGGCATTCTGCGATGGGCCGGAGGGTCGCGCCGGAGCACGGAAGATCGAGAGGTTCACCAAGGTGACGAACGCGTAGAGCCCGCCCAAGGCGAGACAGAGATAGGAGAGGAAGATCGGGACAGTGGCCATAGTATGCCTCTAGCTCTCGGTCAGATGATCAGGATTGTGGCGGCGCCCGGTGACCAGATCGCGCAGCCGCGACCAGGCGCCATAGACACCTCCGACGCCCCTGTTGCCGCCGAGAATGATCTCGAACAGGGCCGGATCGCGGGCGATGGCAGCTTCGCACAGACGGTCTTGGGTGGTTTCCAATGCGGCTGTCAGTGCCTTCTGCCAGCCCTCGGCATCGCTGGCGCTGTCATGAAGCGGGGTGCCGATGGCCGCCAGAGCCTCGGGCCGTTTTTCGGACCAGAATGGGTATTCTATAGCCAAGGGTATCGCGACCGCGTTTGGCAGGCGGGCCATCAGATGCGCTAACCCTGTCTGCAATTCCAATGGGCGTTCGCGCGGATCGGCGAACCGGCCCTGGGCGGTGAGCCACAGACTTCGTCCGGGATCGGAGAGCAGGTGTTCACTGACTTGTAAAAACCGGATAGCACCTGCAGAGGTGCCTGGCTCGACTCCAAAAATCCCGAGGCGCTTCATGAAGCCGTAGCGTTCCAGTGCCGCGGTTTCCATCGGGCCGTAGCCTTGGTGATCGGGGAGTAATTCGGCGCATAGGACAATGAAGAAAGCTGGGTCCCACCAGCCTGGGTGGTTGGAATAGAATACCAGCGGAGCGTGGGGCGGCAGGTCCGGCAATCCGGGCTTCAGTAGGCGAACAGCCCGAAAGCTGCCGAACATTTGCCGCCGCATGACGCCAGTGAAGAAGCGGACCATACGGGGCGACCGCAGTGCGACTGGGTCATCCTGGAGGGCCCCCATCGCGCCGCCTTACTCGGCGGCGACGAGATTGGCGGTCGCGTCTTGGTGCAGGCTGTCGGCGGCGATCCAGCCCGACATCAAGGCCATGGGCATGCCCGGTCCGGGATGAGCTGACCCACCAGCAAGATACAGGTCGCGGACCTGGCGGGATCGGTTTCCAGGTTTGAACGCACCCATGACTCGGCCATGGCTGACCAAGCCGTAGATCGCGCCGTCGAGCACCTTATAGCGGTCGTGGATGTCCTGGGGTGTCAGCGCGCGTTCGAAGACGATCCGATCCTGCAGGTCCTCCATCCCGGCGGCGCGGGCCAGCTTATCCATGATTTTCTGGCGCTCGACCGGGAGCATCTGGGCCCAATTGTGCCCGGGCCGCAGATGCGGCGTATGGACAAGGATGTAGAGCGCCTCGCCGCCTTCCGGTGCGACTTGCGGTTCGGTTCGGGCGGGCGCCGCGATGTAGGCCGTGGGGTCGGGGGCGGGGACGCCTTGATCATAGATCGCTCCGAATTCCTCCGCTGGGTCGCGCGAAAAGACGAAATTGTGGTGCGCCAGATGATCGTAGGCTTTGTCGAGCCCAAGATAGAGGACGATGCCCGAACAGGCCGCTTCGCGCTTCTGATACCCGAAATCGGACCATGCATCGCCGCCGATCAGTTCCTTATAGGTGCGAACCGAATCCATGTTGGAGACGACCTTGTCGAACACCATCCGTTCGCCATCTGCGATGACGGCGGCGGCGCGGCCGTCCTGCAGCTCGATCTTCGAGACATCGACACCTGTGCGGTAGTCGACGCCCAGTTCTTCGCCCAGGCGGGTCAGGGCTGTCGGAACGGCACGGGTGCCGCCGATTGGGTACCAGACGCCTTCCCCTTGCTGCATCTGGGCGATGCCGCAAAGCACGGCGGGCGAGGCCAACGGGCTGGAGCCGACATATTGGATGAAGTGCTCCAACATCTGGGCAACGCGTGGGTCCTTGATGTCCTTCTTGATCTGCCCGGCCACTGTCCGGTGCATGCGCAGGGCCAGCACGTCGGACAGCGTGGAGAGATTCATATTCTCCTTCAGGTTCATCGTGTCGCGCAGGTCTTCGACGGAGCGCCAGAAGAAGAACTTGTCCGACACGTCCGAAAGGCGGTCGGCGACGGCCATGAACCTTTCAAAGCCTTCGCGATCCGGAGGTGATAGCTTTCCAATCTCGGCGGCGGCGTCCTTGGGGTCGTTTCGCAGATCGAGCACCGTTCCGTCGTCGTAGAAGCACCGCCATTGCGGGTCCAGGCGGCGCAGGTCTAGGTAATCGGCCATGTTCCGGTCGGCTTCGCCGAAGATGCGTTCCAACACCCGCGGCATGGTCAGGATCGTCGGGCCCATGTCGAAGCGGAAGCCCTGTTCGGACAATTCCGCCGCTTTACCGCCGAGCCAGTCGTTCTTTTCCAGCAGCGTCACGCTGTGGCCCCGGGCCGCCAATGTCGCCGCTGCGGCCAGGCCACCCAGGCCGCCGCCGATGATGCCAACCTTGCTCATTCCGCAGCCTCCTTCATGTCTGGAACCGGAAGTGCGTTGGGTTCCGGCAGGCCAAGGTCTTCGGCCGCTAGGCGAGAGGCGATTTTTGCGCTTTCGAAAATCGTCGGAAGCCCCGAGCCCGGGTGAGTACCACCACCAGTGAGATAGACGCCGTCCACATCTTCGAACCGATTGCGGGGGCGCCAGTGAAGCATCTGCCCCAGATTGTGCGCCAGATTGAAGGTCGCGCCGCGGAAGATGCCCATCTGCGCTTCCCAATCGGCTGGGGTGATCA
Source organism: Pseudomonadota bacterium (assembly GCA_039181205.1). GTDB lineage: Bacteria > Pseudomonadota > Alphaproteobacteria > Rhodobacterales > Rhodobacteraceae > Jannaschia. The sequence continues at coordinate 19,627 of JBCDCS010000003.1, forward strand.
TCCGTTCGGTCCGGATGCGCGGCCGGATGTCGTGGCCTGATAGGTTCGATAGCCGGTCCAGGATTTTTTCTCGGTAGATAGGGCCGAGGGTTTCCCAATCCTCGCCACCCGAAAGATTGCCGGTGGGCACCAGGACATAGAGGGTTGAATGCCCGTCGGGCGCCAGCGTCGGATCGGTGACCGAAGCGTTCTGGACATAGATCGTCGGTTCTTGGGGCGCCTTGCCCTGGTCGATCTCCTGGATGTTGTGCAGGTAATCCTCGCTCAGGAAGATCGTGTGATGATGCATGTCGTCCAAGCGGCCTTCGATACCGAGATACAGCATGAAGGTGGAACAGCTGAACTTCTTCTTGCCGATCTTCTGGTCCGTCCAACGCTTTCGCTTTGTATTCGGGATCAGTTTAGGAATGGTCGATGAAAAATCCCCATTCACGACGACGGCATCAGCCTGAATCCGATCTTCGGCTGTGCGCACGGCCTTGGCTTGCCGTCCGTCGAACTCGATTTCCTCCGCGCCTTCGTTCAGGCGGATGGTGACGCCCATTTCCTGCGCCACCCGGGCCATGGCGCGGGGAATGGCGTTGCAACCGCCGACGGGGTGATAAACGCCGAATCCGTATTCCACATGGGCCACGATCGTGAAGAGTGACGGGCATTTGAACGGGCTCATGCCCAGGTACTTCGACTGAAAGCTGAAGGCGAGCCTCAGATCCGGGTGCTTGAACCAGCGCCGCAAGTCCTGATCCACCGTCAGCCAGGGCCGAAACAGCGGGAAGGCGCGGAGCATGTCCATCTTGAACAGATCCTGTGGCCCGTTGAACGGGCGCTGCAGGATCGGCTTGAACACGTCGAATTTCGCCGAGTTTTCGGTCAGGTATTTGTGGACGTTCGGTGCATCCTCGGGGCTGATTTTGGCCGCCTCAGCAGTGAGGCGCTCGACATCGGGTGTCGCGTCGAACGTGTTGCCGTCATCGAACTGGAGCCGATACATCGGGTCTAGCCGCTTGAGATCGACCTCTTTGTCGAGATCGCGGCCGCAGGCTGCAAAAATCTCTCGCAACACCTCCGGATACAGATAAAAGGTCGGGCCATAATCGAAGGTGAAACCATCCTGGGTAAAGCTGGCCGTGCGTCCGCCGACACGATCGCTCTTTTCGAGGACAGTGACCTTCGCCCCGGATGCCCGCAGCAGCATTGCACTGGCCAGTCCGCCGGGTCCCGCGCCAACGACCACGACCTCGCGGGGCCGGTCCTGGGACATCATCGTCATTGGAAGTACCTCATATTGATCGTCAGTCGCCCATCACCTTGGATGCGGATCGCCGCCTCTTCGAACTTCGGTGGCCCGAAGCGAATGCGAGCATCGTTGGAAAATCCGAGACCTTCGGACGGCCGGAAACCCCGGCGGTCCAAATCGCCGTCTCCGTCTTCATCGTGGAAGGCCTGAACGGCATAGATTCCATCGGGCACGCCCCTTACCGTTACCATGTTTTCACTGGCCGGGGCCGAGCCGACCCAAGGGCAAGATGGATCGGTAAAGGAAGTCTCAGGACAGATGGCCACACGCAATACACCCACGTCCGATCGTAAGTTCCGCACTTCGACTATGACGTCACCGGCGTGGGACACGGAAGCCCAAAGGCCGATACTCACGGCAAAAAAGCATCTGTTAAGCACCATCTCCGCGCCTTTTTCCTCTGGAAACCGACCTAGGTCCACAGCACGGGTTGTCACGGGGCGACGGACAGTTTTGGATGACGGTCACCGATAAACGTGCGGCACTGGTGCTCTGACGGTTCATGACGATGCGGTCACCGATATCCCTTGATTCCGCCGCGCGGCAGGAGAATTTTCCCGTTGCATCCCGCTTTCTGGCGCCGCGACTGCGCAGCCGCGTCATTGCCTTCTATCGATATGCGCGGACGGCTGATGACATTGCCGACGATCCGGATCAGTCGTCCGAGGCAAAGATGACGCGGTTGGCTGCACTGGAAGACGGGCTTGTAGGTCGGGCCGATGGCAATGCCGGGGCCGTTTTGCGCCGGGCCCATCATGATGGTGCGTCGGCAGAAGATGCGGCGGCCCTGTCCGCAGCAGCCAAACTCTTGGAGGCCTTTCGAGTGGACTCTGGCGGTATCCGCTGTGCGGACTGGGCGGACCTGATGTCCTATTGCGATGCATCCGCCGTGCCCGTCGGTCGATATCTTCTGATCATTCACGGCGAAGATATCACGGCGCATGGGCCATCGGATGCGTTGTGCGCAGCTTTGCAGGTTTTGAACCATCTGCAGGATCAGCGCTCGGATTGGCTCGATCTGGGTCGGCGGTATGTGCCGGGCGATTGGATGGTGGAGTGCGGGGCCGACGATGCAGATCTGGCTGCGGAGACATGCAGCGTGCCTTTGCGGGCCGCGATGGATCGCACGCTTGGTGCGACCGATGACCTATTAGCAAGGGCTGCGCCACTCCCAAGTCGGATCGTGTCTCGGGGATTGCGGGCGCAAGCGGCCGCGACCCTGGATGTGGCTCGGCGGCTCTCCGCCCGCCTGCGGGTGGGTGACCCGTTGGCTGGTCGCGTGGCCCTGACCCGGGGCGATATGATCCGGGTCGCCTTGACCGGAGTATGGGCTGCCAGATGAGTTTTGTGTCCGCCGCGAGTGAGCGGGAAGATATTCAAGAAGTGCGCCGCGTTGTGGCCCGGGCGGGGTCCAGCTTTGCCGCTGGCATGCGCATTCTACCCGGTGCACGCCGTCGGGCGATCCACGCAGTCTATGCATTCTGCCGGGCGGTCGATGATATTGCGGATGGGGATGCGCCCGGCGCCCAATGCGCTGAAAGCCGGGCTGCACAGCTTGATGCTTGGCAATCCGAGTTAGACCAGATCTTCAGGGGCGCCCCCGGGACCGCTATCGGAGCCGAGATCGCCCGAACCCGCAATTGGTTGGATTTGCCGTCCGCGGAATTCTACCTGGTTCTCGACGGGATGAGGATGGATGCGCAGTGCATCGTGGCGCCAAAGGCCGAAGAGCTGACACGCTATGTCCGGCGGGTGGCCGGAGCCGTCGGGATCTTGTCCATGCATTGCTTCGGCGCGTGGCGCGGCGCGCCATCCGAGCGGTTTGCGCTGAGCTTGGCCAGCGGGCTGCAGACTGTGAATATCTTGCGGGATGTCGAAGAGGACGCCGCGCGGGGCCGTTTGTACCTACCGGATCACATCTTGGCAGCCGCCGATCTGCCGGAAGATCCGGCGCAGGTGCGCAACCATCCGCGCCTCCCCCTTGCGCGGGCCGCCATGGGGCGGGATGCGCGGGCCGCTTTCGATGCAGCGTCTGTGGAAATTCCCGCCCATCGCCGTGCGCCCCTCCTGCCGGCTTTGATGATGATGGGCCCGTATGAGCGGCTGCTTGCCCGTTGGGAAGCCGATTGGTCGGCGCCGCCGCCCCGCAGATCACGGATGGGCAAGCTGATCGACGGCGTTGCCATGGCCGCCCGTCCCGCCACGTGAAACGCGCCTACGTTATTGGGGCGGGGCTTGCAGGCCTTGTCGCGGCAGAACGCCTGTCTGCCGAGGGGCGAGAGGTCATTTTGCTCGAAGCGTCGCCTAAGGCGGGTGGCAGATGCCGATCCTATCGAGACGAGAAACTTGGCCGTGTCATCGATAACGGCAATCATTTGGTGCTGTCGGCGAATACGGCGGTGTTGGATTGGGCAGACCGGATCGGCGGCCGTGCGGCTCTGACGGTTGGTGAGGCAGCATATCCATTCCTGGACCTTCAATCAGGGACGCAATGGACCATTCGACCGGGCCGGGGCCCGCTAGGCGCCATTACGTCAAACGCCCGACCCCCTGGCGTCTCGCTTGGAGCGCTGTTGAAGGACATGACCCGCCTCATAGCCGCGGGTCCGTCCCGCACGGTGAGGGCGGCTGTCGGAGGCGGTCCGGCTTGGGACGCGTTTTGGGATCCGATGACACGTGCCGTCTTGAACGAAGCGCCGGATGTGGGCAGTGCCGCGCTGCTGCGGGCGGCTTTGCTTCGCAGTTTCGCAAGAGGGGCGGCCGCTGCACGTCCGGTCTTCGCCCCGCAGGGTCTAGGGCCGGCGCTGATCGATCCAGCACTGGAGACCTTGGCGCGAAGGGGTGTCGTCCCAAAACTTCGGACGCCAGTTCAGTCGCTCGAAGGGGATGAGCGTATTCGGGCAATCAAGGCGGGCGGGGAAACGCATTCACTGGCGTCGGATGATGTCGCCGTTGTTGCCGTCCCGCCCCGGCAGGCCGCCGAGCTCCTGGCAGATGCGCGGTTTCCGCCGCCCGGCCAGTCTATCCTGAACGCGCATTTTCTGGTTCCAGAAAGCGGCCTGCCGCCGCTTCTGGCCCTGCTTGGTGGTGTGGCCCATTGGCTGTTCCGAAGGGGCGATGTGGTATCGGTGACTGTATCGGCTGAAGAGGCCTCGCCACTTGCAGACGCTAATCGGACGGATGCCTTGGCCCATCTCTGGGAAGATGTCTCGGGGGCAGTTGCGGCCCATGGTGGTAAGGTCCCCGAAGAGCTGCCGCCGTCGCGCCTGCTCCGGGAACGGTCGGCGACTTTCGATCAAAGCCCGGACGGTGTCGCGGCCCGGCACGGCCCCAAAACGCACTGGCCGAACCTCTTTCTGGCCGGGGATCATGTGGCGACGGGCCTGCCCGCGACGCTGGAAGGGGCTGTCCGATCTGGGGAAACGGCCGCCAGGTTGGCGCTATGCGCGGCTTAGGAGACCTTTTGGATCGCATCCGCGACAATGGTCGCTGTCTCCGCCCAAGTTGGCAAGGTCCGGCCCCGTTCGGCTGACCGTTCGGCCATCGTCCCATAGTGATCGGCGTCGCTGAGCAGACGTCTGAGGGCGGCGGCAAACGCGTCTGGATCGTCTGGGGCGACGAGGTCTCCGGCATTGTCGACGGTGTCCGGGACGGCGCCTGTCTGGCAGGCAACGATCGGCAGGCCGCGCTGCATCGCTTCGCCGAAGACGATGCCATAGCCTTCATAGCGAGACGCCAACGCGAAGATCGTGGCTTGTGTGAACGCAGCTGCCACGGCGCCATCATCCAACGGACCGGTGAGCGTTACCCGGTCGATCAGGCACAGCGCTTCTCGTTGTCTTTCAAGCGCCGCGGCCACCGGACCATGGGCTGGTCCGCCGACGATCCGGGCTTGCCAATCGAGATCCGTGATCCGAGCCAGGGCATCCAGCAGAGTGTCATGCCCCTTCCGCTCGACTAACAGGCCCACGGCAAGGATCAGCGGCGGCGAGACCGGAGTCCGCGGAGCGGTCTGCGTCTCGAATCCGGGCTCCGCAATGGTCACCTTGTCTGCCGGCACGTCGAAACTATGCACCAGGATGCGGGCGGTGTGTGGGCTGGGCACGATGATATGGGCGGCATGCGCCAGTGCAGCGCGCTCGCTTCTGAGAAGTTGGGCAGCGCGGTCTGCCGGCAAACCGGTTTCGAGCCCGAGCGGATGGTGAATGATCGGGATAATCGGGGCTTGCACCTGGGCCAGGACGTCTGGCCCGGCGCAACCGGGAATAAACCCATCGAGCATGAGTGGCACGTTCGGCGGGACTGCCTGCAGGTAACGCAACGTTTCCCTTATGTCGTCTGGGTCAGGGTCGGGGAAAGACGCGGGAAGCCGCAGATGCTCCACCTTATGGCCCAGCGTCCGCAGTGTATCGAGAAGCGTGCTTTCGTAGATGAAACCTCCGGTCCGGCGATGTCGGTCACCTGGAATGGCGAAGGCGATTTTCACCGCACCACCTGTTCGGCCGCATAGACGCGCAGAACGGCATTCTCGATCCTGGCGATGGCGCTGTAGGCAAGTGCCGCCGTGATCGCGACTAGAAAAATGGCCGACCAGAGCGTGGCGTAATCCGATGTGGAGGCCGTCAGCGCCATCAGGCTGCCGATGCCGTTGCCGGTGGCCAGCCACTCCGCCGTGGTGACCGCCAGGATCGCGGCGGGAACCCCCATCCGGGCGGCTGCGAAGAAGGCGGGCAGCATGGCGGGCAGGCGGGCCGACAGCAATGTCCGCCAGTGGCCCGAGGCGTAGCTCTCGAAGATATCGATGACTTGCCCTGGCGTCTGCCGCAAACCCTGAAGGCAGGCGACCAATGTGGGGAAGAAGATCATGACCGTGACGATTGTGATTGTTCCAGCGGCGCCTCGACCCAATGCCAGCACGATCAGAGGCGCCGTTGTGACGATGGGGATGGACCGGAGCGCGATCGAGACGGGAAGCGCCGTTGCAGCAACACCAGGGACGAGGATGATCAGACAGGCGAGGCCAACCCCCAGCGCAAGCCCGAACAGATATCCTGGGAGCGTGAAGATCAGCGTTTCCACATAAGCGTGGAGGAGTGTGGTGCGGGCCGGGCTCTCCGACAGCAGGAAGTCAGCCACGTCGGCGGGGCGTTTCGCAAAGAACGGGTTCAGCCCAAAGGCATCCATCACACCTTGCCAAAGCGCAATGGGGATTAGGACAATAGCCAACAGTGCGACGATCCTCTGCCAGAAGGGGCGCGGTAGTTCCGGCTTTTTTGGGCTGCTAAGCAGAAGGGCGGGCGGGGGACCGGACAGCCGTCGTCCAAGGGCACCAAGTGCGGCGTAAGCGGCAATGGAAATGGCAGCGGCGAGCGTTGCAATCGCCCATGTGGCGTCAACATCTAACCCCCGCATGGCCCGGATTGTGAGGACGCCGAGACCACGTTCGGCGCCAGTGAACTCACCGATCATCGCGCCCAGAAAGGCTGCCGGCGCAGCGATCTGCAGACCTGCGATCAGATAGGGTATAGAGGCCGCAGCCCGGACATGGATAAGCTGCGCGCCGGCGCCCCGGCCGTGGGCGCGAACCAGGTCGAGCCAACTCTGCGGAATCGCCCGGAGCCCGACCAGAAGGGCCAAGAAAGTGGTGTAGTAAACCGCCAGCGCCGCAAGGGTGATCTGAGGCCCATCACCCGTGCCGAACAGGATCCGGAGGATGGGTCCCGTCGCCACAAGCGGCAAGCAAAACACCAAAAGCGCCAGGGCCGCGATCAGCCGTTCCAATCGTGGGGCAAGGATCACCACGATGGCCAGCGCCAACGCAGCCAGATTGCCCCAAAGAAACCCCCAAACCGCGTTCTCCAACGTGATCGCCGTCGCGCGCGCCAGAAGGAGTGCGTTTTCGAAGAGGTGGCTTAGGACGGCGACCGGTCCGGCCAAGATGAAGTTGCCTTCGTTCAGTCTGGCTAAGGCTTCCCAGGTCACCAGAAATACCCCGACACCTATCAATCGCCGTGGCGTGGCGCTGGGCGCGACGATCGTGTTGGCTGTCATTGAGCTGCGAGCGGCCGCTCTGGTGAGCTCGCCTGGAGCGCGGCCGTGACCGAGTGGACCAGGTCGCGAAAAGCCGCATCGTCTTCGTCCCGCGGGCGAGACAGCGGGATGTCGATATCGGCGACGATGGTCGCAGGCCGCGGCGACAGAACGATGACGCGGTCGGCGATGGTGACGGCTTCGATGACGGAATGGGTCACCATAAGGGCCGTTGTCTGTCGGGCCTGCCAGAGTGCTGGAAGGTCGCGGCCGAGCCGCCGTCTGGTCAGTTCGTCGACGGCACCGAACGGCTCATCCAGAAGCAGCAATTCCGGGGCACCGACCAGACAGCGGGCAATGGCGGCTCTCTGCCGCATGCCGCCAGACAGCTCCGCCGGGCGTCGATCTTCGAAGCCCGCCAGACCGACCATATGGATCAAACGATCGACCTGTTCGGGATCGGCCGCGCGCCGCGCGAGCGTCAGGGCCAGTGCGATATTGCCCTGGAGACTGCGCCAGGGCAGCAGCGAGGCATCCTGAAAGGCCATCGCCAGCCCGGCCCGACGACGCAGGTCTTCCGGCGTTTCGTCTCCGATGCGGATCATCCCCGTTGTGGGCATATCCAGACCGGCGATCAGGCGCAGCAAGGTGGACTTACCACACCCCGATGGACCGACCAGTGCCGTGGTGTGGCCGGCCGTGAAGGTCACACTCAAAGGCCCGAGCGCTGGGACGGGCGTGCCGCTTGTCTCGAAGGTCCGCGCGACGTCGGTGCAGACGACGGCACGCCCGGGACTGTCAGGCATGAACGGCTTCAAGGAGCGATCGGTCCCAGAGATCTGCGGTCACGTTGCGCCCCAGCAGGCCCAGCGTTTCGATGTTGGCTTCGACGGTCTCGTCTGTGAACCAGCCGAAGCCATGCTTGTCGGTCAAGTCAGAGAACATCAGCGGTACTTGCCGCTCCGCCTGCATCAATTGAGTGGGAAGATCGAGCCCGGCATCAGGGAACATTTCCACCGTCAGTTCGGCGGCCGCAGCCGGGTCAGCTTGGTAGTCGGTCCAACCCAACACCTCTCCCCGCATCAGGGCAACCAGCTCGTCCCGGCGATTTGCGAGACTGTCTTCGGTGGCGATGTAGGTCTGGGAATGCACGGCATAGCCGTAGTCAGCCATCACCATCGTGACCGAGTCTACTCCCTGGATTGCCATCGCAACGGGAAGATCGGTGGCCCAGCAGAGCAGGCAATCCACTTGTCCGGCCACCAGAGGGGCGGCATCGTATTGCGTCGGGATGATTTCGATCTTCTCGATCTCCACATCGTTGATCGTGCACAGCGCCTGCAGAACGGGCATGTTGGCCAATGCCATACCAATCCGCTTGCCCTCCATGTCTTTTGGTTCGTTGACCGGGTTGCCCAGCAGCGACGCGATGGCAAAGGGGTTTTTCTGCATGGCGACGCCAATGATCCGGAACGGCGCACCCTGCGCAACGGCAGCGGCCGTATAGTCAGCGGCGGAGATACCGATCAACGCGCTTCCGGCGACGACAGGGGGTTCCACCGGCGCGTTGGGCCCGCCTGGGTTCAGCGCGACCTCCAAACCAGCATCCGCCCAATAGCCGCGGTGACGGGCAATGTAGCTTCCGCCGAACTGGACCGAATGCAGCCAGGACAATTGCAACGCCACTTCGCGGCCGGCCGCCAAGGTGGGTCGTCCGGCCATCGCCAAGGCCGCAGCGCCGGTTCCAAGAAGAGTGCGGCGGTTCAGGGAGAAGAGGTCGTTCGGCATGGTCTGTCCTTTGGGTATCTGTCGTTAACCCATTGGACAGGAGTCGCGCCGCCATGTCCCTGCGTCAAGGCGCGCGGTTTGGACGGGGCTAAGATCGGCCAAAGCAGGCCGGGCAAACTGGCTGCGAGGATGACAAGGCCAAAGGCGACGCCAGCAGCTATGCCAGCGGCGGGGTCGGCGGCGGCTACGGGGAACAAAGCTGCGGCGGCGCCTTCACGCCAACCCCATCCCGCAATAGAAATCGGAACTAGCATGGCCATCAAGACCAGGGGAACCACTGTAACGATGGCTTCCAACGACAGCGTCGTTCCCGTGGCCTTCGCACAAGCCGCGAACGCTGCGAGGTTCAGACTTGCTATGATTATGCCCAAGACTGCTTGACGCGGCCAGACGGGCTTGGCCAGGAGCGCTAGTCTGATAGCGTCCAAAAAGCCCTTTGCGGCTACCCAGCCTAGCCCCGCTGCGAACGTCACGCCAGCGAGTATCGCTGCCAAAACCGCGCCGGTCCAAGTGGGCCAGGCTAAACCGCCGGGTATTGCCAGGGCTAGTAAAAGGCCAACAGAAGCAATGCCAAAAATCGCGATCTGGCCTGCGAGGCGTTCGATCATGACGGCCTGCGCCGCGCGCAGCATCCCCGCGCCCTCGCGGGTCCGGATGGCTCGTCCTGCATCGCCAATCACACCGCCTGGCAATGTCGTATTGAGAACTTGACCGAGATAATATTCACCAATGGCCTGCCGCAGCCCGATCTGCAGCCCAAGCCGTCCAGCCGTCAGGCGCCAGCGGATCGCCATGAACAAGGTCTGGGCTGAAAGCATTGCGCAGGCGAGCAGCAACCATCGCCAATCGGCATCCCGTAGCCGGGTCAGCGCCTCTGCCGGGTCTGTGAGCCAGAGCAGGAGCGCGACCAGGGCAACTGATATGCTGGTCTTCAACAGCCGATTCATGACGGCCCCGGATCGGAAGTAAAGGCAGCCAGGAAGCGGTCGCGGAAATCCTCCATGGGCCAGACGGGGGTATTGGCGCCAGGCACCAGTCCGGGCGCCGCGCCCCAACCGTCCAACCGGGAGAGGATTTCAGGTGGACCGATCAGATGCATGGGCACGTCCATACTGTCGATTTGCGAGATGGAGGGCGCCGGTTGATGATCCCCCACGACGATTATCAGCGGGGCGTCGGGGCCGGCCTGGCGCGCCACGAAAGAGAACGTCACATCGAGTGCATAATCGACCGACCGACGATAATGATCGCGGACCTTGTCCCTGTTCTTCCAGACCTCCCGCGGGGTTTCGCCGGACGCAGCCATGCCGTCGAAAATCCGCCCGTCGCCAATGGACGCCCAGTCGATCTTCCAGGGCACCGGCGTCCACGGCGCATGGCTGGAGATGAGCGTGATCTGCAGAAAATCGGGTCTGGGATCGTCCCCCAACTGTGCCGGATAGGCGGCAAGCGTGTACTGGTCGGGCATGGTGACCCAATTGAACGGGGCACCCGCGTAATCCAGGTGTTCGGCGGTCAAAATCGTCTCGAAGCCCAGCGCTGGGCCTTCGGGCCATGCCATCGTGATCGCCGGTTTCACAGCGCCGGTGCGATAGCCAGCCTCTTGGGCGAAGTGGAAAAGGGTCTTGCGCGGACTTGCGACCATGGCGCGGTATCGGGCGTGGTCACTGGTTCGCAGGCCGGATGCCAGCGTTCCATGGGCCAACCAGCTTTGCCCGCCCTGGATCGGCGATGTCAGCCAAAGACTTCGCATGGCCAGGCCTTCTGTCGCCAGGGCCGTCTCGGCCTCCTGCAATCGGGGCAGATGGGTCGGTGCGTAGAGCGGGTTGTCAAAGCTCGTCCGCCCGTAGCTTTCCAGGAATATGATCAGAACGTCGCGGCCATCCAGGAGATCGAGAACCCCAGGTGCTTGGCCCCAAGCATCGTACAGGGCGGCGCTTCGATAGACGGCCAGGTTCTGCGATGCCGTTCGGGTTCGGTTCACATGGACATAAGCCAGGCGGCTTGTCAGCGCCGTGCCCGGCGGATTGCTCGGCAGCTTCCAGTACTGCAGTACATGGCCCGTATCGGCCACGGCCCAGGCGGCGAAGATCGCGGCGATGGCGCCCGCCGACCATCGACCGCTGCGTGGAAGCGAGACGGCGGTCCATCGCGCCAGCGCCCACCAGGCCGACCACCCGATGAAAAGGACGACGAGTCCAGCGAAGACGACCAAGCCGACTGCCGCTACCTGACCCAGCGCACCGGTCAGCAAGTTCAGCCCGGCCGGGATCAGGGGTCTATCGATGACCAGATTGAACGGGCGGTAAAACGCCTCGTATGTAGCGAAATCCGCGGCCTTGAGGAGGATGGTCGCGGTAAGTGCAATGACCAATACCAACAGCACCGCACGGGACAGGCGGGGATAGGCGGATAGAACAAGCATCGTCCCAAGCAGAACCGGCAATTCCAGCGGCACCCGTTGGAGCGTCGCAAACTGCAAGGCAGACGGCCTATTCGGCAGCACGAGCAACCCGTAAAGGACCGCCGTCGCCAGAAGGAGGGAGAGGAGGGCGCCGAAGCGCATGCGTGTCATGCGGCGTTCCGTGCCAACCAGCGGATATCGAGGCTAAAGGACCACAGCACGGCTATTGCGACCAGCGGTAGGACCGGGGCGAGCATTGGCGCGCCAAGAACCGCAATCATTGCTGCGATTTGGATCACGCAGATAGTCTTACGCGACCGCCGATCCGGCAAACAGGCAGCGAGCCATGGCGCAAAGGTCGTGGCGGCAATGAACGCGTAGCGGGAAAAGCCAAGTACCAAGAGCGCGGCGACCGACAAGATATTTTCAGCTTGGACAAGCAGAAGGCTCGCCAGAAGGGCTGCCAGGACCGAATCCACTTCCACATCAAAGCGCGCCCCGAAGTCCGACGTAAGCTGTGCACGCCGTGCGAGCCAGCCGTCCAGCCCGTCCATCGCCAAGGCCGTCAGCGCCAGAGTAAGAACCCATCCCGCTTGCTCGGCCAGCACGCCCGGGACCAACAGCGGAACGATCAGGATGGCGATTATCGCGGCGCGTATCTGCGTCACCGCATTGCAGGCGCCCAGGACCGCATGCGGATAGCTGAATCGAAACCGAACCGTCCCGATTGCCATTGCGCCTGCAAAGAGAGAGGGCGGCAACACAACCTGCCAGGTCGCGCCCGGTGCCAAAAGATAGCTTGCCATTGCCACCAGAACGACGAGAGCGGCAGCATTTGCCGCGAACGCCACAACGGGTCGCATCGGTCGCGTGAAAATGTGGGCGTCGGGTTCGATCATTTCCCCCTAATTAGCACCGTCCAATGGCTTTCAACCCAGGCGTTTGTGGATGGTCGCCATCAAAGGTCGGTGATCGGATGCCGCGCGGATGCCGGGGCTGTCCATCACCTTCGGATCGGTTATCAAGCCGGGTCGATCGCCGAGAATGCGGTCCAGCGGCAAGATCGGCCGACCAACGGGAAAGGTGGCCCGCGCCGGACCCGTCAGCGACCGGCCCACAACGGCCCTGGAAAATGCCAGGCCGCCCCAAGGGCGCCATTCGTTGATGTCGCCGATCAGAACGGTTTCCATGTCCGATGCGCGATGCAGGAATTGGCCAACCGCCCGCATCTGCACCGCGCGCAGCCATTGTGCCAGCGACAGATGAGTCGCCACGATGCGCAGCGGCAACGCCAGGTCAAGCACCACCGCACCGCGATGGGCATGACCAGGCAGGTCCAGCACTCGTCCGCCAAGCACTGATATGCGCGGATGGACGAAGACGATCACGCCCAGAAACCCGTGGCTTTCGGGCCCCCACAGCAAGTCCGGCCCGTGGGCATGTTGCAGGCCCGTGACAGCTTCGATCCCGTCGATATCCAGGAAACCGCGATGGGGCCAATGATCTTCGTCCGCTTCTTGAAGCACTAGGATATCGGGCGCGTCCGGAGTGATATCATCGGCGATCACCCGTAGAATGCGTTCTGGGTCGAAGCGCCCATCGGCACCCACGCCACGATGGACATTCCAGGTGACCACCCGCAGGCTCTCGGTGATGTGATCCATGAACGCTTTCCCTGGCGGCTCGCCTGCCGCATGCCGGGCCCTACCATCCAAAATTCGATGACCCAACCGCGTGAGGCTCCCATGAGATCATTGATCGCCGCCCTGATTCTTCTGGCTGTTCCCGCTTGGGCCCAGCCTCAGAGATACGAACTGGATCCCGCACATACGGTTGTGTCCTTCATGATCGGGCATGTGGGGTATTCGGACACCCTTGGCATTTTCGGTGAAGTCGAGGGCTCCTTCACCTACGACATGGAGACGCAGCAATTGTCCGATTTGGAAGTTCGCGTGGCCACGCCCAGCGTGAACACCTTCAACAGGGCCCGCGACCGGCATGTTCGGAACGGAGATTTTCTGAACGTCTCCCGCTTTCCCACGATGACCTTCACGGCGGCTGGCGGTCAGCCGCGAAATGCGTCTTCGGGGACGGTCACTGGAAATCTGACGCTGCTCGGGGTCACGCGACCGCTGACGCTGGACGTGACCTTGAACAAGGCCGCCCAATATCCCTTCGGCCATCGTCGCTTCACCTTGGGTATCTCGGCCCGTGGCTCCTTGGATCGAAGCGATTTCGGGATGCAGTACGGGGTGGCGAATGGCTTGGTCGGTGATCAGGTCGACATCATCATCGAAACCGAAGCCATGCGGATGGAGTGACTTGGCCGCCGGGTCAGTCCCGGTTCCGAAGCACGAAAATCTGCGGCATCGGAGACCGAACTTCCAAGTCGTCTTTCGCGCCCGTCAGTCGATTGAGGTTGGCTAACCGCGCGGAGACTTCATCGATGGTCAGGCCCGGCCAGCGAATTTTCGTATAGGCGGCCGAGTTCTTATGACCCGGCCTGAAGCTGTTGATCTGCTTTGACAGCTTTCGGCGCCGCGCGGCCCATGTGCCTCGGATCCTGGCGCCGGGCGTTGTGTCGACCTCCAACATCCAATGGTCAATCCGTTCAACGACGATCTCCGATATCCGGTCCGCCGCCAGCTCTCCTGTCTGCGGCCCCATCTCATAGGTGAGCTGGCGAAGGGCGTTGTCCGACGGCTGGAAGGGCGCGGCCTTGCCGGCGAAAAGGTCGTCGAGCAAATCGAACAGCGCCCTTTCCGATGCCACAGACCGGCTCAGATCATTGGCCAGGCTCGCGCGCTGCCCCCCCGATCCCACGGCCTCATAGGCGATAACGGCATGTTCCAGCAGATAGCTCTCGATCCCGGTCGTGCACATGTTGTGGATGGCGACGGCGCTGGCCAGGATCCAGGGATGCACGGCCCCTTCGTGGATCACGGTGACGTTCCCATGGGCTTCCGTGAGGTCTTTCCAGAGATCGGCAGATTCCGATGGGTGGGGTCGGAAGATGACTATCCGATCCGGATATCTGTCCGCCAAGGTGGGCAGAAGTGCGATAAAGCTGTCCATGACCTTTCGGCGATAGGCCCACCAATCCGGCGTGCCCTGGGCGACGTTCTCCCATGTGCCGTCGGTGCGCTGGCGGGCGCGTTCCTGCGGCAGGAAATGGTTCAGGCGACCGAAATTTGAGTTCACCAGGATGAAATCGCCGAACCGCGCGCGCAGCGCATCGGCTTCCGACTGGAAATATCCGCGCAGGTCGGCACGCAGCAGGTCGGTCCGGGGGTTGCCCGTGATCCAGATCGGCTGGCCCGCATAGTCCGGATGGGTCTCGATCGCTTCCCGGTTCTGGTCGCCCCACGCGAATATGCCGCGGGTCAAGGCCAGGTTTCCTGGCCCGATTCGGCGCGACTGGAAGGTGGGGATGTCGGCAATCGACACGGCTTCCTCGTCCCACGCGGCAATGGCAAAGCCCAGGCGGTCCATGATGTTCAGGATGCGGGTCGAGGATTTGTTGATGTCCTTTGCCAGATAAAGACCCCGGGGCAGGCGGTGGATTTGCTTATGGATCTCCATCCGGGAGCCGACATAGACTGGATGCCCACGAGCTGCGAGCCGCTGAGCCAGCAACAGCTTCGCGTCGAACTCGCGACTTTGCGTCTCGGACGGCAGGATAATCGGCGTTTTGTCCATGCGGCGCCCCCTAGCCCATCCGGGCGGCTTTGCGTATCCCCCGCTGGCGAGGACTGGTTCTCGCGGCGGAACTGAGACATGGGGCGACCGTGACGGCGGAAAACAGAAGACTGGCGGACCTTCGGGTGTCGGTGATGGGCCTCGGCTATGTCGGCCTACCCGTGGCCGTGGCGTTTGCAAGGGCGGGGGTGCCGGTCGTGGGATTCGATATTTCAGCCGACCGGGTGGCCGAACTGTCCCGCGGCGAAGACCGCACGCGGGAGATCGCTTCGGCCGACCTGACCCATTCCGTGCTGACCGTGACCAGCGACCCGACCGACCTGGCCGACGCGAACTTCCACATCATCACCGTTCCAACACCCATCGACGGGGCCAACAAACCGGACCTATCGCCTCTGGTCGCGGCCTCGCGCACCCTTGGGGCGCATCTGGGCCGTGGCGATATCGTCGTCTATGAAAGCACCGTCTATCCCGGCGCAACCGAAGACATCTGCGTGCCGGTGCTGGAGGAGGTATCGGGCCTCACCTTCGGCAAGGACTTCGCCGTCGGGTATTCGCCGGAACGGATCAATCCCGGCGATAAGGAGAACCGGTTCGAGACAATCGTGAAGGTCGTCGCTGGCAGCGATGCCCGCACCGGCGACATCGTCGAAGCCGCCTATGCCAAAGTGGTCGAAGCGGGCGTCCACCGCGCGCCCACGATCCAGGTGGCCGAGGCGGCTAAGGTGCTGGAAAATACCCAGAGGGACCTCAATATCGCCCTGATCAACGAGATGGCGCTGATCTACGACCGGCTCGAAATCGACACGCGTGACGTGCTGGCCGCCGCTGGGACCAAGTGGAACTTCCTACCCTTCAAGCCTGGCCTGGTGGGCGGGCACTGCATCGGTGTCGACCCCTACTATATGGCCTACCGGGCCGAGCAGGTCGCCTATCACCCCGAGGTCCTGCTGGCCGGGCGGCGGGTGAATAACTCCATGGGGAAATACATCGCCAACCGGATCGTGCGGAACATGATGCGGCAAGGTTGGGATGGCGTACCCCGGGTCGCGATCCTGGGGGCCACGTTCAAGCCGGACGTCACCGATATCCGCAACACCCGAGTTGTCGATATCGCACTTGAATTAGGGAACTTCGGGATCGCAGTGCAGATCGCCGACCCGATGGCCGACCCTGAGGAGTTCCACCGGGAATATGGTTTGGACCTCGTGCCGCTGGAGTCGCTGGAGCCAGCCGATGCTGTCGTCTTGGCCGTCGGGCACCAAGCGTATCGTGAGGCCGGCTGGCCTTTGGTGACCGGTCTGTTCCGCGGCAAGGCGCCCATCGTGGCCGATGTGCAGGACGTGTTGGACCGGGCCGAAACGCCGGATCACGTCACGCTCTGGAGGCTCTGACCGTGATCGACGGGCTGCGGGTTCTTGCGGTGGTGCCCGCGCGGGCGGGCTCCAAAGGCGTGCCGCGGAAAAACCTGGCCGAGATCGGGGGACTGTCGTTAATCGCCCGCTCGGGCCGGGTCGTGGCGGCGTGCGATTGGATCGATGGGGCCGTGCTTTCGACCGATGACGAAGTCTTCGCCGAGGAGGGTCGGCGCGTCGGGCTGGATGTCCCAGCCCTGCGGCCCAATGATCTGGCCAGCGACAGCGCGACTGGCGTCGCCGTCTGGGCCCATGCCTGGACGGGTGCAGAGGCGGCGCATGGGGTACGCTACGACCTGTCCGTCTACCTGCAGCCGACCTCGCCCTTTCGGACGGCACAGCATGTGCGCGACACGGTCGATACGCTTTTGGCGGGCGGTCACCAGGCCACAACGACCGTTAGCCCTGTTCCCGGTCACTACCTACCGCAGAAGGCGCTCTTGTTGGGTGCGGACGGTACGCTCAGTTTCTATTCCGAGGATGGCGGACGGCATTCCAACCGCCAGACCGCCCAACCCTGCTGGACACGAAACGGCCTGGTTTACGCCGCGCACCGCGCCCATGTGGTCGACCACGGATTGATCGTCGAGCGGGATTGCGGCGCCGTGGTTGTGGATGGCTATGTGGCCAATATCGACGACCCCGAAGACCTGCTCATCGCGCGCCTGCTGGCGACCCATGGCGGTTACGATCCGTTTGAGGAGAGCCAATGACCAAGCGCATCACCTGGCTGGACGACCCGCAACCGGGTGCGAACTGTACCGTGATCGCCGAGGTCGCCCAGGCCCATGACGGTAGCCTGGGCACGGCCCATGCCTTCATCGACGTGGCCGCGCGGTGCGGCGCCGATGCGATCAAATTTCAGACCCATATCGCCGCCGCCGAAAGCACAGCGCGCGAGCCCTGGCGGAAGAAATTCAGCAAGCAGGACGCCACCCGCTACGACTACTGGCGCCGCATGGAATTCACCGAGGACCAATGGCACGGCCTGGCCGAGCACGCCGGCGAGGTGGGTCTCCATTTCCTGTCCTCGCCGTTTTCACCCGAGGCGGTCGAACTGCTGAAGCGGATCGGTGTGCCGGGTTGGAAGGTGGCTTCGGGCGAAGTGGACGAGCCGCGGTTGATCGGTGCGATGATCGAGACGGGGCAACCTGTGATCTTGTCTTCGGGGATGAGCGATGGGTCGGAGACCGACCGGGCTGTGAGGAAAATCCTGGATGCTGGATGCCCGCTGGCGATCCTGCAATGCACCACGTCCTACCCTGTCGCCCCGGAGGCGGTTGGCCTGAACGTCATGCAGGACTTCGCTGCACGCTATCCCGACGCGGCCGTGGGCCTGTCGGACCATTCCGCGACGATTTTCCCGGGCCTCGCGGCCGCCACGCTCGGTGCTCAGGTGATCGAAGTCCATCTCACCCTGTCGCGCGACATGTTCGGGCCGGATGTCTCTTCTTCTCTGACGCCCGAGGAGTTGACGCTGCTCTGCCACGGCGTGCGCTTTAACGAGGTGATGCGGGCCAATCCGGTGAACAAGGAAGCCGTGGCCGACGACATGGCGCCCATGCGCGCGATCTTCGGGAAATCGGTGGTCGCAGCGCGCGATCTGCCCGCCGGTACGGTTCTCGGCGCGGCGGATGTGGCTGCGAAAAAGCCCGGCGGCGGCATTCCGGCCCGAGATATCGAGACGTTGGTGGGTCGCAGGCTTGTGCGCGATCTCGAGATGGATACGCCGCTGTCGGAAGACGATCTGGATGGCTGACCGCCGCAAGGTCTGCGTGGTCGTGACTGCACGTCCCAGCTACGCACGCGTGCGGACTGCCTTGGAGGCATTGAAGGCGCGGACAGACGTAGAGCTGCAGGTTATCGCTGCGGCTTCGGCCCTGTCGGCCCGCTATGGCAATGTCGCCGACGTCATGGCGGCCGAGGGCTTCGCGCCCAATGCCGTGGTCGATTCGCTGGTCGAGGGTTTGGGGCTACGCGACATGGCCGAGACAACGGCCAAGGGATTGTCGGGAACGGCAGCGGTGCTGGCCGATCTGAAACCCGACGTGGTGGTCACGGTCGCGGATCGGTACGAGACGCTCGGGACGGCCGTCGCGACCGCCTATATGAACATCCCGCTGGCCCATCTCCAAGGCGGTGAGGTGACGGGCAATGTCGACGAAAAGGTTCGTCACGCCATCACGAAGCTGGCGGATTTGCACCTCGTCTCGGGCCCCGGCGCGGCCGAGCGGGTGCGCCGGATGGGCGAGCAGCCGGATGCCATATACGATACCGGCTGCCCATCTATCGATGTGGCGCGGCAGGCCATCGAAGCGGGTGCACGCCTGCCCGATCTGGAGCTCTACGAAAGGTTCGGGCAACTCGGTGAGCGCCTTGATCTGACCGACGGATATGTCGTTGTCATGCAGCACCCGGTGACCACGTCCCATGGCGCGGCGCGGGCGCAGATCGAGGCGACGTTGCAGGCCGCCCAGGGCCTTGCGCTACCGGTTCTTTGGTTCGCGCCGAACGTGGATATCGGCTCTGATGCTACGTCCGAGGCGATCAGAGACTACCGAGCGGCGCATAATCTGAGCCATGTGCATTTCATGGGGAACATGCCGCCGGAGGACTTCATTCGGCTGCTGGCCGGCAGTCGCGGGATCGCCGGGAATAGTTCCGTCGCGATCCGGGAATGCGCGTGGCTGGGGGTTCCGGCGGTAAATATCGGCGAACGGCAGGAGGGGCGCGACCGGGGCCCGAATGTGGTGGATGTGGACTATGATCCGGCGGCGATCCGCGCGGCGATGGAGGCCAATGCGCGGCGGGGCAAACTCGCCAGCGCCGGGCTTTACGGAGATGGCCGGTCGGGGCCGCGAATCGCCGAGGTTCTCGCGACGGCGCCGCTCAGCTTCCACAAGCGGCTGACCTATTAGAGACGCTGGGGCACGGTCCAGCCGAGATTACTCGGGGGTCCTTGATGCTTGGGGCCCGGGGCGTCAGAAGGGCGCCAAAATCTGAGACAGGTGACAATCGTGAAAGCAGTAATTCTGAGCGCCGGGCAGGGCAAGCGACTTATGCCTTTGACGGCGGACCGGCCGAAATGCCTTTTGCCCTTGGCGGGGCGCAGCATCCTGGAATGGCAGATCCGGGCGTTGGGGGCGAATGGGGTGGACGAGGTGATCGTGGTCACTGGGTTCAAGTCCGATGCGGTGGCCGCGGCGGTGGCGCAGATGCCGGATATCGGCCCGAAAATCCGAATTATTTTCAACCCGTTCTATACGGTGACCGACAATGTGAGCAGCTGCTACATGGCCCGTGACGAGATGGAGGGCGATTTCATCTTGATGAACGGCGACACGTTGATGGGGCCGGATGTCATTGGCCAGGCGCTGAAGGGGGCGGAGGCGCCGGTCAACGTGACGGTGGACCGGAAGGATCACTACGATGAGGACGATATGAAAGTCTGCGTCGACGGGGACCGCCTGACACGGATCGGGAAGCACCTGCCGATCGAGGATGTGGATGCGGAATCAATTGGTTGCCTTGTGTTTCGGGCCGGAGGTGGGGGGCTGTTTCTGACCGCCCTGGTGGACCTCATGAGCCAGGAAAATGGGCTCGCAAACTGGTATCTGAGGGCGGTGGATATGCTGGCCGCCGACGGTGTTGTGGGGACGTCGTCGATCGAAGGGCTGGGCTGGGCCGAGGTGGATTTTCCGCAGGATTTGGATGTCGCCGAAGCGCTGGCGCAGCGGTTGAACGCGGCGATCGGATAGGGGGCGCCCGCCGTACACCCCCTGTACACCCCCCGTGCGAACGCGCGTTCGTACGGTCTTGGTGACGAGATCTTAAGTGTTTTCGGGAGAGGGGGATCTGCCCCCGCGCTGCGCGCCCCCCGGGATACTTCCGAAAGGAAGAAGAAGGGGCGCGTTAAGGTTAATGTGGGGTTACCAGGAGCGCCGGTCTGAAGGCGGGCAACCGTGAGATCCGCAATTGGGGTCCGGCCGGTCCGCTGTGATGTTATTGGCGGTTTCTGGGTGCCATCTGACGGGCGCCCAAGATCCGTTCGACCAGTACGAGATCTTCCGGTTTGTCCACATCGATGGCGGCGTCGGCAAAGGGCATGTCGATGGCGGCGAGGGTTGTCCCGGTGCGGCGGCCGAGCGCGGTGAGGGCAGCGTCGAGCGACAGGGTGCCGGTGGCGTAGCGCAGCGCAGGCATCAGACCGATCTGGCGGAGCATGGCGAGGGGGCGTTTGCGGTTTTCCTCGACCCGTCGCCAGAAGGTGAGGAGGTCTGCAGCTTTGGGCGTGTGGAAGGCGAAGAGGTTGCAGCCGGAGCGGGCCCCGTCGGAGAATTTCAGACCGGTGCGGATACTGTCGGGATAGGTGGCCTTTATGCGGTCGATCCTGGCCAGCCCGACGGTGGCATCGGTGCCCTTGGGCTGATGATCCAGGAAATGGGTGAGGATTTCGGGTGTGACCAACGGGGTGTCGGCGGTGGTCATGAGGATCGGGCCGTCGGTTGCCAGAGCCTTCAGACCGGCCCTGGCGCTGAGGCTCGGGGAATGGGCGGCGGGCAGGATTTGGAGCGCGCCGCTCTCGGGGAGCGTTTGCAGGAGCGTCGGGTCTTCGATCACGACGGCGACGGACCCGATGGCGGGGACGGCGCGGATGGCCTGGAGGACATGCGCGATCATCGGGCGTCCGGCGACGGGAGCGAGGGCTTTGTGGCTAACGCCCGCCTGGGCGGCGACGGGGCAAGCGGTGCGGCGGTTGCCAGCGAGGATCAGGGCCGACCAGGTCATGGGGTCACGGTTTGGTCCGATCTCTGGCCGCTGAGGTCCTCGGGCCAAACCCGAGGATAACGGAGGGGCGGCGGATCACGTCAGGGCCTTCTGGTACACCCGATAGGTCTTGTAGACGCGGCCGCCCACATATTCGGCGAATTGGTTCATGGCGGCGTTGTCTTCCAAGACCCATGACATTTCGACCTTGTTCATCCCCA
>JBCDCS010000004.1:0-38950 GCA_039181205.1 Pseudomonadota bacterium
GTCAAATCCATGAAGGGCGACACGGTGGAAGTCATCAACACCGACGCCGAAGGCCGGCTCGTTCTGTGCGACGTGATGTGGTACGCGCAGGATCGGTTCGAGCCCACCGGCATGATCGATCTGGCCACCCTGACCGGGGCGATCATCATCGGCCTCGGCCATGAAAACGCGGGCGTTTTCAGCAATCATGACGGCTTCGCCGACGCCTTTTTGAAAGCCGCCGAGGCAGAGGACGAAGGCGCCTGGCGGATGCCTCTGGGCAAGGCCTATGACAAGCAGCTCAAATCCCGTGTCGCGGATATGAAGAACGTGGGCGGCCGCCCGGCCGGCTCGATCACGGCGGCCCAGTTTCTGCAGCGGTTCGTGAAGGAGGACACGCCATGGATACACCTGGACATCGCGGGTACCGCGTCGGTCAAGGGGGGCACGACGCTGTCGCCCGACGGTGCGACGGGCTGGGGCGTGCGGGCGCTCGACCGGCTAATCCGCGACGGCTACGAAGTGAAGGATGGCTGAGGTCTATTTCTACCATCTGACGCGCCGGTCCGTCCCCGAGACGCTCATGCCACTGCTCACCCGCTCGCTGGGCCAGGGATGGCGGGTGGCGGTGCGCGGCGGCGATCCGGATCGGCTGCGCTGGCTAGATGAAAAACTCTGGCTTGGCGATCCGGCGGCCTTTCTGCCCCACGGTCTGGCCGGGGGCGAACACGATGCCCGCCAGCCGATCCTGTTGACCGAAGGTGATGCCGCCAATGCGCCCGATTGCCTGATGTCCATCGACGGCGCCGATGTGGCGCCCGAGGAAGTCCCGGGCCTGAAGCGCACCTGCATCCTGTTCGACGGCAACGACGAAGCAGCTCTGACCCGCGCCCGAGAGCAATGGCGCGACCTGACCGAGGCCGGTCTGCCCGCCCGTTACTGGTCCGAGGAATCGGGTAAGTGGGAACAGAAGGTCGTCAAGAACGTGGACAACTCTGACGTTTAGCCGGCTGCTTGGGTCCAGGCGCTTTGGAAGACCTTGGCCATTATTGCCATGCCCGAGCGGAAGCAAAGCCCACTATTCGTCTTCTTGGGTCGCTCAAAGGCCGTAGGGACAAAGCAGATCCAATAACTGTCTCGCAAGATACTTAACGAACCAGCCGCAGCGTGTCGTTTTCAATCTCGATACGCCCGAACTGCTGCAGATAGGACATCCCAAGCAGGCTCTGGCTCATCTCTCCGCCATTGACCACCGCGCGCACGTCGCGCTCCACCAGATCGCCCAAGGCGACCTCGGCCAGCCGCACCTCTGCCGTCTCTACCGTGCCGTTGGCTGTATAGGCCCGCCCGAAGAACCGGAGACCGTCCAAGTCGAGACCGACGGCCTCTGCATCAGCCTGCGTCAGTACCAGATCGGTTGCGCCCGTATCCACGATGAACTCCGTCGGTGATCCGTTGATCTCTAACGTCAGATGGTAATGCCCGTCCCGCGATCGCGGCACCTCCACCACCATCTGGTCGCCATCCATCACCACGGCTTGGCGCTGTACGGCGATGTCGCTGATTTCCTCCCAGAAGCCGTAGACGACGACCCCGCCCACGAAGATGAAGAACCAAATCGCCGCTTGTTGCAGCATCTGCCCAATCCGCCCGCGGTAGGACAGAAGAACGCCCGCCCCCACCACGCCCAGCAGGATGGTGAGATAGACAAGACGCATCAGATCATGTTCAGCCATGTTGCCAAGATAGGGTACCTAACCTGTGGGCCAAACCCCCGCGATGCCATCCAACACGAATTGGACGGATAACGCCGCTAGGAGCATCCCCAGAAGCCGGGTCACCACGTTGATCCCTGTCGTTCCGAGCAAGCGTTCGAGGGGCGCGGCGGCTTGGAATAGCAAGAAAACGACAGCGATGACCGCCAACATCACGCCGATGGCCGATGCCGTCCCGACCGCGCCCGTATCATCGGTCAGGAGGATCATCGTCGCAATCGCCCCGGGTCCCGCAGTCAGCGGCAGGGCCAGCGGAAAGACCGACGGGTCGGGCGGGGGATGATCTGTCTGGCCTTCGCGCCGCTGGGTCCGCCTTTCGAACAGCATCTCCAACGCTGTCAGGAAAAGCAGCAGCCCGCCGGCGATCCGGAAGGCGGGCATTGAGATGCCCAGGAAGCCCAGAACCTGCTCCCCGGCCAAGGCGAATACGATGAGAAGCCCGGCGGCGATTACACAGGCACGCACGGCCACCGCGCGGCATTGTCTGGGTGTCATCCCCGCGGTCAGCGCCACGAAGATCGGCGCCAGCCCAATCGGGTCTATAACCACAAACAGCGCGGTGAAGGCGGCGATGGCTTCAAACCAAGTCATACTACGGTCAGACGCGAGTCTGACGCATATCAGACGTCGATTTCATGCTTCCGCAGCCTCCAGTTTTTCCATCGCCTGCAGCCACAAGGCTTCGGCCTTGTCAGCCGCTTCCATAACCTCGGCATACTTCTTGTTCCAGGTCTCCAACTCGCCCACCCGAGTGTCTTCGTAGAGCGCAGGATCCGCCAGTTTCTGGGCCAGCTTCTCGCGCATTTCTTCGATCTTCTCGACCCGTGCCTCTGCCTTTCGTGCTTCGGCGCGGAGTTCCAGAACTCGGTCACGGGAAGCTGGCTGCGCCCTCGGTCTTTGGGGCTTTTCGGGTCTGTCTTCGCCCTGCAGCAGAAGGCGCCGATAGCTTTCCAGATCGCCATCATAGGGCTGCACCGTGCCATTGCCGACCAGCCACAGGCGGTCCGCCACCAAGCTCAGCAGATGCATATCGTGGCTCACCAGCACGACGGCACCGGTATAGGCTGTCAGCGCTTCGACCAGCGCTTCGCGGCTTTCGATATCCAGGTGATTGGTCGGCTCATCCAGGATCAGCATATGCGGCGCGTCGAGGGTCGCCAGCAGCAGCGACAACCGCGCCTTTTGCCCGCCCGACAGCTTCGCTACCAAGGTGTCCGCCTGATCCGCGCCCAGACCGAAGGAGGCCAAGCGTGCCCGCAGTTTGGCGGGCGGCTCGTCGGGCCGCTCCCGCCGGATGTGGTCGAGCGGCGTTTCATCCACATGCAGTTCGTCCACCTGGTGCTGGGCGAAGTAGCCGATGCGCAGCTTGCTCGACGCGATCCGGCGCCCATCTTGAGCGTGAAGACGTTCCGATAACAGCTTGGAAAGTGTCGATTTCCCTTCCCCGTTACGCCCGAGTAGCGCGATCCGATCATCTTGGTCGATCCGCACGTTCAACCGCTTCAGTACCGGATCGCCGCCATAACCCACGGCCGCCCCGTCCAGCCGCAGGATCGGCGGCGGCAACTCCTTCGGCTGTGGGAAGGTGAAGACCACCTTGGCCGCATCCTCCGGCGCGGTGGTTTTCTCCATCCGCTCCAACATCTTGATCCGGGATTGGGCCTGTTTGGCCTTCGTCGCTTTTGCCCGAAAGCGGTCCACGAAGGCCTGCAGATGGGCCCGATGCGCCGCCTGCTTGGCCGCTTCCGCCGCTTGTCCGGCCCGCTTTTCTGCGCGCATCTTGACGAATTGGTCGTAGGTGCCGGTGTAGTAGGTGAGTTGCCGGTTCTCCAGATGGAGGATCCCGCCCACCGCGCGGTTTAACAGGCCACGATCATGGCTGATTATGATGACGCTGTGCGGGTATTTCGCGAGGTAGTTTTCCAGCCACAGCGCACCTTCCAGGTCCAGATAGTTCGTCGGCTCGTCCAAGAGGAGCAGATCAGGCCGGGCGAATAGCACCCCCGCCAGCGCCACACGCATCCGCCAGCCCCCCGAATAGGCCGAGCAGGGCAGGGCCTGCATGTCAGCGTCAAAGCCTAAGCCTCTGAGAATGCTGGATGCGCGGGCTTCGCCGGACCACGCGTCGATATCCTGGAGACGCGCCTGCACCTCAGCGATGCGCGTCGGGTCCTCGCTGTCATCGGCCAACAGCGCGGCGCGCTCCTCATCGGCGGCCAGGACCGTGTCCAGCACCGACACCTCGGACGATGGCACCTCTTGCGCCACGCCCCCGATCCGCGCCTGGGACGGTAGCGAGATATCGCCACCATCCACCGGCACCTCGCCCCGGATCAAACGGAAAAGCGTGGTCTTACCGGTCCCGTTGCGCCCCACCAGGCCGACCTTGTGCCCCTCCGGAATCGTGGCCGTCGCGCCCTCCAGCAGCGGGCGCCCGGCGACGGAATACGACAGGTCGGTGATCTTCAGCATGGGGTTGCCTTGGGGCAGGCCGGGCGCCCCGTCAACACCCGGTTTCCTTCCCCTGATGGCGGTGATAGGGCGCGCCCAAATAGCAACCGGAGTAGCTCTGATGGCCCTCGAACGCACCTTCTCGATCATCAAACCCGACGCCACCAAGCGCAACCTGACAGGCGCGATTACTGCCAAACTGGAAGCGGCTGGGCTGCGTGTGGTTGCGTCCAAGCGCATCCAATTGACGCTTGCACAGGCGCAGACGTTCTACGGCGTCCACAAGGATCGGCCGTTTTTCGGCGAGCTCTGCGAATTCATGATTTCCGAGCCGATCGTGGTGCAGGTTCTGGAAGGCGAAGACGCCATTGCGAAGAACCGCGACGTCATGGGCGCGACCAATCCGGCGGAGGCGGCCGACGGCACGATCCGTAAAGAATACGCGCTGTCGATTGGCGAAAACTCGGTCCACGGATCCGACGGGCCGGATACGGCCAAGGAAGAGATCGCCTACTTCTTTTCGGGCCTCGAATTGGTCGGCTAAGCTCTTTGCCACAGACATGAAAAAGGCGCCCTTTAGGCGCCTTCTTCGTTCCGGCGTGCAGACTTGCCAGCGAGCCCAGGCGCGTTATTCGGCGGCGATGGCGTTGGCTGACTTTTCCCAGGCGAAAGCAGCGAAAGCTTCATCGGTCGGCGTTTCGGCTATGTGGTTGACGTAGTTCGACATGACTTTCTGCGCGAGACCCAGGATCACGTCCAGCACCGCGCGGTGGCTGTAGCCAGCGGCAAAGAACGCCTGCAGCTGCTCCGGTCTGATCTCACCGCGCTGCCGCACGACCTGCAGCGTGAAGGTCCGCAGCGCTTCTAGCTTGTCCGACGGCAGAGGCGTCTCGTTGCGCAGCGCCTCGATGATAGCGTCGTCGACCTTCATCATCTTCGCGATGCCGGTATGGGCGGGCACACAATAGTGGCAGGCATGCTCGACGTTGATGGTCTGCCAGACGACGGTCAGTTCGTCTTTGTCGAAGGCCGTCTCTTGGAAGAGCTTGTGCAGGACCTGATAGGCCTCCAGGTGCTGCGGGCTTTCGCTCATGATGCGGTGCAGGCCGGGCAGGCGACCGAAGCTCTTGATCGAGTTTTCGAGGAGTGGCTTGGAGGCGTCTGGGGCAGTGTCGAGGTCATGCATGGGGAAGTCGGACATGGGAAATCTCCTGGGTTGGGTGAGCACGAATTGGACTTGATTGAGCGATCGTTCAAGAATAAATATTGAGTATTCATTCAAGAATGCGTGAGCCATGCCCAGACCGCCCTCCTACGACAAAGACGCGCTGATCGACCGCGCGCGGGATCTGTTTTGGCGGCAGGGCTATCAGGGCACGTCCATGAAGGATCTCGAGCAGGTCCTCGACCTGCGCCCGGGTAGCATCTACGCAGCCTTCGGGTCGAAGGACGGCGTTTTCGTCAGCGCGCTGGACCGCTATGCCGAGACGGGCGCGGCCCGACTGGCCGACCTGCAGGATCGCCACGGGCCGCTGGGTGCTTTGAAGGCGCATGTGTTGGCCTTGGCCGAAGACCCTGCACCCGCCCGGGCTTGCATGCTGGTGAAAACCTTGCTTGAGGCGCCCGAAGGTCCGGTGCGAGAGGCAGCGGCCACCAACCTGCGTGCCATGGAGGACGTTTTCGCCAAGCTCTTCCACGCGGCACAGGACGCGGGGGAAATCGCTGCACACCACGACCCGGACCGGCTGGCGCGGCGGCACCAGTCGGACGTCACGGGCCTCCGCGCCACATTGGAACGGCCGGATATCGACGCCCACGCTTTAGCCCAGGAAATTGCCGACGGGCTCGACGCGCTGCGCTGAGGCATGTTGCCAGATGCGCCGCGCAGGCGTAGCGCCGGGATATGGCAGACCCATTGATCTATCACATCCGCCGCACGCTGGCGCTGGGCCTGCCGCTTGTGGGGAGCCAGGTCGCGCAGGTCCTCATTGGCCTGACGGATACGCTGATGCTGGGTCGGTATTCGGTCGAGGCGCTGGCCGCGGCGACGCTTGGATCGACCTACTTCTTTTCGCTCTTCATCCTCGGTTCGGGCTTCGCCTATGCAGTCATGCCCATGGCCGCCTCGGCCGCCACCGATGACGACGAAGCGCAGGTGCGGCGGGTGACGCGCATGGGGCTCTGGCTGTCGGCGCTCTATGCACTGGCGGCCATGCCGCTCTTCATCTGGTCCGAGCCGATCCTGCTCACGCTCGGCCAGCAAGCCAGCGTGGCCGCCGATGCCGAAACCTATCTGCAGATCGCAGGTTGGGGCCTCTTGCCGTACCTCATCATGGCGACGTTACGCAGCCATCTGAGCGCGCTGGAGCGGACCCGCATCGTGCTCTGGGCCACATTGCTCGCCGTGGCCGTCAACGTGGTGCTGAACTGGCTATTGATCTTCGGCAATCTCGGCTTCCCGGAGCTGGGCCTGCGCGGGGCCGCCATCGCGTCGGTCATCGTGCAGACAGTCGCGGGCGTGGTCTTGGCCGTTTATGCGGCGCGCGGCCCCGATATGGCGCGGTTCGAGCTTTGGAAGAATCCGCACCGGCCCGACTGGCCGGCCTTCGGGCAAATTTTCCGCCTCGGCTGGCCCATCGGGCTGACGCATCTGTCCGAATCCGGACTGTTTGCGGCCTCGGCGCTGATGATGGGCTGGCTCGGCACCGTGCCGCTGGCGGCCCATGGCATCGCCATCCAGATCGCGGCGCTGACCTTCATGGTCCATCTCGGCCTGTCTTCCGCCGCGACCGTGCGGGTGGGGCAGGCCTGGACGAAACGCGACCCGATCCAATTGCAGCGCGCGGCCTGGGCGGCGACGATCCTGTCGGCGGTCGCCGTGCTGCTGGCCGTCGCGCTCTATTTCGGGGCGGGGCCGTGGCTGATCGGGGCGTTCATCGACGCGGACGATCCGAAGGCGCCGGAAATCCTGACCCTGGGCGTCATGCTGCTGGCCTATGCAGCCCTCTTTCAGACTGTAGATGCGGGACAAGTCATGGCTTTGGGCTATCTGCGCGGCTTGCAGGACACGCGGATTCCCATGATCTACGCGGTCTTCTGCTATTGGGCGCTGGGTATCCCGGCCAGCTACGTGCTGGGCTTCGTCGCCGGCTGGGGCGCGGCGGGAATTTGGCTGGGCCTGACCGTCGGCCTAGCGGCGGTATCGGGCGTTTTGGCCATCCGGTTTGTCAGGATGGCCACGGCCTTACATGGAGAAGCTCACGCCGCACCCGCAAGAGGATGAGGCGTTGGGGTTCTCGATTGTAAATCGGGATCCGACCAACTCCTCGGTGAAATCGATCACCGCATTCGACAGGAACGGCAGCGAGACCTCGTCGACAACCACCTTCTGACCCT
Source organism: Pseudomonadota bacterium (assembly GCA_039181205.1). Taxonomy (GTDB): domain Bacteria; phylum Pseudomonadota; class Alphaproteobacteria; order Rhodobacterales; family Rhodobacteraceae; genus Jannaschia. The sequence goes on from JBCDCS010000004.1 coordinate 7,602, forward strand.
CACCCTCAAGCACCAGATCACCTTCGGCGGGTGCGTCCAACTCGATCTGGTATTGAAACCCCGAACAGCCGCCGCCTTCGACGGCGACGCGCAGAGCCTTGCCACCCTTGCCTGCGCCGATTTCGGCCAGGCGTTCGAAAGCGCGGGGGGTGACGCGGGGCGGGACGGAGAGTTCCATGGCGGCCTCGGGGCTGTGCATTGCCGGTGATCCCGATATATGGGGCCCGACAGCGCCTGCCAAGAGAGACGCCGTGACCGTTTCCTATGCCTGCGACCCCGCCAAGAGCCGCGGGCGGCTCTATCCTGAGGAAGAGAGCGCGTTTCGGTCCTGCTTTCAAAGGGACCGCGACCGCATCATCCATGCCAGCGCCTTCCGACGGCTGAAGCACAAGACCCAAGTCTTCATCGAGCATGAAGGGGATTACTTCCGCACGCGCCTGACCCATTCCATCGAGGTGGGCCAGGTGGCGCGGACCATCGCCAAGCATCTGGGGCTGGATATCGAACTGACCGAAGCCGTGGCGTTGGCCCATGATCTGGGCCATCCGCCGTTCGGGCATACCGGCGAAGAAGCGCTGGCGCGGCTGATGGCGCCCTATGGCGGGTTCGACCACAACGCCCAGGCGGTGCGGATCGTGACCTCGCTCGAGCGGCATTATGCGCAGTGGGATGGGTTGAACCTCACCTGGGAAACCCTTGAAGGCATTGCGAAACACAATGGGCCGGTGAGCGATCCTGTGCCTTGGGCGCTGGCGGGATACAACGTGACGCACGATCTGGAATTGGCGACCCATGCGTCCGCTGAAGCGCAGGTGGCGGCCTTGTCCGATGACATCGCGTATAACAACCACGATCTGCATGACGGGCTGCGGGCGGAGCTCTTTTCGACCGATGAATTGGCGGAATTGCCGGTTTTGCAGGACTGCTTCGCGCGGGTTGATGTCAAATTTCCTGGCTTGAACTACTACCGGCGGCGGCACGAGGCGCTACGGCGCTTCTTCGGGCTGCTGGTGCAGGATGTGATCACCGAAACGCAGGCCAATCTGGCTGCCCTCGCGCCGGCAACGCCCGAGGATATCCGCGAGGCGGGCCATATGATGGCGCGGTTTTCGCCGGATCTTTGGAGCGACCTGAAGGTAATTCGGCAGTTCTTGTTCGAACAGATGTATCGCGCCCCGGCGGTGGTCGAGATGCGGGCCCAGGTCACGAAGGTCGTGGATGATCTGTTCCCACATTTCATGGCCAACCCCCAGGACCTCCCGAAGCAGTGGCGCAAGGATGTGGACGCGGTGGACAGCGAAACCGCCCTGGCCCGGATCGTCTGCGATTACATTGCGGGCATGACCGACCGGTTCGCGCTGCAATGCCATGACGGGTTCGTGGGCGGCTGGAGCTACGGGGATGCGCCGCCGCCATGATCCGTCATTCGATGCCCAGATAGACCGTGGTCCAAAGCTGCAGCGGGAGGAAGGTCTCGTAGATTTCGGCATCCTCCGCGACCGGGAAGACCGTCATCGTGGGCCCGAGCCCGCCGATATCCAGCGGCCCGCCGTCCACATGGGCGGTGAGGATTGGATCGCCAGCTTCGATTATCTCCCACGGGATTCCCGCCTGATGGCCGTCGAGCGCGATCAGGCTGAGAATGGCAGGGAGATTGAGACATGGCATATCGGGTCTCCGATTGGGCTCAAATGCCGGCAAGGCGGCGGGCGTAGAATCGCCTGTTCTCTCAGGGGCCGTGCATCCGATCGGTTCCTCCACCCGTGTCGCGCATAGCCGCACCGGCCTGCCCTGATGCCGTAGCAAGAGGCGCCGCGTTGACCTCTTGCGGCGAGGTGATAGACCCGCGCGGACTTTCGATCAGGATGGCCTCATGCATCTCTTCGCCGACATTCGCGTGCTTGTCGTGGACGCGCTCGCCGATCTCGTCACCGATGGCAAGCTGCCCGGCGGTTTGGAGACCGGCAATGTCACGGTGGAGCCGCCGCGGGACCCGGCCCATGGGGATATGGCGACCAATGCGGCCATGGTGCTCGCCAAGCCTGCCAATATGAAACCGCGCAACATCGCCGAGGCCCTGGCCACCAAGTTGATGGCTGATCCACGGATCACCTCCGCTGAGGTCGCGGGGCCGGGCTTCCTGAACCTGCGTCTGGCTCCGACTGTCTGGCGGGAAGTGGTGGCCGCCGTTCTGGAGAAGGGCGCCGATTATGGCCGGTCCGAGATGGGGCAGGGCACACGGATCAACGTGGAATACGTCTCCGCCAACCCCACTGGGCCGCTGCATGTAGGGCATACGCGGGGTGCGGTTTTCGGCGACGCTTTGGCGGCCCTCCTGAAATACAGCGGCTATGACGTCACGCGGGAATACTACATCAACGATGGCGGAGCGCAGGTCGATACGTTGGCCCGGTCGGTCTACCTTCGGTACCTGGAAGCCCATGGCCGCGAGGTTGCGTTCGAAGGCGACGTATATCCCGGCGATTACCTGGTGGAGGTCGGCGAAGCGCTGAAGGCTAAGGTCGGTGATGAATATCTGGACAAGGGCGAGCAGTACTGGCTGGCCGAAATCCGGGAGTTTGCCACCGAAGCGATGATGGACTTGATCCGGTCCGATCTGAAGCGGCTGGGCGTCGAGATGGACGTCTTTTCATCCGAGAAGGCGCTCTATGGAACGGGCAAGATCGAAGCGGCCATCGACGCGCTGAAAGCCAAGGACCTGATCTATCGCGGCACGCTGGAGCCGCCCAAGGGTAAGCTGCCCGAGGATTGGGAGGCGCGGGAGCAGACGCTGTTTCGCTCGACCGCCTATGGCGATGACCAGGACCGGCCGATTCAGAAGTCGGACGGGGCCTGGACCTATTTCGCGCCAGACATCGCCTACCATTGGGACAAGTGCCAGCGGGGCTTCGATGCGCTGATCAATGTCTTCGGTGCGGATCATGGCGGCTATGTGAAGCGGATGAAGGCTGCTGTGGCGGCACTTAGCGACGATAAGGTGCCTCTCGATATCAAGCTGACGCAGCTGGTGAAGCTGATGCGCGACGGCGAAGAACTGAAGATGTCCAAACGGGCCGGGACCTTCGTCACGCTCGCCGATCTGGTCGGGATGGTCGGGCCGGACGTCACCCGTTTCATCATGCTGACCCGGAAGAACGACGCGCCGCTGGATTTCGACGTGGACAAGGCACTGGAGCAATCGAAGGACAACCCGGTCTTCTATGTCCAATACGCCCATGCCCGCGTACAATCGGTGCTGCGCAAGGCGGGCGAACAGGGGATCGATGCCTCGGATACTGCGCTGCAAAACGCCGATCTGACAGCGCTCGACCATCCGGCTGAACATGCCCTGGCCGCAAAGCTCGCAGAATGGCCGCGCTTGGTGGAGATCGCCGCCCGCACCCATGAGCCGCATCGGGTGGCGTTCTACCTCTACGACCTGGCCAGTGCGTTCCATGCCCTCTGGAATCGGGGCAATGACGAACCCGGCCTTCGTTTCCTGCAGGACGACGCCGACATGAGCCGTGCAAAGATCGCGTTGGCTCGTGCCGTTTCCGTTGTAATTGCAGCCGGTTTGGGTATCTTGGGTGTTGAGCCCGCGCAGGAAATGCGCTGACGACCCCCAAGGGGCGGAGCGCGCGGGGGCACCAGAGCAGAGGCGGGGCAGCAGGACCACTGCGCCCCAGGGCAGTGACAATAACCATCCGGACGCGACGCCCGCGAACCGGAGGAGGGCAGGCATATGGCGGACATGGATTATTTCGGCGCCGATTACGGTGCGGAGGAGCCTTCGCGTCTGGCGGAGGCTGTGCGGAACTTTGGAATTGTGAATTGGGCCGGAGCCCTAACATCGCTTGGTCTCGTGGGTGGTATGGCTGTCTGGACAGCCAGCATGACCTTCCGGGACGTGTCCGAGGTTCCTGTCGTTCGTGCGATCGAGGGTCCGATGCGAATTGCGCCGGAAAACCCCGGAGGACAGGTTGCGCCGTTCCAGGGCATGGCCTTGTCCGACATCACGTCAGGTGGCCCGGCTGCGCCTGCGCCCGATCAGATTGTATTGGCGCCGCCGCCGGTCGAATTGGAAGCCGCGCCCCTGGGCGAGCGTCTGGCGGCGGCCGAGGAGCAGATCGAGGTGCCGGCCGAGATCGCAGCGCCACCGTTGACGGCGACGCCGGTGGTTGCACCGACGCCGCGTCCGGACGTGGACATGGCGGCTTTGTCCGATGTGGCGATCTTGGCGGCGAAGCCTGATCTGCCGGAGGCCGAAACCGCATCGGTTGAACCTTTGACGGTCTCGGCGCCTGAAACACCCCTGTTGCCGGAAGGGACGGTTCGGGTGACGGCTGCCAGCGTCACGGCTGTACCCCGTACCGAGCGCCCGCGGCTGCGGCCAGCCGTCCGGGCGGCTGCGAGCGCAGTCCCCGCCGCCGTGCCAACCGATGCGCCATTGCCGGTGGCCGGCGTTCAGGTCGCTTCGATCGAGCCCGTTGCGCCGACTGTTCGCGACGTGGATCCGGCGTCGGTCGCGCCGGGCACGCGGGTTGTGCAACTGGGGGCCTTCGACAGCGAAGAGGTCGCGCGGCAGGAATGGGACAGGCTTTACGGCCGTTTCGGGGACTTCATGGAAGGTAAATCCCGGATGATTCAGCGGGCCCGGTCGGGTGGCCGCGATTTCTGGCGTCTCAGGGTCGTCGGCTTCGCCGACGCCTCAGATGCCCGCCGCTTCTGTTCCACCTTGCTGGCACGCGAAGCCGCCTGCATTCCCGTCACCATGCGGTGACCTGACGAATGGCGGGGGCGTTCATCCTGGGTTGTGAGGGCCCCGTTTTGTCCGACCGAGAGGCCGGGTTCTTCCGCGACGCCGATCCGTGGGGCTTTATTCTGTTTGCGCGCAACGTGCAGACGCCGGACCAGGTGCGGGCGCTGACGGCAGCCTTGCGCGAAAGCGTGGGCCGCGATGCGCCGATCTTGGTCGACCAGGAGGGCGGCCGCGTCCAGCGCCTGGGCCCCCCATTCTGGACGCGTTGGCCCCGCCCGCTCACACAGATGTCGCGGGCCGGGGACGCGGTGCGCGCAATGTTCCTGCGCGCCGCGCTGATCGCCCGCGAATTGCGGGATGTTGGGATCGACGTCAATTGTACGCCCACCGCAGATATTGCCGGCGAACATACTCACCCGTTCCTGCTGTCGCGTCTTTACGGCTATTCGACTGAGACGGTGACGGCCCGCGCGCGGGCCAATGCGGAGGGGTGTCTGCACAGCGGTGTCTTGCCGGTAGTAAAGCACATGCCGGGCCATGGCCGTGCCGATGCAGATAGTCACCTGTCGCTGCCCCGTGTGGCGACTCCTCTGGAAGAGCTGCGCGCCAATGATTTTGAGGTTTTTCGCGCGCTGGCCGATCTGCCCCTGGGGATGAGCGCCCACGTCGTCTATGAATCTATCGATCCGGATTGGCCTGGGACCATCTCCCCGGCTGTGATCAACGAAATCCGAGAGAAGATCGGGTTCGACGGGCTGCTAATGACCGACGATATCTCCATGAACGCCATGCCGGGCGATCTCGCTCATCGCTGTCGGGCGTCATTGGCGGCAGGGTGCGATTTGATCCTGCATTGCAATGGCGAATGGGACGATCTGCAGATTATGGCAGAGACCTGCCCCCGCCTGTCACCGGCCGCCGAGGCCCGAGCGGACCGGGCGCTTGCGTTCCGAAGACAGCCCGCCGCGCTTGACATCGAGGCTGCGCGGGTCGAACTGTCCGACCTCACCGTCGCCTGAGGAGGCCCGCCTGGACGAAGACGATTTCATCGAAGGTCCTGCCCGCGACGCACCCGAGTCCGTCGACGTGGAAGCGCGTCTCGCCGCCGAGGCGCTGATTGTCGATGTGGACGGCTTCGAAGGGCCGCTCGACGTTCTGCTGACCCTGGCACGGACGCAGAAGGTGGATTTGCGGACGATCTCTGTTCTGCATTTGGCGCGGCAATATCTAGCCTTCGTGGAAAAGGCTCGGGAACTGCGGATCGAACTGGCCGCCGACTATCTGGTGATGGCCGCTTGGCTTGCCTTCCTGAAATCCAAACTGCTTCTGCCACCTGATCCTGAAGAGGACGTTTCGGCCGAAGATCTCGCCGCGCATCTGGCTTTTCAACTGGAGCGCTTGGAGGCCATACGCAAAGCCGCCGCGCGGCTGATGGCTCGGGATCAACTGGGCCGGGACGTGTTCCACCGCGGTGAGCCACAGCAGGTCACGCGGGCCAAGCGGGTGACGTACACGGCGACGCTGCTGGACCTCATGCAAGGCTACGCGCGGCTCCGGACAAAGGATGATTTCCGACCCTTTGTCATGGATCGCGAAGGCGTGCTGACTATGGAAGAGGCATTGGACCGGCTTCGCCCGATCATTGGCCATGTGGGGGATTGGACAGATCTGGTGTCTCTCCTGCCCGATGGCTGGGAGGCCGATCCGGCGCGCTGGCGGTCCGCTACGGCATCGACGTTTGCGGCCACTTTGGAACTGGCCAAGAACGGCAAGCTGGAACTTCGCCAGGAGGACATCTTTGGGCCGATCCGCATCCGGGGGCGGCGGTCGGACGGGATGGCGCCATGAGCGATGTGCAGCCTTTGTTCGATGCGCCGCCCCTGGCCGAGCAGGAGAGAATGGTAGAGGCTATTCTATTCGCTTCGGCCGAACCAGTGACGGTGGCTGAATTGCACGCTCGGTTGCCCCATGGCTGCAACGCGCCCGCCGCCCTGGAGGCATTGCAGAAGCGGTACGAGGGGCGAGGCGTTCGTCTGATCCGTGCGGGGGATGCCTGGGCGATCCGTACGGCGCCGGATTTGGCCTTCCTCATGACGCGGGAGACCGTGGAAACCCGCAAGCTTAGCCGCGCTGCCATCGAGACGTTGGCCATCATCGCATATCACCAGCCCGCCACGCGGGCGGAGATCGAGGAAATCCGTGGGGTGTCCGTGTCAAAAGGGACGATCGAGCAGTTGCTGGAACTCGACTGGATCAAGTTGGGTCAGCGACGCGAAACGCCGGGACGGCCGGTGACTTTCGTGGTAACGCGAGGCTTTCTCGACCATTTCGGTCTCAGTTCACCACGCGATCTACCGGGATTGAAAGAGTTGCGGGCCGCCGGACTCTTGGACAGCACACCGCCGCCCGATGCCGAGGCAGAGGAGACGGAAGACGATCAGGACGATCTCTTCGTGCCGCCCTCGCCGGAGGAAGACTGACTGGGTTCGGGATCAGCCCTTAATCCTTGCTCGGCGCCAAGCGCCCGGGGGGACGCCCACATGTTTCGTAAAGGCCGCTGTCATGTGTGACTGGCTGGAATAGCCGCAATCGAGTGCGATTGAGGCCAGTGGCTCGTCCGTGGTCTCCAGCAAGACCTTGATTCGCGCGATGCGCCGGTCGGTCAGGTATTGATGAGGGCTCATCCCGGTAGCTGCGCGGAACGCCCGACTGAATCCATAGACATTCATATCGATCAGTCGGGCAAGTTCTGCCATTCCAACGCGTTCGGCCATCCGGTCTTCCATGTTCTCGGTGACCAGACCCAAGCTGTGCGCATCCAGGGGGCGAACGTTGTCTTGGGGTATGCGAATATCTGAGGCAAGTCGAAGAAGGCTCGCCGCGATCAGATGCGTGAGGCTGTCGGCGTAGAGCCTGCCGCTGGGATTGCCTTCGGCGACTTCATCCGAAATTCGCAGGCCCAGATCGAAGATGAAGGGATCCCGGAAGGCCTGGGCGTGGAGCGGTTTCAAGCTCCTGGGGCGGATTGTTGGGCCGAGATCTGTCCAGGCTTCTTCCAGCAATTCTGGTGGTAGCGACAGGACGGTTACATCGAAGCTGTGTTCGGCCACCGAAGCGAGCGCCTGGTTGGGCGGTGCAAAGCCCATCATCCCCCGCCCACTTCGATAGGAGACCCAGCCTTCGCCAAAATCGAACTCCGACCGACCGGAGCCCCGTTCGCACAGGCAGAGGACGTATTCTGACAGAGGCGGATCAGAATACTGACCAGGCGGATTGTTACGGATGCGGACACTTCCCACGCGATGGGTGCCGACAGCCCCCTGTTTCGTCACGAATGGTGTGTTCGGCGAAACGCCATCGATGACCAATTTCCGGTACGACGGAAGCCCAGCAGGCACGCGCGGGGACACGGATTCGAACGATCGTGAAGACCCCCGCAAGCGCGGCTTTCGAGCCGGTTTGAACCTCGATTCGGCCATGTGCGTCGCTTTCCGCGGGTTTGAGGGAAGACACCGCTCTCCATAAGGTCACATGGTTAACGAAAGGGCGCTTTCATTTTTCTGCAGATCACAAGGACTCGTGCTGCGGCAGCTTGTCGCCCCCAACATGGCGCACGCGAGGCAGACTCAGTCGTTGGGCGGTGGCGCGCGGTGGAAGCCGTTTCTTTGCAATTCCCTGGTGGCGACCCGACCTAGCCAGATCACCAAAAGGCCGAAGGCACAGAGGCCACCTAGGCCAATCCAGAGTCGCGCCCGCGCAACCCCAATGGAAGCCAATCCTCCCATCTCACCGATCCAAACCATGGCGAGCGTCCCCGGCGCCAGTCCGGCGACGGTTGCCCAAAGGTATGGTCCTAGACGGATCGCCGTGAGGCCCAGCAGCCAGTTTTGCACCGTGAATGGCAAAATTGGAGTGAGACGAAGGAGTGTCACGAAAATCAATGCGTTATCGGCGATTGCCGTGTCAGCGGCCCGAATCCGCGGACCGGCTACGCGGCGCATCAGCGGCTCGCGCAGCCAATGCCGCCCGATGAGGTAAGGCGGGATCGAGCCGAGCAAACTGCCCAGCATGGAAAGGGGATAGCCCCACCAGCCGAATGCCAGACCACCAGCGACGGACATGGCGGCCGCCGGTAGGGGCAACATAACGACTACAATATAGACGCCGATGAAGATGAAGGCGCCCCAGGCGCCATGCGAGGCAACCCAATCACGCAGCAGCGGCACCCATTCGCGCCAAGGCAACAGCCACATGACGAAGGCCAACAACGCAAAGAGAACCGGCCAAATCGCCAGTTTCCACACCGGAAGCGGTGGCGCGCCGGTGGCATAGGACGGAGGCTCGGGGCGCGTCATCGGCTTGTGCATAGGGTGCCCGACGCCTTTGCCGCAAGGGTCGGCCCGTTTTATCAGGTTTCAATCGGTGTCGTCGGCCAGATGGGCATCGGGTGCGGATGGGGCAGCCGATTCCAGCGATTCAGACTTCTGCTGCGGCGCGGCCACAGGCAGATTGGCCGGATCGCAATCGCGGACATATCGGCGCAGCAGCCCGGCATAGAATTCCAGATCCGATGCCTGGGATTCCACCGCCGACATGGCCTTTGCCAATCCGTCCGAGGTCGCGGGATTGTTCCGAATGTCGGGGAAGGCCGATAGTGCCCCGGCCATGTCCAGAAGCGGGCGGGCAACATCGTCGAGCGCGCGCAGGCCCAGGGCTTCCCGATGGGCGAGGGTCGGCCGGTCGAAGCCCGTGCGTGCAGCGAAGGCCGTTTGGATGCCGCCGATGAAATACGTGAAGCGCAGCATGGCCAAGGATTGCGCGCCCTTGGGACGTCCGGCAATGATCGTGAGGTCACCCAGGATCAGACCAGGCAGGGCGATTTCTTCGGATGGGCGGTCCATGCGCGTGGGCGCTTCGGCCAGTGCGCCGGTCAGATACGGGCGCAGGCGGTCGGCCAGCATCGGGTCGAGGACTTCATCGATTTGATTGTTGGATGTAAAAGTCAGGCGATGGCGAAAACCTGGACGCAGCACGGTGGCATGCAAGACCCGGATGGGCGCATCGGTCCCTCCGTCGCGCCGTACCGCAATCGAGAACATCTCTGCTCCCGGTTTATGATGTCCGTGGTCCAAAGCCGACTCCCCGAGGCTGCGGGCCCCCACCCATCTTCGCCATCGCACGCCAAAGCTTAACAAACCCTTTACGCTGACGCTACGATAGCGTTTCGCGGTTAATCCATTGAAGCAAAACGGTCTGTTCCGGTGAAAGGCGCTCGGCCAAGCCGCCCGAGAATGCGCTTAGAGCGTCAATGTTCAGCTGGTTCACGCCAACCAGAACATCCGCGCCCTGGTCCAGTGCCTTTGCGATCAAGGAGCGGAATCCTCGGCCCGCCGCTTCTTGTTTGCCGAACTTGTTGACGATGAGAAGATCCGCGCCTGCATCGAGCCGGGCCTGCGCGGCTGCCACGGCCGTTTCGAGGCCTTCGGGATCTAGCCGGCAGCCGCGGGCGCCACGGCCCAGCGATTGGGAAATCCGGATGATCGGCCCATCGGGCAAGACGATGGCATCCATATCGCATCGTTCGGTTCCAAGAACGTCTCGGTTGACTTGTACGATGCCGGCAACTCGGCGCCCGGCGGCAATCACGGCCTGGGCCGTATCGTGGAGCAGCGGGTCCAGCGCTCCTTTGCTGTTGGTCATTGTGTAGGCTAGGCGCATGGCGCGGGGTTGCCACGGCCTGCGGGGCGGGACAAGGCTTGGCCGATGTCCGAAACTTTCCCCCGGATCGAGCCTTTGGGAGAGGCGGCGCTGTTGGTGCGCTTCGCCGACCGGCTGGATGATGCTGCGAACCGAGCCTGCGTGGCGTTCCGGGCCGCATTGGAGGCCGACCCGCCCGCTGGCGTGATTGAAACAGCCTCTTCGCTCGGGTCGGTTCTGGTGCGCGCTGATGGCGATCTGGCCGGCGTCCTGGCCGATCTGGTGGCGTCGCGGGATTGGGCCGCCGTGCCGCCGCCGCCCCGCCGGCTCTGGTCGATTCCGTGCAGCTATGGCGGGGCGGACGGGCCGCAATTGGCCGAAGCTGCCGAGATGGCGGGTCTGTCCGAGTCAGAGGCTGCGACGGCATTATCGAGCGCCCGCGTGCGGGTGCTTGCGCTCGGTTTTGCGCCAGGGATGCCATATCTGGGGATTTTGCCCGAGGTCTGGGATTTGCCGCGCCAGACCGGGTTGACGCCCAAGGTGCCCGATGGCGCACTGGTGGTAGCGGTTCGGCAGTTCGTGTTGTTCGGCACGGAAGCACCGACTGGCTGGCGACAGGTTGGACTGACGGCATTCGGGTGTTTCGAGCCGTCGCGGGCGCGGCCAATTGCGTTATCACCTGGTGATGAGGTGGTTTTTCCGGCCGTATCGCCGGAGGAATTGCGCGCCCGTGCAGCCGTCGATGAGACACAGCACGGCGGAGCCAACTGGGAGGCGCTAGCGTGAGCGGCTCGTCGGCTAGATTGAGCCTTCTCGCCTGTGGACCCCTGGTGACGGTGCAGGACGCGGGGCGCCCAGGGTTCCTGTCGCAAGGTTTGGCGCGGGGCGGCGCGGCGGACCGGCACGCGCTGGCGGAGGCGGCGGCCTTGCTCGGCTCGGCAGGCGCGGCAATCGAGACGCCGGGGTCGCCGCTGACCTTGCGGGCCGAGGCGGACACGGTACTGGCGCTGACCGGGGCGGAGATGCGGGCCGACTTGGCTGGACGAACCTTAGCCTGGCACGCTTCCCACGCGGTGGCGGCGGGTGACGTTCTTACGCTGCGGCCCTTGGGCTTGGGTACTTACTCCTACGTAACACCGCTCGGCGGTGTGCTCGGGCCACAGATCATGGGCTCCCGCGCGGCGCATCTAATCGCAGGGATCGGGCGGGCCCTGGCGCCCGGCGACGCGCTGGAGATCGGGGGCGGGCAAATGCCGCCCCGACGTCTATCGCCGGTGCCGGATCGTTGGAGCGGCGGCGCGCTGCGGATCGTTCCGACGCCCCAGACTCGGTTGTTTTCGCAGGCGGAATTGGCGCGGTTCGAGGCGTCAGAGTTCGCCCGTTCCCCCCGCGGGAACCGACAAGGTGTGCGACTGGACGGACCATCTTTTTCTACCGAGGGGCAATTGAACCTACTGTCGGATTTCGTCTTGCCGGGGGACATCCAGATGACCGGGGATGGCGTGCCGTACATCCTTGGCCCGGAATGCCAGACGACGGGCGGTTATCCGCGGATCGGGCATGTGATCGAAGCCGATCTGCCACGCGCATTGCAGGCACCCGCTGGATTATCGGTGCGGTTTTGCTTTGTTACCGTAGGTGAGGCCCGGGCTGCGCGACCCGGACCCGCCGTAACGGCACCCCTGGTGCAGGACCCCAGAGATGTGGATTTGTGGAACAAACAGCTGATCGGCGGGGTCGTGTCCGCCAAGGAGGGGTGAAATGAAAGTCGATCTGAACGCCGATATGGGCGAGAGCTTCGGTCCATGGGTCATGGGCGACGACGAAACGCTTTTGGGAATCGTGACCTCGGCCAACATTGCCTGTGGGGGCCATGCGGGCGACCCGAACGTCATGGCCAAGGCCATGGCGTTGGCGACGAAGAACGGTGTTGGGATCGGCGCGCATCCAGGCTTTCCAGACTTGCAGGGCTTCGGGCGGCGGCGACTGCCGATCGCGGGTGAGACGTTGGGTAATCTGGTCGCTTGGCAAGTCGGTGCCGCGAAGGGAATGGCGGCCTCGGTCGGGGGCAAGGTGCGTCATGTGAAACTGCATGGGGCGCTGGCCAATATGACGTCGGAGGACGCGTCGCTGGCACGGGATGCCTATGAAGCGGTGCTGCGGGTGGACCCGGATGTCATTCTACTGGTTCTAGCTGGGACGGCGCAGGAGAAGGTTGCGAAGGAACTGGGCGCGAATTGGGCTGGCGAGATTTTCGCCGACCGGGCCTATGAGGACGATGCGACGCTGGTTCGGCGGGGTACGCCCGACGCGATGGTGCATGACCCTGAGGAGGCGGCAGCGAATATGGTGCGGTTCGTGAAGGAGGGCGCGATCTTCGCCCGCTCCGGCAAGCGGATCGACGCGGCCTGTGACTCGATCTGCCTGCATGGGGACGGACCCGAGGCGGTGGCCATCGCGCGGTCGGTCCGGGCGGCGTTGGAAGCTGAAGGTGTCGAATTGCGACCTATGGAAGGGCGTAAATAGCCGCTGGCTGGCCCCATCGACGGAGCGATGACTGGTCTGTCTGAGAAGGTGCGGCGCCGTGTCTGTCTGAGCCGGCCCTTCCCTGAACCGGCAGCCGGTTCGTTGAATCATCGGTGATCCACTGGATCCCCAAAAGTCTTTCTGGGCCGGATCGCAATTGGCCCCGATGTCACGACGCGCAGGAGTCTGGGCTGAGGCGATCAGCGGTCCATGGGGCGCCCACGGATCATCGCAGACGCGGTGGTTTGTCGGCGCCGGGAATGGGCTGCTCGGGCGGGCTCTCGGGCTCAGGCAAATCGATGCGCAGCCCGTGGCGGGCCAGACTCGCCGCGAGCGGCTGCGATGCGCGGAGAAAGGTGACGTCCAAGCTGCCGGCGTCGAGACCGGAAAAGACCAGGGCTTCGGAAACGGCGCGGGCCAGATCGGGTTCGGACCCTGGGACTGGATCGACGACGCCGAGGATATGGGATTTCGTTCTGTCTTCGTAAGTTACACCCGCCAGATAGGCGCTGCGTGCAAGACCGGCAGCCAAGGTCAGTTTGCTGTCGAGAGCCGTCAGCAGGGCATCGGGAAGGCCGCCGGGGGCAATGATCTCCTCAATTCGGCGATCCTCTTCCAGGGGGGCGTGGGCCAAGGTTTCGGTGAGCCAGGTTATGGCTTCAGGCGGTAGAAGCTGGGCCGAGGGCGTGTCATCGAGATTAAGACCGAGACCTAAGGATTCGGCGGTGAGAAGCCGGGCAAGACGGCGGCCGGACAGGGTGGCCGTGGGGGCAGATCCCGCAAAGGCTTCGAGGCGCTCCGGCAGATCGAAGGCCAGCGCGTACTGGATGCCATCGATGTCGAACAGGCGCGGGGTGACGATGTCGCCATCGGCCGTTTCTAGCAACAGATGGAGTTCTGCCTCGGCCAGGCGTTCGAAGAAGGCGAGGCGGGCGGCATCGCTGTCCTGTGCTTTCAGATGGGCTTCGTCCAGGGGGGTCAAATCCATGTGTGATCCACGTCTGACCTACGTCTGACGTCCTTCCAAAGCCGAACGGATAGCAGCGCGGAGTGCGGGCAAGGCATCGGTTTCGAACCAGGGGTGTTTCTTCAGCCACGCGGTATTGCGCCAGGACGGGTGGGGCAAGCAGAAGATGCGGGGTGCCAGGGCGCGCCAGTTTCGCACCCGGTCGGTGACGCGGCCCTTGCCAAGATGCCATTCCTGCGCATAGCCGCCGATCAGCAGTGTGACAGCGGGCGCACCGGCATGGGCCAGTGCCTTGTCGCGCCAGAGCTTCGCGCAGACCTTCGGCGGCGGCAGGTCGGACCCCTTGGTGTCGTAGCCGGGAAAGCAGAAGGCCATGGGAATGATGGCGACCCTGTCGCGATCCCAGAAGGTGTTTTCGTCGACGCCCATCCAGTCGCGAAGGCGCTTGCCAGACGGATCGTCGAAGGGTTTGCCGGACCTGTGCGCGCGCATCCCGGGCGCTTGGCTGGCCACCAGAACGCGAGGGCCGGGCCGGAACCAGGTCACCGGGGCCGGCGTGTGGGCCGTTGCGGTGGCGGCGAACCGGTCAGTGCAATGTCGGCAGGCGGCGATGTCGTCGGTGACCGGCATCGCCGAGACATAGGGGCGCCCGGCCCGTTGGTCGAGGGGCCGAACCGCCTCTGGTGTCAGGGGCAGGGCGCCAGGCCGTTGCGGAGCGCGGCGCGGGTCTCGGCGTCCAGGCTTGACAGGAAATCGGACCGGTGGGTCAGGAGGACGAAGTCGGCATCTGGCCCGGGGCGGAGCCAGGTGGCGACGGGAAGCGTGTCCCCCAGCGGCGCGGTGAGACAGCCGCCGGTTATGGCGACGCCCAGGCTGCCACGGCCGTCGATGCCGGTGGCGCGCAGGCGGCGGATCTCGGCTTGGGCGGCGGCGAAGCGGGCGGCTTCGGCGGGCTCGATCCCGGTGACGAAGACGCGGTCGCCGGAGGCGGTTCCTGAGGGGCCTGGGGTTTCGACCAGGGTCAGGGGCACGGTTTCGGAGACCAGGGGGCCGTTCGGGCCGTCAAGGGCGATGCGCATGACCGCGTCGCCGTCGCGCAGGCGCATTTGGTTTGGCAGCGAGACGGCCACGGCGATGGCTTCGGGTGGTGTCGTCAGCGGGTCGAGCCCGGACGCGGCCCGGAGACCCGGCATGGTGACCGCCGTGCAGCCGGTGAGGAGAGAGAGGGCGAGAAAGCGAAGGAGCATGAGTCGAATTCCATTGCGATTCGATGAATATTTAATTTAAAACATGAAAAATAGAACCCGGAGAATGAACGTGATCGACCCGAAACCCGTGCAGGCCTCGGCCCGGACGTTGTCCGCTGTGCTTCTGGTGCTGCAATCGCTGCTTGTGGCCGCCGGGATAGCGGTGGCTGCCCTGACGACTTTGATGCCTGCCGCGATGGGCGGTTTTTTGCTGGAGGCACTGGGTCATGAGGCGGTGGCGCCACGGCCATGGCAATCGTTGGCGCTGGCGTCTTTGGCCTTGGCGCAGGTCATCTTCTTGTACGTGCTCACGGGGCATATGCGCGCGATCTTCACGGCGCTGGACGGGCTCGATCCCGACGGCGCGGCGCGGGCGGCGCGGCGGACGTCCTGGTGGCTCTGGGGCCTGTTGGTCTGGGGTGTGGCCGCCCCGGCGGTGGCCAGCGTGACCGCCACCTGGCACTTCCCGGCGGGCGAGCGGGCGCTGACGATCGGCTTTGGATCGGCGGAGCTGACGACGGCCCTGGCCGCCTTGCTGGCCGCTTTCATGGCGCGGGCGCTGGCCTTGGGCGCGGAGCTTTGGCGGGACCACCGGGTGGTCATCTGATGCCGATCGTGGTGCGGTTGGACGTGGTGCTGGCAAAGCGCAAGATGACCTCTCGCGAGCTGGCCGGGCGCATCGGGATATCGGAGCAGAACCTGTCGGTCCTGCGGTCGGGGCGGGCCCGGGGGTTGCGCTTCGGGACTCTGGAGGCAATTTGCAGGGAGTTGGAGTGCCAGCCCGGGGATCTGCTGGAATATTTGCCCGATCCACCCGGTTGACACCCAAGTAAGCCTCTCATATCTCGCGCCCGTTGGCACTCTTCTGGAACGAGTGACAACAGGGAGAAACATCTAGCTCAATGAGGCTACAAATGGCTTTCAAACCGCTGCATGACCGTGTGCTGGTCCGCCGCGTCGAATCCGACGAGAAGACCTCCGGTGGTCTGATCATTCCCGACACTGCCAAGGAAAAGCCCGCCGAGGGCGAGGTCGTGGCCGTGGGCGCCGGTGCCAAGGACGACGACGGCGATCGCATCGCCATGGACGTCAAGGCCGGTGACCGTATTCTGTTCGGCAAGTGGTCGGGCACGGAGATCACCATCGATGGTGAAGAGCTGCTGATCATGAAGGAATCGGACATCCTCGGCATCATCGAAGGCTCTGCCGCTGCAAAGGCTGCCTGAAATCGGAACCGGCTCAGACTCGTCTGAACTTCGACACGCAACATTCTGAATTATAGAGGGATATCATGGCCTCCAAGGACGTGAAATTCGACACAGACGCCCGCAACCGTATGCTGAATGGCGTCAACATCTTGGCAGACGCGGTCAAGGTTACGTTGGGCCCCAAGGGTCGCAACGTGGTCATCGACAAGTCGTTCGGCGCCCCCCGGATCACCAAGGACGGCGTCACCGTCGCCAAGGAGATCGAGCTTGAGGACAAGTTCGAGAACATGGGCGCCCAGATGGTGAAGGAAGTCGCTTCCCGCACCAACGACGAGGCCGGCGACGGCACCACCACCGCGACCGTACTGGCGCAGGCCATCGTGCGCGAGGGTATGAAGGCGGTCGCCGCCGGCATGAACCCTATGGACCTGAAGCGCGGTATCGACCTGGCCACCTCCAAGGTCGTCGAGGCCATCAAGGCCGCCGCCCGTGACGTGACCGACAGCGACGAAGTCGCCCAAGTCGGCACGATCTCCGCCAATGGCGAGGCTGAGATCGGTCGTCAGATCGCCGATGCGATGCAGAAAGTCGGCAACGAAGGTGTCATCACCGTCGAGGAGAATAAGGGCCTCGAGACGGAGACCGACGTCGTTGAGGGTATGCAGTTCGACCGCGGTTACCTGTCGCCCTACTTCGTGACCAACCCCGACAAGATGACCACCGAGCTGGAAGACGCGATTATCTTGCTGCACGAGAAGAAGCTCTCTTCGCTGCAGCCGATGGTGCCGCTGCTCGAGTCGGTGATACAGTCCCAGAAGCCGCTCCTGATCGTGGCCGAAGACGTGGAAGGCGAGGCGCTGGCCACGCTGGTCGTCAACAAGCTGCGCGGTGGACTGAAGATCGCCGCCGTCAAGGCGCCGGGCTTCGGTGACCGCCGCAAGGCCATGTTGCAGGACATCGCTATCCTGACCGGCGGCCAGGTGATCTCGGAAGATCTGGGCATGAAGCTCGAGAACGTGACCATGGACATGCTGGGCTCCGCCAAGCGCGTCTCGATCACGAAGGACAACACCACGATCGTGGACGGGGCCGGCGAGAAAGCCGAGATCGAGGCGCGCGTCGCCCAGATTCGTCAGCAGATCGAAGAGACCACGTCCGACTACGACCGCGAGAAGCTGCAGGAGCGGGTCGCCAAGCTTGCCGGTGGCGTCGCCGTCATCCGCGTCGGCGGTATGACCGAGGTCGAGGTGAAGGAGCGCAAGGACCGCGTCGATGACGCTCTGAACGCGACCCGCGCGGCCGTGCAGGAAGGGGTCGTCGTGGGCGGCGGTGTCGCCCTAGTCCAAGGTGGCAAGCAGCTGGCTGATCTGAAGGGCGAGAACGCCGATCAGAACGCGGGTATCGCCATCGTTCGTCGTGCCATCGAAGCGCCGCTGCGCCAGATCGCCGAGAACTCGGGCGTCGACGGTGCTGTGGTTGCCGGCAAGGTCCGTGAAAGCAACGACGTAACTTTCGGCTTCAACGCCCAGACCGAGGAATACGGTGATCTCTTCAAGTTCGGCGTGATCGACCCTGCGAAGGTTGTTCGCACCGCACTGGAAGATGCCGCCTCGGTTGCGGGTCTGCTCATCACCACCGAGGCCATGGTTGCCGACAAGCCCGAGAAGCCGGGCGCGGCGCCAGCCGGTGGCATGCCTGACATGGGCGGCATGGGCGGCATGATGTAATCAGGTCCATCGGACTGATGTTCTACGAGGCGCCTTCGGGCGCCTCGTTTTCGTTTGTCTTCCGCAGTAATGGAAACGCCCTTCGGTAGGGGTGCGGCTTGTGACAGTCAGACCTCAGCTCGGGATCCTGCGACCAACCGCTGGTTGCCGCCCGGGAGCGGCTCCGCTAGTCCGAACTGATAAGAGACGAGGGGCCGCCATGTATCGGGTATGGAATTTCCTAACGAACTACTCGCTGCTGCTCGTCTTCGGCGCCCTGATCGCCCTCGTCTGGGCCAACCTCGAAGGCCATTCCTACCACCTGCTGGTCGAATACCCGCTCTGGTTCAATGACCTCATCGGCTACACCCATCACCATTGGGAAGAGGCGATGCACCTTCATCACCTCGATACGGCAGCCTTCGGGGATCACCATTCGGAGAAGGTGCTGACGGTCCACTACCTGGTGAACGACATCTTGATGGCCTTCTTCTTTGCGATCGCGGGCAAAGAGGTCTGGGAGGCCGTGATCCTGAAGAATGGCTCGTTGCGCGGCCGCAAAGCGGCCACACCCTTGATCGCAACCGTGGGCGGTATGGTCGGCCCCATTGCCGTCTATCTCGGGCTGGCACTGTTTCTGGGCGCAGCCAAGTTTGGTGAGGTGGCCAATGGTTGGGCCATTCCAACGGCGACGGATATCGCGTTCAGTTACCTGGTCGGTCGCATCGTCTTTGGTGCCGGTCACCCGGCCGTGCGGTTCCTGCTGCTTCTGGCGATCGCCGACGACGCGGCGGGCCTGATCATTCTCGCGATCTTCTACCCAGAGGGCGATCTGGCGCCAGCTTGGCTGTTGCTATCACTGGCCGCGGCCATCCTGGTCTTCGTTCTGTTCAACTGGCTACCGCGTCGCATGGACCGGGGGAACCAGATCCGGCCGAATTCGACTTGGGTGCGCCAGAAGCTGTCGTGGTGGCCTTACCTGATCGCAGGCGCCGTTTCTTGGTTCGGGTTTGCGCAATCGGGTCTTCATCCGGCGCTGGGGCTTCTGCCTATCGTGCCGACGCTGCCCCATGCAGATCGCGCCTTCGGCATCTTCGCGGAAGCAGAGCAATATCTGACGGATCTTTTGAACCACACAGAGCATCTGCTGAAGCACCCAGTGGAGGTCGTGTTATTCCTGTTCGGATTGATGAATGCCGGTGTGGCGTTTTCCACCATTTCGGCGCCGACTTGGCTCGTGTTGGCGGGGCTAATCGTGGGCAAGCCGTTGGGTGTACTGCTGTTCGGCTACCTTGGGGCGCACATCCTGCGATTTGGTCTTCCCGAGGGAATGCGCACTGTCGATCTCTTCGTCATTGGTTGCGTCGCTGCGATCGGATTTACGGTGTCGCTTTTCGTGGCGTCGGTCGCCTTCGATCCGGGTCCGATCCAGGATGCGGCAAAGATGGGTGCTCTGTTCAGTTTCGGGGCAGCCATTCTGGCAATTATCGCGGGCAAAGTGGCACGAGTGGAAAAACGCCTAATCTGATCGGTTTTCCGCTGATCTAAACAATTAGCCACACTTTTGCCGAAAAATTGTCTAAATCGGCCGTGGAAACCCGTCAGACTAGGGACAAATACCCTGACAATGCCCTGATTGTGGGTTAGTCCGGGGATACAACTGTCACGGGTACGGCACCTCGCGTCTGCGAAAATAAAGAAAAGGTCGGGCACACCGGCACATGATCGAGTTTGACAACGTCAGTAAGTCCTTTTGGACGGGACAGCAGCGCAAAGTCATCTTGGACGCGGCCTCCTTTCGCGTGCAAGAAGGCCAGTCTATTGGCATCCTTGCGCCGAATGGAACCGGAAAAACCACGATAATCAATATGATGGCCGGGCTTGAGAAGCCCGATGAAGGCGAAATCCGCCGCACGTCCCGCGTCTCGTTCCCGCTGGGATTCATGGGCGGCGTCCAACACCGAAACACCGCCACTGAGAATGCGCGCTTCATCGCGCAGCTCTATGGTCTCGATCCCGACTACGTTGAGGCATTCTGCCGTTGGTTGAGCGGGATAGGCGAATATTTCGACATGCCCGTCGGCACTTACAGCCAAGGTATGCGCGCCCGTTTCAGCTTCTCACTGATGCTAGCGCTGGAATTCGACATCTATCTTATTGATGAGGGAATGCCCGCGACCACCGACGCCGAATTTAATCGGAAAGCCGGTGAGTTGCTCAGAGACCGATTGCAGCGCTCCACCGTCGTTATTGTTAGTCACCAGCCCCAAACTCTGGAACACTTCGCTTCTTCGGCGATGGTTCTGCGGCAGGGGCGTCTGTATCAATTTGATACGCTCGAAGAAGCCAGGAAGCTCTATGAGTACGATGCCTAAAGCCCGCAGGTTCCGTATCCGTCAGGATGGAACGTCTAATCGATCCGATGTATCTAATCCCCAAGGGGATGGGCCGCCAACTCAATTGGCTAACTCCGTCCCGACGCCTGAGGCGGCGGCGACCAAGGCAGCGCTGTCGCGCAACGGCAATTCGGCAGAGCAGCCCACCGGCCGGCAATTGCGCACTGCGCGCCGCATCGCGCAAAAACACGGGATAAAGGTGTCGTCCGACAAGGAAGCCGTCGCGGCCCTGCGCGCCCGAGGCATCGACCCGTTCGAACGGGCCAACATGCTCCAGGTCGTGCCTGCTAAGACCGATGGTGACGAGCTGCCGGCGACCACAGATGAAGCGTCTGTTCCGGCGTCGCCCGCGACGATCGATGCAAGCGCGGGTGAGATCGTCAATATCCAGCGCGATATCGCCCGCCGCCGCCGTCGTCGCCTGGCGCTGCTGGGCACGCGGTTGGCGTTTTTCGTCGGGCTGCCGACGCTGATTGCGGGCTTTTACTATTATAATATCGCGACGCCCATGTACGCGACCAATTCGGAATTCGTCATCCAGCAGGCGGATGCCGGTTCGTCGGGGGCCGGCGGCTTGGGTGGTCTGTTTTCGGGCGCAGGTTTGGCGACGCAGACGGATAGCATTTCGGTGCAATCCTATCTGCTGTCCAGGGATGCGTTGCAGCGGCTGGATGCCGATCATGGCTTCACCGACCATTTCTCAGGCGAAGAGGTCGACCGCCTGCAACGGCTGGCACCGGATGCCACGATGGAAGCGGCTTACGACTTGTATCGCAGGGTGGTGCAGATCGGCTACGACCCGACCGAGGGCGTCGTGAAGATGGAAGTGATCGCCGCTAACCCTCAGGTGTCGGCGCAGTTCAGCGAAGCGCTGATCGGCTATGCCACCGACCGGATCAACGAGTTGACCATTCGGCTGCGCAACGACCAGATGGCCGGCGCCGAGGCTCGCTTCGAGCAGTCCGAACAGCAAATGCTGTCGGCGCAGTCCAGGATCGTCGATCTGCAGGAACAACTGGGTGTCGTTTCGGCCGAGGCCGAGGTGTCGAATACGATGACGCAGATCGGGACCATCGAGACCGAATTGCGGTTGGAGCGCATGCAGTTGGAGGAGTTGCTTGCCAACCCCCGCCCGCAGCAGACCCGTGTGGAAGTGGCCGAGCGCAGCATCGCGCAGCTAGAAGTCGAACTCGACGTTCTGCGCGCCTCGCTGACCCAGAGCGCAACCGATGAGGCGAGCCTGGCCCGGGTTACCGCGGAACTGCAGGTGGCCCAGCAAGATCTGGAGACGCGGCAGGTTCTGCTGCAACAGGCCGCACAAGACCTGGAAACGGCCCGGATCGAAGCCAACCGGCAGGTCCGCTACCTGTCCACACCGGTGCCGCCGATCGCGCCGGACGAGCCGGCCTATCCCAAGGCGTTTGAGAACACGGTGCTGGCCTTCCTGATCTTCTCGGGCATCTATTTGATGGTGTCGCTGACAGCGGCGATCCTGCGGGAACAAGTTTCAGGTTAGGCGCGTTTGATCCGGCCGAGCGAACGCTTTCGGTGCCGGTTGATGCTCCGGTCAACTGACCTGCTTTGCAAAGCCGGGTCGCTTCGCTAAGTCCGAGGCGACCCGATGCATTTCGTGCCGAGGACTCCATGAAACCCATTTCCAACGTCGCGCCCAACACCTGGGCGTTCCTGCGCGACCCGATGATCAAACCCACGGGCTTTCGGGAATACGATGCACGCTGGAAGTATCCGGAGGAGATAAACCTGCCCGGGATCACGGCGCTTGGCCTGGGGCTCGGCAGCCAGATGCAGGCACGAGAGATCGAGCCGCGGATCGCCGTCGGCAACGACTACCGGGATTACTCGCTGGCCATCA
The DNA here is from genome assembly GCA_039181205.1 of Pseudomonadota bacterium. Lineage (GTDB taxonomy): Bacteria > Pseudomonadota > Alphaproteobacteria > Rhodobacterales > Rhodobacteraceae > Jannaschia. The sequence continues at coordinate 29,981 of JBCDCS010000004.1, forward strand.
AACAGGCATTGATCCTAGGCCTCACCCAGGCGGGCATCCATGTCCAGGATATCGGTCCGGCCGTCAGCCCCATGGCCTATTTCGCGCAGTTCCATCTGGACGCGCCCGCCGTGGCCATGGTGACCGCGTCCCACAATCCAAACGGTTGGACCGGTGTGAAGATGGGGTTTCAGCGCCCGCTGACCCATGGGCCGGACGAAATGGCCGAGTTGAGGAGCATTGTGCTGGAAGGCCGGGGCGAAGCCCGGCCGGGCGGCCGGTGGGAACGCGTGGATGGCGTGATGGAGGCCTATCTGGACGATCTGGCCGGCGATTTCCGCATGTCGCGGCCGCTGAAGGTCGTCTGCGCGACGGGCAATGGCACGGCGTCGGCGTTTGGCCCCGCGCTGCTACGGCGCATCGGCGTGGAGGTGGTGGAGAGCCACAATGTGCTCGACTACACCTTCCCCAATTACAACCCGAACCCCGAAGATATGAAGATGCTGCATGACATGGCCGACAGCGTCCGGGCCTCGGGCGCTGATCTGGCGCTGGGCTTCGATGGGGATGGGGACCGCTGCGGCGTGGTCGATGACGAGGGCGAGGAGATCTTCGCTGACAAGGTCGGGGTCATCATGGCCCGCGATCTGTCGAAGCTATATCCCGGCGCGACGTTCGTGGCGGATGTGAAGTCGACGGGGCTCTTCGCATCCGATCCGGTGCTGCGGGAGAACGGGGCGAAGGCCGACTATTGGAAGACCGGGCACAGCCATATGAAGCGACGGGTACATGAACTCGGTGCGCTGGCCGGATTCGAAAAGTCGGGCCACTACTTCCTGGCCGAACCGATCGGCCGTGGCTACGATTGCGGGATGCGGGTCGCGGTCGAAATCTGCAAGCTGATGGACCGCAATCCAGACAAGTCCATGTCTGATCTGCGGAAAGCACTGCCGACCGTCTACAACACGCCTACACTGTCGCCGTATTGTGCGGATACCGAAAAATACGACACGCTGCAGAGGATCGTGGACCGGCTGGTGCCGATGAAGGGGCAGGGGACCTTGGGCGGCCAAAAGGTCGTGGATATCGTCACGGTGAACGGCGCCCGCGTGATGTTGGAAAATGGCGGCTGGGGTCTCGTCCGCGCGTCTTCGAACACGCCGAACCTGGTCGTGGTCTGCGAAAGTCCGTCATCAAAGGATGAGTTGCGCGCGATCTTCGAAGATCTGGACGCCATCATCCGAGTGGAGCCGAATGTCGGCGACTATGACCAGACGTTCTAATGGCCTGGCGTAGGGCGATTGCAACGCACCAGTTCTCTGCATGGATATCGTGCGGTCGATTACACGCCCCTCCTCGGCTGATCGCCTGGCTGACAGCTGTTCTGATGACTGGGCTCTTGGGGCTTTCCGGTCCAGCCGCATCCCAGGATACCCCCCAGCCTTCCGGGACGATTTCGACCGAGGCGACGGCCGTCGACGATGCGGCCATCGAGACCCGAATGGAAGGGATCATCGCGGAGCTCGACGGCTACGACGGTGTGACCGTCACCGTCCGTGAGGGTATCGTCACCTTCACTGGCGAGGCGCTCGACGGCGCCGCGATCGACCGGCTGGACGAACTCGCCGCGCGGGTTGATGGTGTCGTAGCGACCCGGAATGACGTGGTTCAGAACACCGATGTGGCCACCCGGCTCGACCCGGTATTGGATCGGACGGCGGCGCGGCTCGAACAGGCCCTGAACTTCCTTCCGCTCTTGGCCGTGGCGGCGCTCGCCGGACTGGCGGTGATCCTGTTCGGCGTCCTAATCGCACGGTGGGAGGCGCCGTGGCGCCGCTTGGCCCCCAACGCGTTCATCGCCGATATCTACCGGATGGTCCTGCGGCTGGTCTTCGTGCTGGGCGGGATCCTGGTGGCGCTGGATATCCTAAATGCCACAGCCATACTGACCGGCCTCTTGGGCGCGGCGGGGATCGTTGGGCTCGCCGTCGGCTTTGCCGTCCGCGACACGGTGGAAAACTTCATCGCCTCGATCATGCTGAGCCTGCGGCAGCCGTTCCGACCAAATGATTTCGTGGATATCGAAGGCCAGCTGGGCTCCGTCATCCGCCTGACCAGCCGCGCGACGATCCTGCTGGACCCCGATGGGAACCACCTGCGGCTGCCCAATGCCGTCGTCTTCAAGGCGAAGATCGTGAACTATACCCGCAATGTGGAACGTCGGTTCGGCTTTGCGCTGGGGGTCGACCCAGCCAGCGATCTGACCGAGGCGAAGCGCATCGGCTTAGAGGTTCTGCACGGTTTGGATTTCGTGCTGGCGGATCCACCACCCCAGGTCTGGATCAAGGAGGCGGGCGATAGCACGATCACCATGGAATTCTACGGCTGGGTCGATCAGCGGGTGACCGATTTCATGGTCGGTCGGGGCGAAGCGCTGCGCCTGGTGATGGCGGCCTTCGCTCGGGCTGGGGTCGGCCTGCCCGAGCCGACCTATCGTCTGAAGCTACTGGGCGGCGACGCTGCGGCTGCGGGCGCCGCCATCAAGGTTCAGCCCGACGCAATCGAGCCACCGCCAGATGACACGCCCCCCACCGCTGAGGAGATCGCGCCCGCCCGGGACATCGAACGCAAGGTCGACGAGGAACGGCGCGAGAAACGGGACGACGATCTACTGAGCGAGGCCGCGCCGGAGGAGTGATCTCGCCTAACAGAGGCGTGGGTCGAACGGGTATCGCGTCAGGTTTTCCACCCCGTCTTCGGTAATCAGCACCTGGTCTTCCAGCTTGATGGAAAAATCGCCCCCTTCGGGGGAGACCACGGCTTCGACGCAGAGACACATGCCGGGTTCCAAAACATAATCGTCGAAGGCCCCGGGCGTGTAGCGGTCGGGATAGACGATCAGAGGCCATTCATCGCACAGGCCCACGCCATGCATCAGGCAGCCATACTTCTGCTTCTGAAACTCGGGCCGCAGGACATGGGTGCCGAAGGTCAGCTCTTGCAGTGCGACACCAGGGCGAAGCATGGCTTCGTTTTCGCGGATATGGTCCAGCCCATGGCGCATGGCGTCGATCATATCGGCTCGCGCGGGGATCGTGTCGCCGATCCACCACGTGCGGCTCAGATCGGCGCACATGCCGTAGGGGCCGATCAGATCAGTGTCGAAGGCCAGGATTTCGCCTTCGGACACCTCGCGCGGACCGCATTCCTGGAACCACGGATTGGTGCGGGGGCCGGAGGCGAGCAGACGGGTTTCGATCCATTCCCCGCCACGCCGGATATTGGCGGCGTGCATCTCCGCCCAGATGTCGTTTTCAGTGATACCGCCCTTGGGCACCTCGGTACGCGCGAAGTGCTCCATCTCGGCCATGGCTGCTTCGCAGGCATGGATGGAACACCGCATGGCGGCGATTTCGTCTGGGCCTTTGACGACGCGGGCCTTTTCGGTGGCTTCTTCGCCGGGATGGACCTCGATACCCGCCGCTTCCAGCGCTCGCAGGGCGTGGATCATCGGTTTGTCGGCGCCGATGCGGAGAGGCGCGCCGCCTTCGGTCAGGAGGTCGCGGACCTCGTCAGCGAAGGTAGTCGTAGCCTCCGGCAGCCCATCGCCCCGATCGAAATAGAAGAGGTCGGCGCCGGTGCGCTGTTCACGGACCAACGGATTGAATTCCGACAGAAACATCGCCGGGCGATAATCCCAGATCACCATATGCCCATCGGCCCGGACGAGCACGGCGCGGAACGGGTTATGGGCGTTCCAGAGCTGCATGTTCGTGGAATCGGTCGCGTACCGGATGTTCAGCGGATCGAAGAGCAGGAGACCGCCATATCCCCGGGCGAGACAAGCCGCCACCAGGCGGTCCAGTCGGTACTGGCGCATCCGGGCCAGATTCGGCAGGGTCAGACCCGCCGCGCGCCATTCGGCGAAGGCCAGCGCCGTGGGACCGATCTCGACCCGGTCGGCATCGTTCAAGGTTCCGTCGCCAAGCCGCGGGCCCTGACTCGGGTCGATCTTGCGGATATCGCGATAGTGGTCCTTCATCCCCCGACGGTCGCGCCGCCGCGAGGGGCCGTCTTGCCTGCAACCGACTAGCGGGATGTCGCTTTGGAGATCACCCAGACCCATTTGCCACATACCCCCTGGGGCGATCCAGCGCTGTCGCGGATGCCGGGAATGCTGCCGGTCGAAGGCTCGTGGATCGTCGTGGACCATGCCTACTCCGCCCAGATGGCGGAGCGTGCGCGTCTCAAAGCAGCGTACCCGCAACACGTTGAGGTGGCGCTACCCGGCGCAGATGCCGCATTGGAGGAGTTGCGCGAGGTCGCTTTGGCAGACTTGCCGGAGGGTTTTGTGCGGGACGGCTCGGCGGTGGTTCGGCCCGATGGGCTGCGTGTGCCGACGGAGGGCCCGCCTTTCGCGGTTTTGAACCGGCTGCTGCAAGAGGACCTGTTGATCCTGGAGAAGCGCGGCAACGAACATGTGCTGACGGCTGGGCTGCTTTGTTTCCCGGCCTCATGGAGCTTGGCCGAGAAAATCGGGCGCCCCCTTCGCCGCATTCATCGACCGGTGCCGGATTATGACGACGACGTGGCGCACCGCGTACAGCGGCTGTTCGACCGGGTACCGCCGGGCCGGGCCATGTGGCGGGTCAATGTGCTGCCATATCCTGATGCGACACTCTATCGGCCATCGGGGGAAGGCCTGCCGCGGGATCGGGTTGTGGCAGCGCGATACCTTCGGTCGGAACGGCAGACAGTGCTGCGTCTGCCGCAAACGGGCGCGGTATTGTTCGCCGTGCATACCTGGATCGTGCCCGTCGATGCGCTCACGCCGGAACAGCGTCTGGGATCCGCCCTGTAGGATGGGGTGAAACCCCATCCTACGGATCACCGCGCCTGGGCTCAGGGGGCGGCGAAATGCTTCGACAACTTCAGACCCTGACCCTGATAGTTCGACGAGATGCCCTGGCCGTAAAGCTGGGCGGGTACTTCGGACATGGCCTCGTAGATCAGGCGGCCGACGATCTGGCCGTCTTCCAGGACAAAGGGCGCTTCATGGCAGCGGACTTCGAGCACGCCGCGCGCGGGCATGCCATGGCCGAAGCCCGGATCGAAGAACCCCGCGTAATGGACCCGGAATTCGCCGACCATGGCGAGGTACGGCGCCATCTCGGCGGCATGGGTCGGCGGGATCGTGACGGCTTCGCGCGACACCAGGATGTAGAATGCGCCGGGATCCAGGATGATGCGGCGTTGATCTGTGCGGATCGCTTCCCAGAAATCGCGCGGCGTATAGTGACCGAGAAGATCCAGATCGATGACGCCCGTATGGGGTTTTGCGCGCCAGCCGACGAGGTCGCCTTCGCCGGGCGAAAGATCGACCGAAAACCCCAGGCCGTCATCGATCACGGGCGTACCGTCAACCAGGGGCGTTTCGGCGTGAAGCGCTGCCAAGGCGGGATCGTCCAGCGTGGCTTCGCCCGAGCGGAACCGGATCTGGTTGAGACGCATGCCTGGGCGGACCAGAACCGAGAAGCTACGCGGACAGATTTCGGCGTAGAGAGGGCCAGAATAGCCCGAAGCGATCCGGTCGAATTCCATTCCGCCATCGGTGACGGTGCGGGTCAGCAGATCAAGGCGGCCGGTGGACGATTTGGCATTGGCGACGGCGGAGAGGTCAGCGGGCAGGTCGAGGGATTCCTGCAAGGGGACCAAGTACACGGCGCCCTTTTCCAAGACGGCGCCCCCTGTCAGGTCGATGCGATGCATCTCGAATTCAGGAAGTCGATCCGCCAGCGCCTTGCCGGCACCGGGAAGGAAGGAGGCCCGGACGCGGTAAGCTGTGTCACCGAGTCTTAGGTCCAGCGACGCTGGCTGCACCTGACCGGGGACGGGATCGGAGCACGTTAGCGCGCCCGACGCCATCAAGGTTTCGATCTGCTGGCTGGCCAGGACACCGGTCGGAAACGTCATGCATGGACCCTCAACACACGAAACGCCCCACCCTGACTGGGGCGAGTCGTGTCCAAGCGCCCCTTCCAGGGCGATGCGAGATTGGTCGGGCTAGCAGGACTCGAACCTGCGACCTTCCGTCCCCCAGACGGACGCGCTACCAGGCTGCGCCATAGCCCGACTGGCGGTGTGCATAGGGGCGCGACGGGGCGGGCGCAAGCGGGAAAGTCTGGGCCTCTCAGCGGAGCGTGCCCTGGTTCAGGTCGTCCCGGATTTCGTCGGCCAGCGCCTGGAGACGGCGGCGCAGGCGGCGAAGTTTCAGCCGGTCGACCGAACGTCCCTTAGCCGCTTTCGCAAGCCGCAAAGCCGTCTGCGTGGGCGGGATCGGCGGTGAAGCAGCGGCGCTGGCGTCGGTCGCCGGTGGCGTCTCGGCTGTAGGCGCCTGGCGTGAAAAGGAAGTTACTGGATCAGCTTCTTTGGCTTGCTTGGCCGGTACCGGTGGCTGGGCCAGCGCGTCGCCGATGGGATCATCGGACGTTTCGGTTTCCGACTGATCATCCTGGGGCGCGGTTTCAGCCGTTTCCGCTTCGCCGTCGGCCGGTTCGGCGGGATCGCGTTTAAACGGCACGACCTCGCCGCCTTCCGACGGCTGGACCTCTTCGGCCTCGGGCTCTGACGCAGGCTCAGTAGCTTTCTCGGACGCCGGGACGTCTCGGATGACCTTCCGGGTACGGGGCGGCGCGCGCTCCGGCATCTCCAATTCCGGCGACAGTTCCATCACCGGCGGCGTGCCTTCGTCGTCTATCTTCTGTCCCACAGCCCGGATCGTGAGACCTTGGTCATGCAGCATGACCTTGATGCCGCCCAGAAGCTTCATGTCGTCCGGCCGATAGTACCGCCGTCCGCCCGCCCCTTTGACCGGAGCGATCTGTTCGAACTTCGATTCCCAAAAACGCAGCACATGGGTCGGCACGCCCAACCAGTCGGAGACCTCCCGGATGGTACGGAATGCGCCCTCGGCCTTGGACGTGCTCTTGGTCAAATGGTCAGCTCCGGTTTCCCTCGGCGACCCGGTCCTTCATCAGGTGAGAAGGTCGGAAGGTCAGCACACGGCGGGGCGGAATCGGCGCCTCTTCGCCCGTCTTCGGGTTGCGGCCAACGCGGGCTGACTTGTCCCGAGTGGAGAAAGTGCCGAAGCCCGAAATCTTGACCTGGCCACCATCGACCAAAGCGTCAGACATATGGTCGAGCACGGAGGCTACGAGGCCCGCGCTTTCGTTGCGGGACAAGCCGACGTCCCGGAAGACGGCCTCGCTCAAGTCCATGCGGGTCAGGGTCTTTCCAGCCATAGCTCTCCTCCTTGGCTTGTGGCGACTTGGGGCGCACAGTTTCCGCCCTGGCGAAGGGTGTCAATGCCAAGGAGTTGCGCGAAGATGTTCATGCAATCGGCCGCCTTATGCAACCCAAGGTTGAAGAGTCATGTGACGCTTGCCTTATCTTACCACCGCAGGACTACGGCGCCCCAGGCGAGCCCGCCACCAATGGCTTCGGTGACGACCAGATCGCCGTCCTTCAACTGCCCATTCGCCTTCGCGACCGACATGGCCAGGGGAATCGATGCCGCCGAGGTGTTGCCGTGATCCTGGACAGTGACGACGACCTTTTCCATCGGCAGGCCCAGCTTGGCGGCCGTTTTGACGATGATCCTTGTATTGGCCTGGTGGGGCACGATCCGGTCGATATCCTCTTTCGCAACGCCCGCCTTGTCGAGCACGGCGATTGTGCAAGCGGCCAACTTTTCGACGGCGTGGCGGAAGACTTCCTTACCCGCCATTTCGAGGTGACCGGCCGTCTGCGATGACGACACACCGCCTGAAACCTTCAGAATATCGCGGTGGCGGCCGTCGGAATGCAGGTCGGTCGCCAAGATGCCGCGATCCTCCGCCGTGCCGGTGCCTTCGCCCGCTTCAAGTATAACCGCTCCCGCCCCGTCGCCGAACAAGACACATGTGGTGCGGTCTTCCCAATTCATGATCCGCGAAAAGGTTTCGGCCCCGATGACCAGCACGCGCTTGGCCTGACCGGACAAGATCATGCCGTTGGCGTTGGACAGGGCGAAGACGAAACCCGCGCAGACGGCCTGGATGTCGAAGGCGAAGCCCCGGGTCATCCCCAGCTTCTGCTGCACGATGGTCGCGGTGGCCGGAAAAGTGAGGTCCGGCGTCGATGTGGCGACGATGATGGCGTCGATATCATCGGGCTGGAGCCCGGCATCGGTCAGGGCGCCGCGGGCCGCGGTCACGGCCAAGTCCGACGTCATCTCGCCCTCGGCGGCGAAATGGCGGCGTTCGATACCGGATCGGGTGACGATCCAGTCGTCGGACGTGTCGAGGAAGCTCTCGAACCAGGAATTGGGGACCACGCGCTCGGGCAAGCAATGGCCGACGCCGGTGATAACGCTACGGATCATGCCTGTTCTTCCTCCGCGGGGCCCGTAACCGAAGCAAGGCGCGCTCTGATCCGATCGCTGAAGCCGGATTCTGCCAAGTTCCAAGCCAGTTCGACGGCGGCGGCCACGCCGGTTTCGTCAGCTGCCCCGTGGGATTTTACCACGGTGCCGTTCAAGCCCAGAAAGATCCCGCCATTCACGCGGCGCGGGTCGATGCGCTTGGACAGACGCTTGAGGGATGTCATCGCCAGAAGAGCCGCGACCTTCGACAGGGGCGTCGCCCGGAAGGCCTCGCCCAGGATATCGCGCACGAAGCGGGCCGTGCCTTCGCCGGTCTTGAGCGCGACGTTACCCGTGAAGCCATCGGTGACGATGACGTCCACCCGGTCCGACGGGATATCGCCGCCTTCGATGAAGCCCACGAAATCGAAGCCATTGGCATCTGACAGCGCTTCGATCAGGTCATGGGCGCCGCGCAGTTCGGACCGGCCCTTATGTTCTTCCGTGCCTACGTTCAGCAAACCCACGCGGGGCCGGTCGAGGCCCAGGCCATTGCGCGCATAGGACATGCCCATCAACGCATATTGCAA
>JBCDCS010000005.1:0-37922 GCA_039181205.1 Pseudomonadota bacterium
CATGGCTGACACCGCCGTCGCCATCGGCAAACTGATCTAAGCTCGCAAGTTGGGGGTCCTTCCAGGCCCCTTTTTCAGTTTGGACAGACATTTAGATCGGCGCGAAATGGGGCAGATCAGAAGCTTCATCCTGCCCACCGGCCGATAGATGTATTCCGATCGCGCGGATCGGTTCACGGCAGATGGCTGGCCGGATGATCGGTCGCCGGACGGCCAGGATGGCGGCGCAGATCGGTAGACGAACCAGAAGGACGGAACGGCCATGGCCTTCAAGACGATCGACGATATGGACCTGGCGGGAAAGATCGTTCTGACCCGGGTCGACATCAACGTGCCGGTGGAGGGTGGACGCGTCACTGACACGACCCGGATCGAACGGATCGTGCCAACGATCCGGGATATCCTTGCCAAGGGCGGCACGCCGGTGATGCTTGCACATTTCGGGCGGCCCAAGGGGAAGGTCGTACCGGAGATGTCGCTGCGCCAGGTCGTCCCGGCACTGTCCTCGGCCTTGGGTCAGGAGGTGGCTTTCGTCGAACGACCGAACCGTGCGGTGCTGGAGGCGACGTCTGGACCGGTATTGATCGAGAACACGCGGTTTTCGGCGATGGAGGAGGCCAACGATCCGCAGATGGCACAGTTCCTGGCCTCCCTCGGTGATGTCTACTGCAATGATGCGTTCTCGGCCGCCCACCGTGCCCATGCATCGACCGAAGGTGTGGCGCGCCTGCTTCCCGCATTCGCGGGCCGGTCCATGCAAGCCGAACTAACTGCGTTGGAAAGGGCCTTGGGCTCTCCCACACCGCCCGTCGCGGCCGTCGTGGGCGGCGCCAAGGTTTCGACGAAGCTGGACTTGTTGGGCAATCTGGTGACCAAAGTTCAGCACCTGATCATCGGCGGCGGCATGGCGAATACCTTCCTGGCAGCGCAGGGAGTCGATGTTCAGAAATCCCTCTGCGAACACGACCTTCTGGACACGGCACGCGAAATCGCGGCGAAGGCCGAGGCGGCGGGCTGCGCGATCCTGCTACCCCGCGACGTGGTCTGCGCTGCCGAGTTCCGGGCGGACCCGCCGACGATGACCGTCAAGGCGGAGGAAGTCCCGGAGGGCCAGATGATCCTGGATGCCGGCCCGGATTCGGTCACCCATATCCGCACGGTGCTCGACGGCTGCGCCACGCTGGTCTGGAATGGGCCGCTCGGCGCCTTTGAGATGTCGCCCTTCGACGCGGCCACAACGGCCGCTGCACAACACGCGGCGGAGTTGACGAAGGCCGGCAAGCTCGTCTCGGTGGCGGGTGGCGGGGATACGGTGGCCGCGTTGAACAAGGCCGGCGTGGTGGACGATTTCACTTATATTTCCACCGCCGGGGGGGCGTTCCTGGAATGGATGGAGGGGAAGGAACTGCCGGGGGTCGCGGCGCTGTCGGCCTGAACCACAACACCCAGGGAGAATGTCATGAAGACCTACACGCTCGTCACCGGCGCGTCAGAAGGCATCGGCAAGGAATTCGCCCGGATCGCCGCCAAGAAGGGGCGCAATGTCATCCTCACGGCACGGTCGGAGGATAAGCTGAACAGTCTGGCCGATGAACTTCGACACGAAACGGACGACGTGGTCGTGGTGCCCGCCGATCTGTCGACGCCGGATGGAGCCGACACGATGTTCGCTGAAGCCAGCAAGGACCGGGCCATCGACATGTTCATCAACAACGCGGGGCTGGGCTATGCCTGCGATTTCGCGGACCCCGACGCCTGGGCGCGCGAAGAAAGGATGGTCGCCGTGAACATGCTGTCGGCGACCCGGCTTCTGAAGCTGGTGGTGCCGCATATGATCGACCACGGAGAGAAATCGCGGATCGTCAACGTCGCGTCCGTGGCGGCGTTTCTGCCCGGGCCGGGCATGTCCGTTTACTACGCAAGCAAGGCCTACGTGCTGTCCCTATCCGAAGCCCTGTCCCAAGAGTTGAAAAATAGGAACGTGACGGTCACGGCGCTTTGCCCCGGGGCGACGCAGACAAGTTTCTTCGACGAGGCTGATATGGACCATGTGTCTTTCGCCGAGAGCAATCTGGCGAGCCCACGTGAGGTCGCGCAGGCGGGGTGGGACGGGGCGGTCACAGGGACGCCCGTCGTGGTGCCGGGAGCCATGAACAAAATGTTCGCTGCGCTGCCCCGGTTTCTGCCGCGTAGCGTGATCGCGGGGCTATCGGCGAAAACTTTGTCCCGGCCATGATCGAGCTCAACCGCATTGCCGACCCGTCCCGCGCGGTCTAAGGCCGGAACAACGTTCTGCAGAAAATTGGGAGTTTCCGTCATGCCCGATACCGACAAAGCCGCCAAGATTCGCGCCGGACAGGGATTTATCGCCGCGCTCGACCAGTCCGGCGGGTCCACGCCCAAGGCGCTGCGGCTCTACGGCGTGGAGGAGGATCGCTACTCCTCCGAAGATGAGATGTTCGATCTGATCCACGGGATGCGGTCGCGGATCGTGGATGCGCCGTCTTTCACCGGCGACAAAGTCGTGGGCGCGATCCTTTTCGCGCAGACCATGGATCGCACGTTCAACGGGAAGCCGGCCGCGGCATATCTTTGGGAAGATCGCGGGGTCGTTCCCTTTCTGAAAATCGACAAGGGTCTGGAAGACGAGATCAACGGTGTGCAGTTGATGAAGCCGATCCCGGGCCTGGATGCGACGCTGCAGCGCGCACACGGGCTCGGTGTGTTCGGGACGAAGGAACGTTCGGTCATCAACGCGGCCAATCCGGACGGGATCGAAGCCGTTGTCACCCAGCAATTCGAGGTGGGCGCCCAGGTTTTGGCCCTGGATATGGTGCCAATCCTGGAGCCTGAGGTGACGATATCGATCCCGGACAAGGCCGATGCGGAGGCGATCCTGCGGGATCGGATCCTGACCCATCTGGATATGCTGCCGGATGATCAGGAGATCATGCTGAAGCTGACGCTGCCCAGTGAGGACAACTTCTACACGCCGTTGGTCGATCATCCGAAGGTGATGCGGGTCGTGGCGCTGTCGGGTGGCTATTCGCGGGACGAGGCGAATGACAAGCTGTCGCGCAACCGTGGGGTGATCGCGTCGTTCAGCCGGGCGCTGACGGAAGGCTTGTCCGACGCGCAATCGGATGAAGCCTTCAACGCCATGATCGGAAGCACCATCGACAGCATCCACGCTGCGTCTGTGGCGGGCTGAGTCCGAAACTCCACATCTTTCAAGTGGCGGCAGGCGAGGGATTCCCCTGCTCGCCATCCTATGCCATCAAAGGGCGAAGAGGGTCCGACAGAGACTCCGAGAGCAGGATCGAAAAGATGCGCGCACGCCGCCGGACCGGATATGGTCTGTTCCTTCCCGTAGCCCTTCTGGGCTTCGCCGGGTATTTCGTCTTTGCGGCCGTGCAGGGCGAATACGGCGTCTTCCGCAGGGTCGAACTGGAAGCCGAATATGCCCATCTTTCGGAAGAATTGGCGTTGCTGGACGCCGAGGTGGCGCGGATGTCGGATCGGACGCGACGGTTGTCGGATGACTTCCTGGACCTGGACCTGCTGGACGAGCGGGCCCGGATGGTTCTGGGCCTGGCGCGGACGGACGAGATCGTCATCGAGTGATCTAAGCCCGCTTTTGCAGGCCGGTGACCTTGCGGCAGATCGGGCCTTGTGGCCAGGGAACGGTATGCGTTAGGCAATCGTTTAACGTTGAACGAGTCCTGATGACCGGAGGATTCCCGCCCCATGGCCACCCGCAAGAGCGCCGCGAAATCGGCTGCGAAGCCGAATGTCTCCAAGGACGAACTGCTTCACTATTACCGCGACATGCTGCTGATCCGACGTTTCGAGGAAAAGGCAGGTCAGCTTTACGGAATGGGTCTGATTGGGGGTTTCTGTCACCTTTATATTGGTCAGGAAGCCGTTGTCGTGGGCTTGGAAGCGGCTGCCAAGGAGGGTGATAAGCGCGTCACGTCTTACCGCGACCACGGGCACATGTTGGCCTGCGGAATGGATCCGAATGGGGTGATGGCCGAGCTGACTGGCCGCGAGGGGGGCTACTCCAAGGGCAAGGGCGGCTCGATGCACATGTTCTCCAAGGAGAAGGACTTCTACGGCGGCCACGGGATCGTCGGCGCCCAGGTGCCCATCGGCGCGGGCCTGGCCTTCGCGGACAAGTACAAAGGCAACGACAACGTGACCTTCACCTATTTCGGGGACGGCGCGGCCAACCAGGGCCAGGTCTACGAGGCCTACAACATGGCCGAGCTGTGGGATTTGCCCTGCGTATTCGTGATTGAGAACAACCAATACGCAATGGGGACATCGACCAAGCGGTCAACGAAGTCGCCATCTTACTGGGAACGTGGGGCGGCCTACGGGATTGAAGGCGAGGAGGTCGACGGGATGGATGTCCTGGCTGTGCGCGATGCCGGCCTTCGGGCGACCGAGTACTGCCGCTCCGGCAACGGGCCGTACATCTTGGAGATCAAGACTTACCGCTACCGCGGACATTCGATGTCCGACCCAGCTAAGTATCGAACCCGCGACGAGGTTCAGAAAATGCGGGAGGAGCGGGATGCCATCGAACACGTACGTCAGATGCTGCTGACCGGAAAGCATGCGTCCGAAGATGATCTGAAAGCCATCGACAAAGAGATCAAGGACGTGGTCAACGCATCGGCCGATTTCGCCAAGGACAGCCCGGAGCCGGCGCTGGAGGAGCTTTGGACCGACATCTACGCGGATGAAATTCCGCAGGAGGCTGTGTGATGGCAACCGAGATTTTGATGCCCGCGCTGTCCCCGACCATGGAGGAGGGCACGCTCGCCAAATGGTTGGTCAAAGAAGGCGATGCTGTTTCGTCAGGCGATATCTTGGCGGAAATCGAGACCGACAAAGCGACGATGGAATTCGAGGCTGTCGATGAGGGCACGATCGGTAAGATCATGGTGGCCGAGGGGACCGAGGGGGTGAAGGTGAATTCGCCGATCGCGGTGTTGTTGGAAGATGGCGAAGACGCGTCAGCCGTCGACACGGCGTCGAACCAAGAGCCAACTGTCGTGGTTCCGGCCGCCTTGGAAGGATCCGAAGGCAAGGTCGCCGAGGCAGCGCCTGCCGAGCCATCAGCTTTGAAGGTGGATACCAGTCCGGATTGGCCGGAGGGGACGGAAATGGTTTCCACTACCGTCCGCGAAGCATTGCGCGACGCCATGGCAGATGAGATGCGCCGAGACGAAAACGTCTTCTTGATGGGCGAGGAAGTGGCCGAATATCAGGGCGCCTATAAGGTCAGCCAAGGGCTGTTGGACGAATTCGGGGCAAAGCGTGTGATCGACACGCCGATCACCGAGCATGGATTCACGGGGATAGGGGTCGGCGCGGCCTTTGGTGGCTTGAAGCCCATCGTCGAGTTCATGACGTTTAACTTCGCCATGCAAGCTATTGACCAGATTATCAACTCGGCTGCAAAGACGCTGTATATGTCGGGCGGTCAGATGGGCTGCCCCATGGTATTCCGGGGACCGAACGGCGCCGCGGCCCGGGTGGCAGCGCAGCACTCGCAGGACTACGCAGCCTGGTATGCGTCTGTGCCAGGCTTGAAGGTGGTGATGCCCTACTCCGCCGCCGACGCAAAGGGTTTGATGAAGACGGCGATCCGGGACCCGAACCCTGTCATCTTCCTGGAGAACGAGATCCTCTACGGGAAGTCCTTCGACGTGCCCAAGTTGGACGACTTCACGATCCCCTTTGGAAAGGCCAAGGTCTGGCGCGAGGGCACCGACGTGACACTGGTCAGTTGGGGGATCGGCATGACCTATGCGCTCGACGCCGCCGAGAAGCTGGCCGAAGACGGCGTCAGCGCCGAGGTAATTGATCTAAGGACCCTACGGCCCGTGGATTACGATACGGTCATCGGATCGGTCATGAAGACCAATCGCTGTGTGCTTGTTGAGGAAGGGTTCCCAGTGGCGAGTTTCAGCGACCACATGGCATCAACGATCATGCAGCGCGCCTTCGACTATTTGGACGCGCCGGTTGTGACCTGCACGGGCAAGGACGTTCCCATGCCCTATGCCGCCAATCTGGAAAAGCTGGCTCTCACCTCGACCGCCGAGGTGATCGAAGCCGTCAAACAAGTCACCTACCGCTAAGGGGCCCGCGACATGGCGACCGAAATTCTTATGCCGGCCCTTTCTCCGACGATGGAGGAGGGTACGCTCGCGAAATGGCTGGTGAAAGAAGGGGACAGTGTGACCTCTGGCGACTTGCTGGCCGAAATCGAAACCGACAAGGCGACCATGGAATTCGAAGCCGTGGACGAAGGGGTCGTCGGGAAGATCCTGGTGGCGGAGGGCACCGAAGGGGTGAAGGTAAATTCCCCGATTGCCGTCCTGCTAGAAGATGGTGAGGACGCCTCAGCAGCCGACACAGTCTCCGCCGCCCCTGCCGCTGCACCGGAAACCGCGCCGGCGGACTCGCCAGCGGCAGATGCCACGGCGGCGGGCGCAGCGGCAGCGGATGCGTCGGCACCCGCTGCAGCCCCGGCGCCGACCGCATCCGGAGAGCGTCTGTTCGCGACACCGGTCGCGCGCCGGATCGCCAAAGATCGCGGCATAGATTTGAGACAGGTGAAAGGGTCCGGTCCCCGAGGACGCATCGTGAAGGCGGATGTGGAAGCCTTCGATCCAGCGAAGGCAAGCCAGAAGCCCGCAACCGATGCTCCAACAACGACAGCCGCGTCCGCAGCTGCCGCCATGCCCAGTGGACCAGCAACGGGTCAGGTATTGGCCATGTATCAGGATCGCGACTTCGAGGAAGTGAAGTTGGACGGTATGCGCAAAACCATCGCCGCCCGTCTGACCGAAGCCAAGCAGACTATCCCCCACTTCTACCTGCGCAGGGATATCAAATTGGATGCGCTGCTGGCCTTCCGGTCACAGCTAAATAAGGAGCTGGAGCCCCGAGGCGTGAAGCTTTCGGTCAATGATTTCATCATCAAAGCCGGTGCGATCGCGCTGCAGCAGGTTCCAGATGCCAACGCCGTCTGGGCCGGAGATCGAATTCTGAAACTCACACCGTCCGATGTCGCTGTCGCTGTCGCTGTCGAGGGTGGGCTCTTCACGCCGGTCCTCAGAGACGCGCATCAGAAGTCGCTGTCCATGCTGTCGGCCGAAATGAAGGATCTGGCGACCCGCGCGCGTGATCGGAAGCTGGCACCCCAGGAATATCAAGGCGGCAGCTTCGCCATTTCAAACTTGGGAATGTTCGGGATCGATAACTTCGATGCCGTGATCAACCCACCGCACGGTTCCATATTGGCCGTCGGAGCAGGTGTTAAGAAACCCGTGGTCGGCGCCGATGATCGGGTTTCGATCGCCACGGTGATGTCCGTTACGCTGTCGGTCGATCACCGTGTCATTGACGGGGCCCTTGGCGCGGATTTCCTCAAAGCTTTGACCGAAAACCTGGAAAATCCGCTTACGATGTTGGCTTAGCCTCGTCCGATAGGCGATCTAATCGGCGGGCTCAGGTCGGAGTTCGGGGCCGATGAGTTGGTTCATCATGCGGGATGGTTCCGAACAGCCAGCTTCGCCAACGATCCGGGCCGGCACGCCCGCCACTGTCTTCATGGGCGGAACAGGGTGAAGTACCACAGATCCGGCCGCGATCCGGCTGCAATGGCCGATTTCAATGTTGCCAAGCACCTCGGCCCCGGCCCCGATCAGCACACCGTCTCCGATCTTTGGATGTCGGTCCTCGCCTTCGTTCCCGGTTCCGCCGAGGGTCACGGAATGGAGCATAGAAACGTTATCGCCGACCACGGCGGTCTCTCCGATCACGACGGCATGGGCATGGTCGATCATGATGCCACGCCCAATCCGGGCAGCCGGATGGATATCCACATTATAGAGTTCGCTGACGCGCGCCTGGATCACATAGGCCAAGTCGCGGCGCCCCTGTTCCCAAAGCCAATGACCGATGCGATAGGCCTGCAAGGCGCTGAACCCCTTGAAGTAGAGCATCGGATGAGTGAACTGATTGCAGGCCGGATCCCGTTCAAAAGTCGCGACCACATCAGCCCGAGCCGCCTGCGATAATGTTGGATCGGCCTCATAGGCCGCGTCCGCCAATTCACGCAGAAGCTGTTCATCTAATTGGTCCGTTGCCAGCCGTGCGGCAAATCGATGAGACAGCGCCGCCTCAAACGTCTCATGATGCAAGATCGACCGATGGAGCATACCGCCCAAGGACGGCTCTGCGCGAACCGTCTCAGACGCTTCCGCCGTCATGCGGTCCCAGACGAAGTCGACAGACCTCAGTCGTTCACTGGTGGCCTTCATGATTTCGCCTTCCATTCTCCAACGGGAGAGCGTCCCGCTCCATCAGAGGTAGCGATGTCCTCAGTCAATTTCTAGCATGGCGGCATGTCCAGGCCCCATAAGGTCGGAGAATTGCGCAACCCGCAGCCGTTTTGCACCGGCCGCCAGCAAGTCGCTCCAGACGGGGCCCAGCCAGACGTTCCGCGGCTCCATAACCGTCGTGGTGCTCAGGATATCATCTTGATCTGTAAGCACATCAACGACGTATCTCTCCGTGCTTTCATCCAATGGTACTTGTCCAATCGCCCACGCATCCGTCGGAATCCGGGCCCGACGGATCCATTGAAAACGAACCTCGCTGCCATCGTAGTCCAATCTGAGATGCACCGGCGCAAACGGACGATTGCCCTCTCCGCCCAAGCCCAACAGAAAATAGGTATAGGCCTCGTGATCCACCGCCTGAGATCCGGGACCGACCCGGTAGTGCCGATCAAGTCCAATTTCGTCGGCTCGGAGATCGATCTGCACTGGTCCGCCATCCAAGAGGATAATGCGGCTACCAACCGGCCACGGCATTCTGCCATGCGGTTCCGTGCCCCGCTGTCCGCGAAGCCTCATGGAGAGGGCATATCGTTCGTCACCTACCATTCGAACATCGCGAAACTGGAAAACCTCCCAACCGTCCGGCGTCCCATCGCCAATCGCGGCAGCGTTTGCCCCACTTAGCAAGGCCATCGTCGAGGCACTCTGGACCTCACCGCCTGGCAAATGGACGATCAAATCGGCCCCCCGATCCCAAATGGCGGAGGGTGCCGGGTGCAAGATCGTCTCGGTCGTGCCCATGGAAGCCGGCCCATCAAGCAAACGGTTCAATTCATATCCCGCATCTTCGCTCGACGAATAGACGGCCACACTGCCCGGCCACGGCCGGAGGGCGGTCGCTACAAAAGGTGCATGGGGGATCTCATCGCCCAGCAGCAACGGAAGATTCATAAAAATCGCATCGACGGGTAGTGGGGCTTGGGGCCGCGTTCTTCCCGGGCCCTCTTCGACGACGTCATTCGTTTGAAAGACCTGTCGCTCGGTTCGGGCGGCATGCACCTTCCGTCCTGTCCCTTCTTCCAACCGATCGATCCGCCAAGTTTCATCCTGTCCGCTAAAAGTGACCAGATCACCGGGATGCAAGGATCGCGCCGACGGAGGCAGAACGAATTCCGCACTGTCCCGGCCAACGCGGGTCTCCGCGAGGAAGCGTTCAGCCAGCGCCGCTCCCTCTCCAGCCGTCAAGGCCAGGGGCAATTCGCTGGATGAGGCAGGGGAAAGGCCCTCTCCGGGCTGAACCGCCTCTCCGACCCGCAGACGAAAGTCTCCGTCCGCATCCACATGTTCGATCAGCACGCGCCCGGTCACCTCCGCATCCGGCACGCGCTGCGTTTCCAGCGTAATGCCCTCCTCGCGGACCAATTGATCCGTCTCGATCTGCGCAACGGTCGCATTGGCTTTCATTGCAAATCGGAGACGCCCATCCCGCTCACTGACGCTGAGACCATAGGCCAACATCAACGGCTGCAATTCGGCGCGCGCCGTCCGCACACCACTTGGGGCATAGCCGCGAACCGCACCATAGACGGCGGAGACATCCACGTCTTCCAAGCCAGCCCGCAAGCAGATCTCCTCGACAACTGCTGACAAAGGCTGCAACCCGGACCGGCCGGAAAACCAATGGCCAAGCCGGTAATTGCTGCCATCGGACCAGTAGTCCAACAGATCGGGAAAGGCCGGGTATGGCCGGGCATCCCAAGCCCAAACAAAGCTATGGGCCAGGTCCAGCATCGGCGCCCCGTAATCCGGCGACAACGGATTGCGATCAGAGTTAGAATAGTACTCCGTCAATGCGCGCAGATACTGCATCTGGACGACATCATCCCGCTGCCCATTCGAGTGCCGTGGCAACCTAGACTCCGACGACTTCGGATCGATGAACTTATTTGGCTGGTTGGTGCCTTTATCGACGGCCGCACAACCATATTCCGTAAACCGGATTGGCTTGGACATCGGCACCCAGTCGGTCGGCGTATCCGCTCGCGACCCATCCGCCCGCTCGTGATGGGCTAGCGACCACCAAGACCGGAGGTCCTTATATCGATAAATCCAGGGCTCATTGGCCAAGCCGTCCGTGATCGGGACGCGTCTCTGCGACGCGCGAGCTTCCGGTGTCGGATAATACCAATCGAAACCCTCGCCGCCCTCAATGTTCGATTTCAGATAGTCCAGATCATAGATCGTTTTGTAATCGGCATCCGCCTGCATCTCCGCATCGCGCCAATCAGAGATCGGGACGTAGTTGTCGATCCCCACGAAATCGACGTCGTCATGTCCCCAGAGGCCATCCAACGGGAAATGGAGATCCTTCGTCCCGGGCGGCGTATAGCTTCCGTACTCGGACCAATCTGCAGCATAGCTGATTTTTGCGTTCGGCAGCAGCCTGCGGACCTCTTGGGCTAGTTCTTGCAGGTGCTCGACGGCCGGAAACCGGCCGTCTCGGCCACGGATGCGCGTGACCGAACGCATCTCAGACCCAATGCAAAACGCCTCGACACCACCCGCCGCCGCACACAGGGCCGCGTAGTGCAGAATGAAACGGCGGAACGACCATTCATTCCCTCGCGTGGGGCTCGTCACCGACGGCACCGCTCCTCCGCGGATCACGAAATCCGATGCACGGGCGCCCCCAAAAAACGTATCAACCTCTGTCTCGGCGACTTCCGTTCCATCCGGTGTTCCGGTCTGGTCAGGTGCAAGCGACGTGGTGATCCGGCCGCGCCAAGGCAGGACCGGCTGCTCTTCCCGGCCCCAAGGATCCGGCAAGCCATTTCCAGACATCTGATCCATCAGAATGAACGGATAGAACGTGACGTCGATGCCCTTCGCGTTCATCGCGCGGATCGCCTCCACGACCGACTGGTCGCTAGGAGTTCCGCCGTAGATCGGTCGGTAATCCTCATAGGGCACAACCTGCGCCGCTCCACGCAATAGACCCGACACAACCCAGGGCTGCCGCTGTCCATCAAAGCGGGATTGCTCCACCTTCGGCCGGATCGTGCAATCGGCACAGCGCAAATCATTGCCGAACCAAGACACCACCAAGGACGCGGCTTCGAGCCGGGGCAATTCTTCGATCATGTCGTCCAAAGTGACAGAGAAATCGGCCCGAGCCATCGGCGTATTCACGTTCGCTGAATCCCGAGCGCCGCCGCCGTAATTGTAATGAACCGCCGTCGTCGCCAGCGCGTATTCACCGGTACCCGGCACGATCGCGACGCCCTGGACCGCCGATGCCACATCTTCGGCACCATCGACGCCTTCCGCAGCGCGGACGACCTCAAAAGAAAACTGCGGAATACGATTGCCGTAAGGGCCGAGTTCTAGATCCTCGATCACCACATACGCTGTGCCACGGAAAGCGCTCGCCCGGTCAGCGCCATCCACAGCTTCAATCAGAGCATCCGGAAGCTGGTCTTCCGTTCCGGTATAGACTCGCATGTCGAGGCTATCGCGGGAAACTTCTCGCCCATCGGCCCAAATGCGCCCGACACGCCGAATGACCCCTTCGCACAGCGCCATCGCGAAGGACACCGTATAGTAATAGGTCGTCGTTTTCGGTGGTTTCGGCTTGCCCTTTCCACCACCGCCGCCACCAGAAGTTACCCTGACGTGCTCCCTAAAGCGCGTGCTCCAGATGACCTGCCCACCCAGACGAACCCGTCCAACTGCCCGAGATAGGGGCGCACCCTCCGACGCGCCACTGATCCGAAACCGGTCCGTCCGGCCGTGTTCGACTGCTTCGCCGCCCTGCCCCAACAGCGACTGGTCGATTACGCGCCCAAGCGTCGCGCCCGCCGCACGGCCGATTACTGCGCCGCTTAGCCCGAGGATAGACCCGCTAAAGCTGCCGCCGACCGCCGCGCCAACCGCGCCCAGTACCAGAGTAGCCATCTGTCAGTCCTCCTTTGCGGCGATACTCGGAAAGTCAAACCGCGCAGCGATCCGACGTCGCCAGGATCGTGAAAGGGACGACTCCATTACGGCGCGTCCGGAATAGGCATGAATAAAAGTCGGCGCGGGACCGGTCCGGCCGACGATCCCGAGATGCTTCGCCACGGCGTTCTGCCGCATCCGAAACAGCAACACCTCACCCGACTGCAGTGCACGGCCGTCCGACACCGGCACCAACCAGCGTTCCGCGGCCTGCCAGAGGGCCTCCCGTCGCTGTGGCTCCGACCAATCCGCAGTATAAGGTGGAACCACTTCGGGTTCCGCACCGCAGACATCGCGCCAAACCCCACGGATCAGTCCCAGGCAATCGGTACCGGCACCGCGGACGGAAGCTTGATGCACGTATGGCGTCCCAAGCCAATCGCGAGCAACTTCCGCCGCACCTCTCACGATCGTCCACCATCGTTTTTGCCGCTGCGCACCGGATAGGCCATGACCCAGTCCTCCCCTGGAATATCCGGAAATCCACGAAAGTTCAGAAAGTTACTGAACTTCGCACGACAGGTCGTGGCAGTCTTATCGCAACCGGCTTCGATCCGAATGCGATCGCCGGCGGCAATTGGGGCCCGCAGCGCGCTCCAAAGTTCAATAGCGCGTCCTCCGCCAATCGGATAATCGCGCTTGATGCGCTCCTGCAGTCCGGTCGCTGTCCCGCTCAGCACTTTCACTATGCCCCGCTCAAACCACTTTGGTGCGAACTGAGACAGGTTGGGCACGGTCAGAAGGCGGCCGTCCTCGACATCCTGAATATCGACTTCAACGGAAAAGGAGGGTCCGAGGTTAACACCACAGCGCCGATCTCCTAAGACGGCATCACACCGCCCCTGGAACACCCGGCCCATCGGCGTATTCAGCGCTTCCGTCAGACTGCGAAGCTCCACCCCGAAGGCACCGTCGCCCCAGGTGATTTCACCAAACGTGCCCCGGAACAGCAACTCGCGCATATCCGGCTCCGCCCAATTCACCAGCCAGATATCCACCTTAGCGCCGTCCCAACGGCCAGCGCGCAAATCCTCTTCGGTCATCGCATCCGAAATCAAAGCGCCGGATGCACTGACGTTATCGACAGCCAAGCCGCTTGATCGGTCCAAAGCACCGGCCGTCAAACCCGTTGCGGCCTCACAGCGGATCCCGTCGATCTCCAAGGCAGCATCATGGTCCGTGAAGCCCTGCACCACCCCGTCTCGCCGTCGCAAAATCCAAGCCCGGCAGGTCGTCGATGCACCGGTGGCCAGATGGGCTTCCAGCGCCGTCATGTCCGCACCTCGACAATTGGCACATCGGGGATTTCTCCCGCCTGGAATGTCGCCACGGATACCAATATCGCATCCGTGTCGAAGCGGACCGGAACGTCGAACTCATACCCCGCGGTGACCCGAACCCCATCATCGGGCGGGGACGTGAACGTCACGAAACCCTTCTCGATATCGACACTCCAATGAGTCCCTTCGACCTGCTCGTCCCCGCCAAGACCAATGCGTATGGTCCCCGCGACGGGCTTCGAAATCGGTCGCCTGTAGGACTGATCGCCAGAACGATACTGCTTCACCAAAGGAAAGACGGTCTGCAGACCATCGCCAACCCCGATCTCTTGATCGTCAAAGGAGACGTTCTGCGAGGAAATACACGACTTGTAATCCGCCCAGTCCTTCCAGCGAAATCCATGCAGGCGCCCGTGCCGTGCCTCAAAGAATGCGATCACTTCGCCCAAATCGTCCAACGAACGCATCCCAACGCCAGCATCATAGCGCCGGCGCGAATGAGCCCAGGGCGTATTGCGCTCTTCATGGCCATTGGCCAGCGTCACAATGTCCGTAAGCCGCTCCGGCCCACCGACGGAGCCCAGCGACAGCCGGGCGGGAAATCGGATTTCATGAAAGGACATGAACAACTCCTCAGCGATTGCGGGCACCGCGCGACAAGGCGCGGGACATCTCGGCAGCGATCTGACTGCGGGACCGGCGAAACCCGCCCACATCCGGCGTCGAGATGTTCATCGTCACCTGAACGGGTCCGCCGCCTGCGCCTTGGGTCTGCACGCCTAGTCGTCCGTCAGGCCCTCGCGTCAGCGGCATAATCGCCTCCGGACCCGCCTCTCCCATCAGGCCCACCGCACCGCGCATCGGAAACGACGTCGGCCCCGACACAACGCCACCCTTGGCAAACGGCATCACGCGCCCCTGGGCGAAGGATCCACCATCAGCAAAGGGCAGTATGCTGTTCAACCCGTTCGCCAGGGCGCCTCCCAACGCCTGGGTCACGGGCCTGGTGGCGGTGTTGTAAGCCGCGTTCACCATTGATTTGGCCAATCCGGTCAGCGCATCCGACAGCTTCAGACCGTCGAAGACCACACCGTCGAATGCCCGCTTCAACGATCCACCGAAGCTCCGCGATAGGCCTTGAACCTCGCGCTGGGTGAATAGCATCTGGCTCTCCAGTGACCCTAGTTCCGCCGTGAACCGAGCCACGACGGCCTCAGCCCCGCCAAGGCGCGCCTCAAGGGCGTCCAAGGCGTCGTCTGCGTCGTCATCCATCATGTGTCTCCATCACGTCCGGGAACTCTGCCGCCAGCGCGTTCAAACCAGCCCTATCCATCGGCAGCCGCCCGCCCGTCTGGCCGAGCAGAAACGCCAGTTCGGCAGGCGTCAGATCCCAGAACTCACGCGGCCGCAGGCCAAGCCCACGCATCCCAGCGGCCATCAGCACCGGCCAATCGAACCCGTCACCCATCAAGGGACCGGCAAGGCGAAGGCCCGCCCCAGCAGCAAGGCGGCGACCCGTGTCGCCTCGACCGGCCCACCGGCAATCTCAGCTGCGGCCAAATCCTCGGCCCCGCCGCACCAGTCGCCACCCCGGAGCCCCGCCACCAAAAGCGCGATCACGTCCCGCGCCCGGAATCCACCGGTTTCAAAACGATTCACCAGCGC
This sequence comes from Pseudomonadota bacterium, assembly GCA_039181205.1. Classification (GTDB taxonomy): domain Bacteria; phylum Pseudomonadota; class Alphaproteobacteria; order Rhodobacterales; family Rhodobacteraceae; genus Jannaschia. Next base: position 15,308 of record JBCDCS010000005.1, read on the forward strand.
CACCAAGCTGTCTGCCTCCATCGAGGCTTCTAGTTCCGCCAGCGCCCCAAGCGTCAGCTTGCAGATGCGACGCTCCCCATTGATGGTCAGCGCGACCTCTCCGGCCCAAGGGTTCCCATCCGTCATCAGAGGGGCGTGAAGATCAGCTCACCGGCCGAGGCCAAGGCAATCTCATATGTCGCTTCTCCGTCATGGCTGCCGCCATATTCCAACGAGGTAATTTGGAACCGTCCCTCCACGATCCCGAAATCCGGGATGATGACTTGAAAGGCGGGCACTTCGCCGTCGAAGAACAGCTGCCGCGCGCGCGCGTCAGTATCCGCATCCCGGAAGATGCCCGATCCGCTGACCTGGGCCGTCTTAACACCGCCACCGCCCAGCAATTCGCGCCAGCCGCCTGCACTCTCGGTCGAGGTCACGTCGATAGACCCCGCATTGAACGTCAGCCGCGTCGCTCGTAGTCCTGCCAGCGTCACGAACACGCCCGTCCCGTCCAGATCGACCTTCAAAAGAAGGTCCTTTCCGCTCTGCACCGCCATCACCGTCTCCTCAGATTTGATCGTCAAGGCGGGCCCGGAACCACAGGTCGATCCTGCGGGTCCCCTCGCCTTCGTCTCTACGTGCCTGCGCCTTCAAAAAACGCATCGACACCATCCGTCCGCGTGCCATCGGCAGTGTTTCACGCAAAAGATCCGAAACCCGCGCCGCCACCGTTTTCGCCGCCAGAAATCCGTCCCGTGCCGTAACCACGCTCACCCGCAAATCATGGACGGCACCCAAAGCGGTCGCATCACCGCGTCCTTGGACCTTCTCGGGCCCCAGTGCGACAAAAAGCTCTGGTGCGGCCTGCGGCACCGCGTCGAAGACAGCGCCGTCGACCAAGTTGTCCAGTTCGGAATCCCCTGCCAGCCGAGAATAGACTGCCATCTGCAGGCTTTCGCCCAACGCGTAGGTCATACACCCACCTCCTCGGAGACGAGCATCACAAGGAACCGGCCTCGGGCATCATCCTCATGGACGGCCGAAACCTGATAGACTCGTGCACCATCCCGCAGACGATCGCCGACCAGCGGCCGCATCGCGTGCCCCTCTGGCACCGCGTGGGTCGTCACTCGCAGCTTCAATCGAGGCGTCTCGCCAAACTCGGTGTCTCGAAGGTCGCCGGATCGCAAACGGACCTCTGCCCAAAAGGCCCCGATCTCGGTCCAGACCCGCGCAAAACCTCCCGCGCCATCTGCAACGGAGACGGCTCGCTCCAGCATCAGACGGCGTGAAAAAACCGCGCTCATGTCAGACGCCCCAGGCGCCGCTGCGAGAAAGGTGCTATGGACTCATCGATCAATGCATCCAATGCCGTATCGCCGCTCGCGCCCCGCTCAGCGATCAAGAGAACCACCTCGGCCAGATCGGCGGGAACCGCGTCCCAGAGCCCGTACCCAGCTTCGACCGTCACCCGCAGTCCGGCGCCCTTGAACAGCGACGCAGGCAGTTCAATGGATCCGTCACTCAACGCCGCGCCGGGCAATTCTTCAAAACCACCGCCAAGATCAACGTCCACACCGATCAGCGCGTTGACCGGTTCGACACCCAGCGCGATCGATCTTGTGCCGTCTCCCTCGCCGACCAAAACCACTTCGCGGCGCACCAAAATACGCCCCGTCCGTCGCTCAGCCATCGCAAGGGCCGCCTGGAGACGCGTATCAACGCGCAGGACCAATTCCGGGATCGATCGCCAGCCCTCCGGCATCCGCAACCGCGCGGCGAGCACCTCCCAAGGCAATTGCGCCGCATCCACGGCAGCGCTCGTGAGAACCCTCAACGCCATCGCGACGCCTCCGAATGATGAATGGAACGGGAAGACGGGGCCGACGCGCCATGCGTGCGGACCAAGCCGGACAACGCATCGCCCCCGCCACCCAAGCGCCGCCCTCAGGCGACGACCGGGGCTTTCAAATTCAAAGGATCAAGAGACCGAACACTTCAGAAGCTTGATTGCCGAGAAGTCCGTCACGTCGCCGCCCACCCGCTTGGTGGCATAGAACAGCACATGGGGCTTCGCGCTGAACGGATCGCGCAGAACCCGCAAATCTGGACGCTCGGCAATGGTATAGCCAGCACTGAAGTCACCGAAGGCAATCGCGATCTGATCGGCACCGATATCGGGCATATCTTCGGCAATCAGAACCGGGTATCCCATCAACTGCGCAGGTTGTCCGGCCGACAAGCTATCCGCCCACAGAAAGCGGCCATCGGCATCCTTCATTTTGCGCACAGCACCGGCCGTCTTCGAGTTCATCACGAAAGAGGCGTTGGCCCGGTACTTGGCGCCCAGCGCATAGACCAATTCGATGATGGCATCCGACGGCTTCGTGGCATCGAAGTCGGCCGCCGAACCCGTCGCGACATAGCCTAGCTCGCCCCAAACTGCCGCCTCATCGGCAACAGCAACGTAGCTCAAAAAACCCTTGGGCTTGTCTACGCCATCGCCGGCGATGAAGGCCTCGGCTTCCGACGTCGCGAACTTGTCTGCGATGCGGCCAGCCAGCCAGTTCTCGATATCAAACGCCGCATCGTCCAGCAGACGCTGGCTGGCCTTGGGCATGGCCGACAGCTCATGCAACGGGATCGAGATCCGGTCGAACTGGGGGGATTCCGTTTCGTCCACCGTCCCGTTCTCGGACGCCCAGCCTGCGCCCAGTTCCGTGTGATCGACCAAGACGTCAAACGAGGTGGCTTCTACATTTACCACATTGGCAATGGAACGGATCGACGCCGCGCCCTTCAGCGTTGATTTCACGGTCTCGGCGGTCTGCGGATCCACCAGGTAACCGCCTTCGGCCGATACGGCGGTGTTCATCGACTTACCGTCAAGCTCCAGCGCACGCAGCGCATCATCATCGCCCGACCGCAGATAGGCATCCATCGCCTTGAGGTGAGGGGCCTCCACCGGCTCCGCCGCGGACAAAGGGGACCGGGAAACGGAATGGTTCATCATCTGACGCTCTTCCTGTTGCTTCATCTTCAGTTCGATCTCTTTGCGAAAGCCCTTGAAGTCGTTGACCAATCCGGTCAGCGCCTCGGTGACTTCACCGACGCCGTCATGGCTCATCGGGTGTTTCCTCCTTGGATGGGTTGCGGCCGCTCACTCGCGCGCCAGATCCAGACGCGCGGCCAGCAAGGCCTGCGCCACCTTGCGCAAGGGGTCGGCCTTCGCCCCCACCCGCGCAATGGGCAGCATCGGAAAGGTCACGAGCGACACTTCCCAAAGCTCCAGTTCCTTCAGAAGCCTGCGCCCCTGACTATCCTTGGTCGCCCGCTTGACCCGGTAGCCGATGCTCAACCCGTCCAGCGCACCCGCTGCAATCAGCGCGGCCGCTTCCCGGGCCTTCTCGACCCCTTCCAAAAGACGACCTTTGACGCGCAGGCCCCGGCCATCCTCGGAAACCTCGTCCCACACGCCGATCACCTGCGCCGGGTCGTGCTGCCACAACATCTTCACGCTGCGCCCTTCAGCCGCGAGCTGCGCCAGCGAGTCGCAATAAGCACCCGGCTCGACCACGTCGCGGCCCGTATCCTCGACCCCGAACCAGGATGCATATCCCTCGATCCGGCCGCACGCCTCCAGTCGCACGGGGGCTTCCCCATGCGCGAACTTCCGTTCCAGCCCCATGCCGGGCCTCCCTTCGATGAAAACGCGGCCTCAGCCGCGATAGAATTCCGTGAACGTCACCTTAGACGTTCAGAGGCTGGGAAAGCCTCCCATCATCACAAAGGACATCAGCGAACCGATAATCGCCGCGATGATGAGCCAGGCCAGCCGAGCGATCAGTCCGTCGATCCGGTCCAGTCGCTTATCGATGAGACCAAAGCGGGCATCCCAGAGTTTCTGTTTCTCTTCGTTGACCGCATGCTGGGTCTCCATCTGCTTGACCCCAGCCTCCAATCCGATGAGCCGATCCTCAGCCCGTCGAAACGCTGCCTCGGTATCTGAAAACGGTGCATACAAAAATCGAGACCCACCACCCTCGACCCGACTCATGGTTTGAGCGGCGGTAGACCCAACATCCGGCGCTTCTCCTCCGCCGTGAGGAAGTCGGCCTGCGCAACGCGCATCCACTCCGCATCTCGCTCCGCCTGCAGCGCCGGTATCCGATCTCGATCGGCTTCCAGCACCAGCCGCTCGCCACCATGCAGCGACAGCCAATGTGATAGCCCTTCGCAGACTTTCGCCAGCAACGGCAGAACCGTCAGTCGATAGAACGCCCGGTTCGCTTCCACGTAATTGGCGTATGTCGCATCGCCCGGGATACCCAACATCATCGGTGGCACGCCGAAGGCCGTCGCAATCTCCCGCGCGGCCGCCTCCTTGGTTTTCTGGAACTCCATATCCGAAGGCGAGAAACCCATTGGTTTCCAATCCAACCCGCCATCCAACAACATCGGCCGCCCGGCATTGCGCGCGCCCTGATGCTGGCTCTCCATCTCGACGGCAAGTCGGTCGAATTGCTCGGGCGTCAACTCTGGCCCATCGTTGACGATAGCCCCCGACGGCCGCGCCGCATTGTCCAGCAAACCCTTGGACCAGCGCGACGCGGCGTTGTGCACGTCGATGGCAGATGCCGCGGCCTGGAGCGGGGAAAGGCCGTAATGGTCGTCTTGCGGGTGGAAAGCCCGCAAATGACAGATCGGGGATACCTCACCCACAGTGAAGCGGTGCCGCCGGCCACTCACGTTATACTCGTAGCCAATCGGCCACCCATCGGATCCGGGCACCACAGACATCCGATCCGACCGCAAGACGTGCAGTTCCACCGGCAGGCCCGGCCCACCTACAGCCTCCACATAAGCGTTCCCCGTCAGCAGCATCTGACCCAGAAGCGCCTCCAAGAACTCGCCCCGACCCTGCGCAGGGTTGGGCCGCATCACCAGATCAACGATCCCATGGGTCTCGAACCGCACCGAACCGTCGCCGCAGACCAAGGGAACCGCCGCACCCGCCTCGGCGATCAACTTCACTGCCCGGAAACCCACGGGGTTGCCCGTAAACCCAGCGCGCGTCAGTGACGGAACATCCCGTGGTGACCAAACGGCACGCCCGACGGCGCCGACTGCCGCAATTCGACCGGTCGCCGAAGCCTTTGCCTCAGCCGCTCCGGCAGACACTGCTTTCCTGCCAAATCCGAACATTGCCGGTCCTCCGTCATCGCCCAAAGAAAAGGACCCCGTAGGGCCCTGCAGTCATCACAGCATCCGCACCCGCGGACCTGATCGCATGCGCTCTGGATCAAGCATGCCCTCCCAAAGGGCCCATACCAGTGCATCCACCCGGTCAGGCGAACCCTGACCCATGAAGCCCGTCCGCCCAAAGCGACACATCTGATCTTCCAGCGGTCCAAGCCCGCGCACATGGGTCACCCGGCCTTGCTCATACAAGGCCGCCACTGGCTCCGCCCGGGCACCCTTGGCGTCGCGGGCTGTCACCTTTCGATAACTTACCAGCGGCGCCACCTGCCGCAGCACGGCTTCGATCATCTCGCCGCCCTGATTGCCCTCAGCCACCACGCGGTCCGCATTCCATCTCTCATATGCCCCGGCCACTGCCTGCGCCCATTCACTGGGCGACGACGCCGCTAAGGTTGCATCCTCCAATACAACCGCCCGCCAATCGGCCGGCGGACCCGACATTGCCACGCCGACAACCACGATCCCGGTCTCATCCGACGCATCCTTCGACGTCACCGCCGGGTCCACCCCGACCACGATACGGTCGAACTCAGGCAAAGTGCCACAGCGACGGGCTTCAAGCTGAGAGGTCGTCCAAAACGCCCCCTCCACATCCTCCAGCAGAATACCATCCAGTTCCTGTCGTCCAAGCCGCGTCCCTGCATACCGGGCCTTTACCTCGTCCAGGAACTCGGACGCCAAATTGGCGCGGTTCGCCTCTGTCTTCGCATGGGTGGTAACCGTCGATCCTCGCACCAAAATTTCCTTCAGAACCGGCACGTTCCTGGGCGTCGTCGTCACGACCGCGCGCGGTTCCTTTCCGATCCGTAAACAGAATTGCAGCATGTCCCACGCTTCGTGCGCGTTGCGCCATTTGGCCAACTCATCAACCCACGCTGCATCAAACTGCGGTCCACGCAGGGCTTGCGGATCACCGGCCGAATAAGCGACGGCCTCCGCCCCGTTCGGCCAGATCAACTTTCGCTGCGACGCCTTCCAGGTCGGGCAACGATCCGGCGGAGAGCAGGCCAGAAGTCCGCTCTCCCCTTCCACCATGACATCGCGCACCTGGTCGTATGTCTCGCCGACTAACGCGATACGTCGGCAGCGACCCGGTTGCAGGGATGCTGATCCCTCGACTTGCGCCCGGATCCATTCAGCCCCCGCGCGGGTTTTCCCGGCACCGCGTCCGCCCAGAATGACCCAGGTCCGCCAGGCGTCCGCTGGCGGCAGTTGATGGTCTAGTGCCCAGAAGTCGAATAGATATGGCAGGGCAGATATGGCGTTGTCCGTCAGGCTATTAAGAAACGCCTCCCGTTTCTGCCGCGGCAAGGATGCGATCGAGGCGGCGGCCGATTTCAAGCCGTGCGGAATCGATGTCGAGTCCGTCCTGGTCCCGTTCGATCCGTCGAGCATCTTCGATTCTCCGCATCTCAGTGGTCACCAGGGTCTGCGCTCTACTGAGACTCGCCGCCAGTGACGCAATCTCTTCCGGTCGTCCGCCGGCATTGAGCTTGCGTACTGCGTCATCGAGCGCGGAGCGCGCCGTTTCCATACTCCGCAGAACCATGTCGATCTGCGTGGTTTCGTCCCCCGGCACCTTGGGGGTCGCTGCTACTTCTCTCATGCATAAAGCCTCGCGCAGGTTTCCCTCTGGTCCGCACGACGACAAAGAAGAAAGAGGCGACCCTGGGTTTGACCCCCTGTCGCCTCACCCATTTCTTCCAGCTTGACGCAAATCTGTTTTGGAGCGTTCGGTGGGTCAACCCACTTTAGAAACTATCGTACGATAAGCTATAAGTATATGATTTTAAGAATTAATATGACAACGTGGATTCAGAACGCGTAAACGCGACCATCCCTAGCCCAGCAGATCCGACTCATCTCAGTCAGTTTCCGGACGTAGCCTCCCGCGCCGCTTCAATCGCACGCCAAGCCGCGACATTTTCATTGTGTTCGGCCAGGGTTCGCGAAAATGCGTGCCCTCCGGTGCCATCGGCTACAAAGAAGATGAAATCCGTCTCCTCCGGGTCCACCGCTGCCCGGATCGCCGCTTCACCCGGATTGGCAATCGGCGTCGGCGGCAATCCGTCGATCCGATATGTGTTCCAGGGCGTCGTCGTATCCAACTCGCTCCGCCGCAATCCGCGGCCAAGCACCCCCCGTCCTTGCGTGACCCCGTAGATAACCGTCGGATCCGTCTGCAGCCGCATCCCCTGGTTCAACCGATTGATGAAAACCGCAGAAACCCGCCGCCGCTCGTCCGGCACCGAGGTTTCCTTCTCGATGATCGATGCCAGGATCAAGGCTTCCTCTGGTGTCTCGATGGGCAAACCCGGAACCCGGCCGGCCCAAGCCTCCGTCAAGATGCGCTCCTGCGCCGTAGCCATCCGCTCGATCAAATCGGCAACGTTCGATCCTCGCGCCACATCGTAGGTATCCGGCGCCAGTAGACCTTCTCCTGGCACTTCAACCTCTCCAGAAAGGAAGTCCGCGCCTTTGAGCCCCTCCACAATGTCCCAAGACGTCAGACCTGGTGCCACGGAAACTCGCCAAGTGATCGGCACATCCCGCTCTAGCAGCGCGGTGTAAGCGTCAGGCACGGGGTCTCCCGGCGCGAATGTCGCCACCTCCAGTGCTTCATCCTCTCCCGGAACACGCTCTCGCACGCGGATTTCCGGGCCACTCGCCCGCAGCAGATACGTCACCGTGTAGGGGAAGACCGACGGCCCGCCGGACGTCAGGATGTCCAGCACATCCGGCATGGAGGCCCCAGGCGGTATTTCATACGTCCCAAATTTCAGATCGTCGTCCCGCTCGGTATAACCAGCCCCAATCCGAAAAATCGACGCCGACGAAATGATACCGGCTTCCTCCATCCGCTCACTGACAGTCCGAAAGGACGCCCCGCGCGGCACTTCGAAGAACGTGGCATCGACCAATGGCCCCTTATCGGACCAGCGAGACTGCCCGAAGCCGATAACGGCGGCCAGACATGCCACCAACACCACCGATAACGTCAGAAAATTGGCCGCTAAATGCTTCCACATCAGACTATTACCACCCGAAGTTAATCTACATTCGCCATCACCAGAGACGCGTTCGTACCGCCGAACCCAAAGGAATTCGACAGCGCCACCTCGATTTTCCGCCGCTCGGCGACCTTTGGCGCAAGCGACAGTTTCGGCTCAATGGCCGGTTCATCCAAATTCAGTGTGGGCGGCGCCACCTGGTCGCGCAACGCTAGAATGCAGAAGATCGCTTCCACCGCGCCCGCCGCCCCCAAGAGGTGCCCGATAGCGGACTTCGTCGAAGACATGGTCGCCTTGGACGCGCTGTTTCCCATCATTCGCTCCACCGCGCCCAACTCGATCGTATCGGCCATGGTCGAGGTTCCGTGCGCGTTGATGTAATCTACATCGCCCGGCGACATGCCCGCCGATTTCAACGCCGCCCGCATGGACCGTTCGGCCCCATCGCCATCTTCCGACGGCGCGGTGATGTGATAGGCATCGCCAGACATCCCGTAGCCCTTGATCTCGGCATAGATCTTCGCACCCCGGGCCTTTGCCTGCTCGTGTTCCTCAAGAACGACGATCCCGGCCCCCTCCCCCATGACAAAGCCATCGCGATCCATTGAATAGGGCCGGCTCGCCTTGGTGGGGTCGTCACCCCATTTCGTCGACAGCGCCTTGCACGCGTTGAAACCAGCGATACCAATCTCACAAATCGGGCTCTCGGCACCGCCCGCGATCATCACATCCGCATCGCCCAAGGCGATCATGCGGCTGGCATCCCCGATGGCATGGCACCCGGTCGAACAGGCCGTCACCGGCGCATGGTTCGGACCTTTGAATCCGTACCGAATGCCTACCTGGCCGGAGACCAGGTTGATCAGCGCTGCCGTGATGAAAAACGGCGAAACGCGCCGCGGCCCCCGCTCTTTCAGGGTAATCGCCGTTTCCGCAATCGTCTCAAGTCCGCCGATCCCCGCACCGATCATCACGCCAGTCCGTAACTTGGCGGCTTCATCGGGCTCCCAACCAGAATCCTTAATCGCCTGTTCGGTCGCCGCCATTCCGTACAGGATGAAATCATCGACTTTCCGTTGCTCCTTCGGCACCATCCAATCATCGGGATTGAATGTCCCGTTGGTTCCGTCTCCCCGCGGAATTTCACAAGCATACGTCGTGGCCATATGCGACGCATCGAACCGCGTGATCGGTCCAGCCCCGCTCTGCCCATCCAGCAACCTGCGCCAGGTTTCCTCGACCCCGCTCGCCAGCGGCGTCACCATTCCGAGGCCCGTCACGACAACACGACGCAACTGCATAAGCCCACCTCCACAGCGTTTTCGCGTTCCCTACACGCCGACCGGATGGGGAGCAATATTGCCCCGAGACCAATTGGCTTACGCAAGAAATCGCCTGGCTGGGTCAGCGACCCTCGAATTTGGCGGGACGTTTTTCCAGGAAGGCCATCACGCCCTCCTGGAAATCCCTGCTTCGACCCGCCTCACCCTGCATTTTGGCCTCCGCGGCCAACTGCTCCGTCAGAGATCTATCCCATGATCCACGAATGGCCAGCTTAACGTTCCGGTAGGCAACACTTGGCCCATTGGCCAAATGCTGCGCACGCGCGCGCCAAACCTCCTCGAACCGATCGTCCTCGATCGCCTCCCAGATCATTCCCCAATTGCTGGCCTGACGAGCCGAAATCGGCTCTGCGAACAAGGCCGCGCCCAGGGCCTTCGCCGTGCCCATCTGCCGTGGCAGCCAATAGGTCCCGCCCGCATCGGGGATCAACCCTATACGCGTGAAGGCCTGCAGGAATACCGCGCTCTCCGTCGCCACCACCACATCGCAGGCCAACGCCAAATTCGCCCCCGCGCCCGCCGCCGGTCCGTTCACCGCAGCAATCGTCGGGATCGCGCAATCGAAGATCGCCCGCAGCATCGGCTCGTATTCATCCCGTAGCGTCCGCTCAAGGTTGAGGTTGGCCACGCTGGCCCGATCTCCCAAATCCTGTCCGGAACAGAACGCCCGACCCCGGCCTGTCATCACCAGGACGCGCGCCGATGTTTCCGCCTCCCGCACGCAATGCAGGATTTCAGCGCGCATCTGCGTGCTGAGCGCGTTCATCACGTCGGGCCGGTCCAACTCCATCACCCCGACACCGTCACGCAGGTCATAGTGGATCGTTTCATATTGCATCACGGGGGCCTCCGGGCTGTTGGGCGCGACCGTAACAGAGCCGCGCCCCGCGCCAACCTCTACGTAACGACGACTCGGATCAGGGCTAGCTGCGTCGCATCCGGCGCCCGCTCGATACGGCGATAGACCGACCCATCCCGGGTGCGCCACAGCATCCCTTCGCCGACCATCTCGCGCCGAATGCCCGCCGCATCCCGAAAGGTGCACAGATCGTGGATTCGCTCCGAAATCGCGCGCTCATCCATTTCCTCGCCAGCGGGCAGGCGGGCCCAAATCGGCCAGAGGCATAGAAGCCGCAGGCTGCGCTTCACCGGCCAGCCGGCAAACCGCCCCTGCCGGTCAAATCGCGCCGCGGCTTTCCGCACGCGCACCAGGTTCGGCAGCAATTCGGGTGCCTGCACGCCGCGCACGGCGCTCAAATGCTGAAAGTTCCGATAGCCCGCCGCCCGTGCAACGGCGTTCATCACCGATTGATGCGGCATCTCAAGGCCCGTCTCCCGGCGCAAAGCGCGGGTGAACGGGCCGACATCCTCGATCAACAAGGGGATTGGAGTTCGGGTCATGGTCTCTCTCCGCCCCGTCGCGCGCATCCCGGTATCGGGACAGGAGGGCCGCCGGTCTCCCCTCGCGCGATGGGGGCCTCAGAGGGAGGTTCTCAGAAAAGAAAAACAGGTTCAGCATGTCCCAATCTGGGACGGCGGCGCCTCGGTGAACTGCGGACCGTGGCAACCGCCTATCAGCCCGCCCCGTCCCCGTCCAGCAGAGCTTTCACCCGAGCTTCCTCTTCCTCCGACAGCCGGGCCGGACCCGCAACCTTCCGCTGGACGGACACATGGCGCACGGCCACGGCCCCGCCCAAAACCAACAACGCTAGTGGCGCCGCCCAGAGGATCAGGGTCGATCCCGTGGCCGGTGGGTTCAACAGAACATATTCGCCATAACGGGCCACCAGGAAGTCGATCACTTCCTCATCCGTATCCCCGGCCACCAGCCGTTCCCGCACCAGCAGACGCAGATCCCGCGCCAATCCCGCATCGCTTTCATCGATGCTCTCATTGCGGCACACCAAGCACCGGATGCCCTTCGACAATTCCCGCGCCCGGTCCTCCAGCACCTGATCTTCAAGTATCTCATCGGGCTGGACCGCAAAGCTCGGCGCCGCCGCGACGGCAAGCAGACAGGCCACGATCAGCATCGCCCGCCTCATTCCGCCGGAACCCCGCCCGACGGCACCGTGGGCCGCCGCCGCTGCGCCGCGCCCACGCGATATCGGCGATCGGTCAACGATACGATTCCGCCCAGCGCCATGATGATCGCCCCGCCCCAGATCCAGTTGGCAAACGGCTTGATATAGACGCGCACAGCCCAGCCGCCCCCCACTTGTGGGTCGCCGATCACGGTATAGACGTCCCGGGTGAACCCATTGTCGATTCCGGCCTCGGTCGTCGGCATCTGCGCCACCGGGTAGACTCGCTTCTCCGGCTGCATGATCCCGATATCGACCCCGTCTTCATAGACATGCAGGTCGGCTTGCGTCGAAATGAAGTTCGGTCCCTGGAAGCGCCGCACATCCTCCAGCACGACCTCATAGCGCCCGATGGTCATGGTGTCGCCGATCTCCATGACCTCGATCCGCTCCTGCTCCCACGCGACCAACGCGGCGACCCCGAAGATCGTGATGCCCAAGCCGCCATGGGCCAGCATCTTACCCCAGTCCGCCCCCGGCAGCCGCGTTGCCCGCCCCAGACGTGACCGCCAATCCCCTCGACCCGTCCGCGAAAGCAGATCAATCACCGACGCCACCACCAGCCAAATGCCCAGCCCAGCCCCAAGCGGTCCGCCCAAACTGCGGCCTGTCTGCATGGCCCAAACCAGACCGATCACCGCAAAGGCCAGGATCGCCGCGGGCATCAGCGGCTTCACACTCTTCCACTTGCCCCGCTTCCAAGTGAGCAACGATCCAAATGGCAGGATGATCGCGATGGCGATGACAAAGGGCGTGAAGGCCGCGTTAAAGAACGGCGGACCGACCGACAGCTTCCGGTCAAACGCCATTTCCGCGATCAGCGGCCAGATGGTGCCAATGAAGACCACGAAGCACGACACGGCCAGCAGCAGGTTGTTGGCGACCAGGGCCGATTCCCGCGACACAACTCCGAACACACCCTGCGCCTGCATCGCTGGCGCCCGAACGGCATAGAGTAACAACGCGCCGCCTGTGAAAATGGCCAGAATGGCCAGGATATAGACCCCGCGCTCCGGATCGTTGGCGAAGGCGTGTACCGAGGTCAGCACGCCCGATCTCACGATGAACGTCCCCACCAGCGAAAAGCCGAAGGCCAGGATCGCCAGCAAGATCGTCCAGGCCTTCAACGCCTCCCGCTTCTCGACAACGATGGCCGAGTGTAGCAGCGCCGCCGCAATCAGCCAGGGCATGAACGACGCGTTCTCCACCGGGTCCCAGAACCAGAAGCCGCCCCAACCCAGCTCGTAATAAGCCCACCAGGACCCAAGCGCGATGCCGATGGTCAGAAAAAGCCACGCTGCCAACGTCCAGGGCCGGACCCATCGACCCCAGGCCGCATCCACCCGTCCCTCAATCAACGCGGCCACTGCGAAAGAAAACGCCATCGAGAGACCGACATAACCGAGATACAAAAACGGCGGATGGAACGCCAAGCCGGGATCCTGCAGCAGCGGGTTTAGGTCCTCACCGTTGAAAGGCGGGATCATAAGCCGCTCGAACGGGTTCGAGGTGAAGAGGATGAAAGCATAGAACGCCACACCCACCGACGCCTGCACAGCCAAAACCCTTGCGCGCAGCGTGTCGGGCAATTGCGACCCGAACCACGCCGCCGCCGCCCCGAACAGCGCTAGGATCAACACCCACAGCAGTAGCGACCCTTCATGGTTCCCCCAGACGCCGCTAATCTTATAGAGCAGAGGCTTGTCTGTGTGGGAGTTCAGGACCACCAACCGCAGCGAGAAATCCGAGGTCACAAAGGCGTAGGTCAACGCCGCGAAACTGAACGCGACCAGCAAAACCTGAACCGTCGCGGCCGGATTTGCGACGGCCATCCACCCAGTCCAGCGATATTGCGCCCCGATCAAGGGGACCACCATCTGCACGACAGCAACCGCAAAAGCCAAGATCAGGGCAAAGTGTCCAAGCTCTACAATCATCAAGCGGAACTTACACCACGGCTCTTGGGCCGACCATGGGTTGCGGCGGCGGGTCGCGCTTATGGACACGTCAAGCCCAGGCGACGCAGGCAATCATCTGGCGGACCGTCCGTCAGTCCTGGCCATCCTTCCAATCGGCCAACGCCGCATTGGGTTCTCCCCCCTCCACATGCCAACCCGACACGACCGGCTCCGGCAACGGGGCCGCGGCCGGGATGGCACCCCGGCGATAGTGGAGTTCCCGCGCACCGAAATAGAACCCCACAATCGCGCCCAGCAGCCACCAGAGCGGTTCTGGCACATAAGCAAGTCCCTGCATCCGCGCCGCAAAGCCGATGGGCTCGACCATCGAGTAAACGAACAAACCCAGCGTTCCTAGGGCAAGGAAAGGACGGGGCAACCGGTTCAATCCGTTGACCAGCCTGTCGAAACGACCCGAAGCCGGGCGCCCGAACTCCCCGTCAAGCTGTTCCAAAGCGGCACGGTGGGCTGCATGTTCCAAGGCCTGGCCTGCCGTCGCGTCCGCGCGAAATACGCCGACAAGCCCCTGAGCCGCCCGCCCAACCGTCGCGACCGCTTCGATACTGCGGCTTACCATGCTGCGACTCGGGCGCGGTGCTCAGCCTCCGATAGATGGTACTTCGCGTCTGTGAATTCCTCGGCCCGCCGAATCCATCCGCCCTTTCCGCCATCACGGCGTTTCGCGTATTTTCGGGACGATGGCCGGCGATCGGCCAGAGCGTAGTAGTAGTCCCGCCGCGCAATTCCGTAAGCATTCGCAAAGTGGGTGCCGGCATCAGCCGCCACCGCTCGCGCCGCTGCCGCTGTCTGCGGGCCGATGACCCCATCCACCGTCACCGAATGCCCCATCTGGCCGAGAAGGCGCTGCAATATACGCACCGCGTTGGCGCCTGCATTCACGTACATGTCAAAAACCGAAGATTGGATAACCTTCGGCAGTCGGTCCACCCCGACCCGATAAAAGTAGTGATCGATGAAGATCTCTATCGCTCTGGCGCGCGACAGACGGCGCACATCACGCGCGGTTACATCCCCATCGCCATCCAGGTCCAGACCAAGCGCCCGCATCGTATGGATGGTAACGCCGTGATTCGTGGCTCCCCCCGGATCATCCGGGTCATTCACATAGCCACCTTCCCGAGCGACGATCTGTTGGGCAATGTCTTTGACGGTCAACATGTCTAGCCTCCCTGACACCTGGGAGGCAAACTGCTTTTGAGTAGTTTACAAAATTTGAATCTGCCGCGCGGGTTAGCCCAGACATTCCAAAGGCCTGAAACAAGGCCTCCTACTCAGTCGCCAAGCGCACGGCTGTAAGGGAAACATCGACCGTTACGGCAAAGCCCACGGACGATTCATCGGGGTAATTCTCACCCATTCCGAAATCGCGCCGGTCCAGAACGACCTGTCCCGACATGACCGCACGATCGTCCGCAAGCTCCAAATCGAAAGGAAGCGTTAAGGGGATTTGCACACCCCGCAGATCAAACGTGCCCTCGGCCAAATACGAGTCACCGTCGGGAAGAAGGGTGGCAGTGTAGGTCGCCAATGGGAAGGCTTCCGCAGACAGGAAGTCGGCAGACGCCGCCTGTTCAGAAACGGAGCCGAGGCTGATCGATCCCGTCGAGACCGACACCTCGACCGTTCCCAAGGTGCCGTCCGCCCGTGGCGTTTCATCGAAGTCGATAGCAGCCTGCCAATCGCCAAACGTGCCGGTCACAGGCTGACCCAGTTGGCTGACAGTGATCGAAACGGTCCCCTCCTCCACGGCCCACGTTGCGGTTCCGGACACCGATGCCGCCTCTGATGCAATGGCACCGCCATGTTTAGGCCCGATGGCCAGACCCGCGCCCAGCGCCAAAACCCAAACGCCAACGGCGACCAACCCTGGGACAGCGTGCCCCCGAACCGCGTCCAGCGGACCCGGATCGGTTCCACGCCACATGCGTGCAAAGGTCGAGTCCTTGTCGATAATCACGTGCTTCAAAGTCCCAACGATATGCAGGGCCAGCGCGATCACCATGACGCGCTCAAACGTCATGTGCAGCGTTGCCAGAAGGCCCGACAATTCCGGGTCTTTGGGCAGAAACGGAAGATTTTGGCCAAATGGCCACCAGATCGGCGCGAACCCCTCCGCCGTGGCATGGTGCGCCCAGCCAAGCGCAGGAACCAAAACCAGCGATCCGTACAGCAGCCAATGCACTGTCGCCGCGGCAAATCCCTCCAGCCCACCATGCAGCGGTCGAGGCCGCGGCTGCGACAAAGCCCACGCAATGCGGGCTAGGGCGAGGAAAAAAATCGCAAGTCCGACCGTCTTATGGGCCGAAAACAGCATCGCCTTGCGCGCCAAGGCCTCGTCCGTATCGAACGGCATCTGATAGGCGATCACCCCCAGCGCGATAACCGTGGGTATCAGCAGGGCGATGGCCCAGTGGAACGTCCGCTCGACCCAGCCATAAGTGCTGGTCGTATTGGTCGCGGCGCTGCGGCGGCTTGGCGGGTCAGTCGGGATCGTAGTCATGGCGGAGCTCCGGCAGGCTTGTGCAAGAGAACCTAGAACATCTGATCCAAATTTGAACGCGGACAGATGCACACAGCTCGTGCGACAGGCGCATCGTGGGTGTCTAGGCGCCGGTTTGCCCGATCTTGAAGCGCCCTCTGACGCCGTCTAGACGGGCCAGACGTTTAGGGAGGAACCATGAGCCGCGCATTCGTCTTTCCGGGCCAGGGCGCCCAAACCATCGGGATGGGGAAGGACCTGGCCGATGCGTCACCCGAAGCCCGCGCCGTGTTCGATGCCGTTGATGCTGCTCTGGGCGAAGATCTCTCCGGTCTGATCTGGTCAGGTGACCCTGAAACTCTGCAACTGACCCGCAATGCTCAGCCTGCCCTTATGGCTACATCCATCGCCGCCCTCCGCGCGCTGGAAGGCAAGGGCGTCTCCGTGGCCGACCACGCGGCATTCGTCGCCGGTCACTCTCTTGGCGAATACTCAGCCCTAGTCGCCGCCGGCGCGCTCGACCTAGCCGATGCGGCAAGGCTATTGCGGACCCGCGGCGAAGCCATGCAATCGGCCGTCCCTGTCGGAGATGGCGCCATGGCCGCTCTCCTGGGGCTCGACTTGGACACCGCCCGAACCGTCGCCGAAGACGCCGCCCAAGGCCAGGTTTGCCAAGCTGCCAATGACAACGATCCATCCCAGGTCGTTATCTCCGGCCACCGAGCAGCGGTGGAGCGGGCCACGGAACTAGCAAAGGAACGCGGGGCCAAACGAGCCATGCTACTACCGGTATCAGCACCCTTTCATTGCGATCTGATGGAACCAGCGGCTCGCGCCATGGCCGAAGCCCTGTCCCGTGTGACCATTGAAATCCCAGCCGTGCCCGTCATCGCCAACGTCACAGCCAGCCCGATGACCGACCCAAATGACATCCGAAGACTTCTCGTCGATCAGGTCACCGGCGCGGTCCGTTGGCGCGAAAGCGTTGAACGCCTCGCCACTGATGGGGTGACCGAAATCTGGGAAGTCGGGGCAGGCAAAGCCCTATCCGGCATGATCCGTCGCATCGACAAATCCATCGCCACCCGCGCTGTCGGAACACCTGATCAAGTCGCGGATGCGGTCGGATCACTATAAGAAAGGCTCTCAGATGTTTGATCTGACTGAAAAATGTGCCCTGGTCACTGGCGCCTCTGGCGGCATCGGCGCCGCCATCGCCCGCACGCTTCACGGCGCGGGGGCCACGGTCGGCCTGTCGGGCACGCGCGAGGATCCGTTGAAAGCCCTGGCGGCGGACCTCGGCGAGCGCGCCCACGTGCTCCCCTGTAATCTGTCCGATGCCGAGGCCGTGAACGCCCTGCCCAAACAGGCCGCCGAGGCCATGGGCACCGTCGATATCCTGGTCAACAATGCCGGCATCACCCGCGATAACCTCTTCATGCGCATGTCCGAGGAGGAATGGGCCTCGGTCATCGAAGTGAATCTCACGGCCACGTTCCGCCTCTCCAAAGGCGTCCTGCGCGGCATGATGAAGGCCCGCTGGGGTCGGATCATCAACATCTCCTCTATCGTTGGCACCACCGGCAATCCTGGCCAGGGCAACTATGCCGCCTCCAAGGCCGGAATGGTCGGCATGGCTAAAAGCCTCGCCTACGAGGTGGCCTCTCGCGGTATCACGGTGAACGCCGTTGCCCCCGGCTTCATCGCCACAGCCATGACCGATAAGCTGACCGACGATCAAAAAGCCAAGATCGACGCCCAGATCCCGACCGGCCGGATGGGCAACCCCGAAGAAATCGCCGCCGCCACGCTCTATTTGGCCTCTCCCGAAGCCGCCTATGTGACAGGTACCGTGCTCCATGTGAATGGTGGTATGGCAATGGTCTGACTTGAGGTCAGGGCCAGCCAGCACCTTGCACATCTCCTCTGGGTAAACGATTTGCCATCCCAGGACGCCGTGATATAGGGCGCCCCACGAATGACCGGGGGCCATCCCCGAAGCCCTACGGGGCGGCCCTGCATGGGGCCACCACCATGTAAGACAGACCCAAAAGCGGGTCACGGAATGAGGTATATACATGAGCGACATCGAGGACCGCGTCCGCAAGAAAGTCGTCGAACATCTGGGCGTCGAGGAAGATAAGGTTACCGAAAATGCGTCGTTCATCGACGATCTGGGTGCAGACTCGCTCGACACGGTTGAGTTGGTGATGGCTTTCGAAGAAGAGTTCGGGATCGAAATTCCCGACGATGCGGCCGAGTCTATCCAGACTTTTGGTGATGCCGTTAACTTCATCAAATCGAACACCTGACGCGACTTGCGCGAGGTCAAAGGAGAGGCGCCCAAACGGGCGCCTTTTTGTTTGCCAAGAGATCGGACATGGTGACTCCCGTGAAGTATATTGCCGACGTCTCCCTCTTGTTGCTTGCCACCGCTACGGCCTTCCTGTCTTGGCACGCGCTTCGCCTGCACGCGCCGGAAGGACTCGCCACCTTCCTGCAGCTTCTAACCCTGATCGCCTTGGCCGGAGCCTTCGGCCTCTGGCTGTGGGGTCGGCCCTACGCCTGGCTCGCCGTGGCCGTCATCGTCGCCATCCACCTTACCTGGTTCTTCGCCTTGCAGCCGCGCGGGGATCGCAATTGGGCGACCGACCTCGCCAGAACCACCACGGGAACGATCGAAAACGACGTGGCGACGCTGACGAACGTCCGCACTTTCGCCTGGGCTTCCGACGGCACCGCGACCGAACAATGGGACATCCGCGCCTATGATCTATCACAGATCACTCGGGTCGACCTGATCACCTCGGTCTGGGGCCATCCCGATATCGCTCACATTCTGGTCAGCTTCCACTTCGCAGATGGCAGCGATGTCGCCTGGACTATTGAGGCACGGCGTCAGCAGGATGAGAAATTCAATGCACCGGGCGGCTTTCTGCGGCAATTCGAATTGGCCGCCGTGGCGGCCCCGGAATCGGACGTTGTCGATCTTCGCATCACGGCCCGCGGCGAGGAAGTCCGCCGCTTCCCCACTACGCTATCGCCCGAACAAGGCGCGCTGCTTTTCGAAGCCTATATTGGCTATGCCAACGATCTGGCCGAAAGACCACGCTTTTACAACATCGTGTTCGGCAATTGCACGACCATCGCCTGGTCCATAGCCCATGCCCTCCGCGCCGATCTGCCATTTCATCCAGGCTTGGTCCTGTCAGGTCGGTTGCCGGAGTATCTCGATGAACTGGGCGTCCTCGAAGGCGACATGGATATGGCTGCACGACGGGACGCAGCTTTGATCTTGCCGCGGCGACAGTAGCGCGACCCGCAGCCCGGTGTTATGCCCCGCCGCATGAACTGCGACGCCGCATGCAAAACAAACTACGCCAATCTGGAGCGCTCGGGGCTCGGATGCATGCTGATGCACGGCATGGAGGCGCGAGCCTGCCGCCCATCCTTACTGCGCCGTCTCACAGGCTATGACGTTGTCGTCTCTTCCGTTGCGAACTTTTGGGAAGAGATGGCGAACCGATACGGCCTGGAGCCGCAATTCCTGCGCCCCGGCACTGACGCGACCGGCAGATGCGGGGGCGATCTTTGCTTCGACCGAGATATGCAAAAGGCAGGCTTTACGTGAGCGTCGGCGTCTTCGACAGCGGATTGGGCGGGCTCACCGTCTGGGACGCGGCCTCCCGCCGCCTGCCAGATGTTGCCTTCAGCTATTTCGGCGACAACGCCAACGCGCCCTATGGCGTGCGCACCGCAGATGACGTCCACCGCCTCACGGTCAAGGCGGTCGAACAGATGTGGCAAGATGTCGATCTGGTCATCCTGGCCTGCAACACGGCATCCGCGGCCGCGCTCCGCCGCATGCAGGAAGCTGGCGTTCCCTCCGGGAAACGAGTCTTGGGTGTGTTCGTCCCCTTGATCGAGGCCCTGACTGAACGCGACTGGGGCGATAACTCTCCCCCGCGCGAAGTGGCCGTCAGCCAGGTCGCTCTCTTCGCCACGCCTGCCACAGTAGCCAGCCGCGCCTTCCAACGGGAACTCGCCTATCGCGCCGTTGGCGTCGATGTGGAAGCCCAGGCCTGTGGCGGCCTAGTCGACGCGATCGAAGACGGCGATATGATCCTGGCCGAAGCCTTGGTCCGCAGCCACGTGGACGCGCTGAAACGCAAGATGCCCGACCCCCAAGCCGCGATCTTGGGCTGCACCCACTACCCCCTTGTCCAAGACGCGTTCCAGGCAGCCTTGGGTCCAACCGTCAGGCTCTTCTCCCAGGCTGATATTGTCGCCGAAAGCCTTGCCCATTATCTTGATAGGCGACCTGACATGGCGGCGGGTGGAACCGCACGGATGCTCACCACCGGTGATCCCGACCGCGTATCTGATCGGGCAACGCAATTCCTACGCCGCCCCCTGCGCTTCGAGGCCGCCTGATGAGATCACTCAAAAAGACCCGCCGCATCCAGGTCATCGCCTTGGCCTCGATCGCGCTTGCCGGGTCGGCCGCGCTAATCGGGTACGGCTTTAGGGATGGAATCAACTTCTTCCGCTCACCAACCCAGGTGGTGGGGTCTCCGCCGCCGCCCAACGAGGTCTTCCGCATCGGCGGCCTCGTCGAGGAAGGCACGCTCGTGCGCGGCGAAGGCACAGAGGTGCGGTTCAACGTCACCGACCGCAATGCCTCGGTCCCGGTTGCCTTTACCGGCGTCTTGCCAGACCTCTTCGACGAAGGCGAAGGTATGGTTGGCACTGGCTCTTGGAATGGCAGCTACTTCGAAGCGACCGAAATCCTCGCCCGCCATGACGAAACCTACATGCCCGCCGAAGTCGTGGACGCGCTCAAGGAACAGGGGGTCTACCAGGACCCGACGCCGGAAAGCTAACGCGCGTGATGTCCGACAATCTGCGCGGCGCGACCTGGATGGTCGGCGCCATCGCCTCCTTCACCTCCATGGCGGTGGCGGGGCGCGCGGTCTCGTTCCAGCTCGATACCTTTGAAATCATGTTCTACCGGTCCTGCGTCGGCGTGGTGATCGTCCTCGCCATTGGCGTCGCCACCGGCAGCCTTGTTACCGTCACGATCCGCAACCTGCCCCTGCAGATCGTACGCAACATCGCCCATTTCACCGGCCAGAATCTCTGGTTCCTGGCCATTACCATTGCACCCTTGGCCCAGGTCTTCGCCCTTGAATTCACATCGCCTCTGTGGGTCCTACTCCTGGCGCCCCTGATCCTTGGCGAGCGCGTGCGCCCCATCCAATATGGCATCGCGGCCGTTGGCTTTGGCGGCATCCTGATCGTTGCCCAGCCCTTCTCTGGCAGCCTCTCGCCCGGCCTGCTCTGGGCCGGCTTGGCAGCCATTGCGTTCGCCTTGACCAATCTGCTGACCCGCAAGCTCACCCGCGATGAGACGATCATGGGCATCCTATTCTGGCTGACGGTCCTGCAGCTCTTCTTCGGGGTCATCTGTGCGGGCATCGACGGGGACATCGCGCTGCCCGACACCATCACGGCGCCCTGGCTGGTGGTGATCGGGCTCGCTGGCCTTTGTGCCCATTGGTGCCTGACCAACGCCCTAGCCCTGGCCCCCGCCTCCGTCGTAATGCCGGTCGATTTCCTGCGCCTCCCTCTTATCGCGGTGATCGGTGCGCTGGCCTACAACGAACCCCTGGACCCGTGGGTTCTTCTCGGCGGTGCCATCGTCTTCGGCGCGGCCTGGGCGAATCTATTCGTCGGACGACCGCGTCCGACCTGACCACCAGGCCCAAAGAGCACCAGATGTTGCGTCTTTGCCACCGTACTTGGGTGAAAAACGGGCCATCACCGCTCTGACGTTGGGTCCGATTTGACGGCGCGGCTCCACTTCACCAACGGTCATGCGCACAACGCCGCAGCAACGCCGGAAAAACGCCGGACCACCACCGCGGCTCGCTAGAGCGTATCATTAAGCGCTCAGGGAGAGGGACAGACATGAAAAGTTTCACGATGGCGGCGATCGCCACGATTGCCGGCACCGCAACCGCCACCGCCGGCGCACTCGACCGGTCCAGTCAGGACATCGACATCATCTTCGAGGAAGGTAACTACCTTGAACTCAATGCCGGCTATGTGGCGCCGTTCATCAGCGGAAGCGACTTCCTAGGGCCAGGCGCAACCTCCGGGGATGTAGGCGATAACTACTTCCAAGGCAGCATTGGCTATAAGCACCAGGTCACGGACCAGCTGTCCCTAGCTCTTATCATCGACCAGCCCTATGGCGCCGACATCGAATATCCCACCTTCGCAGATGGTGGCAGCTTCTTGCTGGGTGGCACGCAGGCCTTCCTGGACTCCATCTCCTACACCGCCTTGGCCCGCTGGAAGTTCAACGATCGCGTCAGCGCACATGCTGGCTTTCGCATCCAGCAACTGAACGCGGCCGTAAGCCTCAGCGGCACCGGCTACGGCGCGCTGAACGGCTATAGCGGTGTCTACG
>JBCDCS010000006.1:0-35349 GCA_039181205.1 Pseudomonadota bacterium
CGAGGCCGAAATCGCCCCGACGGCATAGACCCAAGGCTGCGGCTTGGTCGCCCCGATCCCGCCGAGCAGGATCACCGTGTCGAGATACACATGCGGGTTCAGCCACGTCAGCGCCAGGCACGTCGTCATGGCGGCCTGCAAACCGCCCGCCGCCTGCCCGGCCTCCAAGCTGGCGCCGCCTTGCCAGGCCGCCCAGAGCGCCCGCGCACCATAGACGAAAAGAAACGCCGCCCCGCCCCAGCGGAACGCCACGAGAAGCGACGGTCGCGCCTCGACCAGAGCCCCCAGACCGGCGACTCCACCGGAAATCAACAGCACCTCGGAAAGCGAACAGATCGCCACCACGGCGAACACATGCTCCCCGCGCAACCCCTGGCGCAGCACGAAGGCATTCTGCGCCCCGATGGCCAGGATCAGGGACAGGGAGAGGCCAAAGCCGGAGAGGAAGGAGGTCATGCCGCCGGGGATGGACCAGCGTTCGAGTTCAGCGCAACTTAGGAATATTACTGTCAGATAAGGATGACGCATGTTCGCCCCTGCCCTGCTCGACACCCTGACGGCCGTGCTGGAAACCGGCAGCTTCGATCACGCCGCCGCCCGGCTGAACGTCACGCCCCCGGCCGTCAGCCAACGCATGCGCGCGTTGACGGAGGCCGCCGGCGGCCCCGTACTGGCCCGCGTCAGACCGGCCGAACCCACGGCGCTCGGCCGGCGCCTGCTGCGCCATGCCCGCGATATCGCGGCGCTCCAAGCCGACCTGGCCGCCGATCTCGGCCAAGGCGCCGGGCCCCGCCCCGTGACGCTCGCCATCAATGCCGACAGCCTGGAAACGTGGGCCGTCCCCCCGCTGGCCGCCGCCCAGGGCTTCCGCGTCGACATCGTCATCTTGGACCAGGACCACACCGCCGACCTGCTGCGCCGGGGCGAGGTCAGCGCCGCCATCACGGCTGACGGACCCGCCGTGCCCGGCTGCACGAGCTACCCGCTGGGCGCGCTCCGCTATATCGCGACTTGCACGCCCGCCTTCCGCGATGCCCATTTCCGGGACGGCGTGACGCCCGGCACCCTCGCCAGCGCCCCGATCTTGCAATTCACCGCCCAGGATGCCCTGCAACATCGCTGGATCGCCCGTCACGTGCCCGGGGCGGAGCCACCGCCCGCCCATCGCATCCCAGCCCCGGGGCCGTTCGTGCAGGCGACACGGACCGGTCTGGGCTGGGGTCTCAATCCTGAGGTTGCCGTGTCTGCCGACCTCGCAGCCGGAGCTCTGATCGAGATGATCCCGGGATCCGCCCTGGACACGCCACTGGCCTGGCAGGTCAGCCGCGCCATCGCCGAAACGCTGGCGCCTTTGACCCAAGCTATCCGACGCGCCGCGAATACGGCCCTGATCCAGAACTCGAAGAAACCGGCACCCGCAAACGCGCGCTAAAGCTGCGCCATGACCTCGTCGCTGGCCTCGAAATTGGCGGTCACCGTCTGCACGTCGTCATCGTCTTCCAGCGCGTCGATCAGCTTCATCAGGGATTGCATCCCCTCCAGGTCCAGTTCGGTCGTCGTGGTTGGCCGCCAGACCAGCTTCGTCGTCTCCGCCTCACCCAATGCCTCTTCCAACGCGGTCGACACTGCATTCAAATCAGTGTCGGCGCACCAGACCACATGGCCATCCTCGTCGCTTTCCACATCCTCGGCGCCCGCCTCGATGGCCGCCATCATCACATCATCCTCGGACCCGGCCGACGCCGGATAGACGACCTGCCCCTTCCGGTCGAACATGAACCCAACGGACCCGGTCTCCCCCAAATTCCCGCCATTCTTGGAAAACGTCGAGCGAACGGACGACGCCGTGCGGTTCCGGTTATCGGTCATCGCCTCGACGATGATTGCCACGCCGTTGGGGCCATAGCCCTCATAGCGGATCTCGTCATAATTCTCAGCATCGCCGCCGGTGGCCTTGGAAATCGCCCGCTCGATATTGTCCTTGGGCATCGAGTTCGACTTGGCCTCCTTCACAGCCAAACGGAGGCGCGGGTTCTTGTCCGGATCCGGGTCGCCCATCTTGGCGGCCACGGTGATCTCCTTGGAAAGGCGTGAGAAAATCTTCGCCCGCAATTTGTCCTGCCGCCCCTTGCGATGCTGGATGTTCGCCCATTTGGAATGGCCCGCCATGGCGCTCTCCCCGATCCGATGTCTGGTTTTCGGGGCTATACCGCCCCGGCCCGCGGGCGCGCAATCCCAGGAGCGAAACACAAGGCGAGTCCCATGAGAGCCGCGATGGAGGGCGCCCAACCGGGCAGCAACGCGAGCACCGCGATGACAATCCACGCCAGCGATGCCAGTGGACCCAGCCGCGCAATCGGATGGCCCGCGAAGAGTGCCGCGAAGGCGAGGACGAAGACCGTGCCCGACAGGATCGCATGGGCGATGGCTTCGGGTCCGCCATTCAATAAAAGCCCGGGATAGGCCAGGAACAGCATCGGCAGCGCGTAGGCCGTGCCGCCCAGGCGCAACGTATCGCGGGCCACGGTGAGCCAGGGGGCCTGGGCGATGGTCGAGGACACGAAGACGGCCACGCAGACCGGCGGCGTGATCACCGAAAGAGCGGCGTAATATAGCACGAAGAGATGAACCATCAGCGGGTCCAGACCTTGCTGGATCAGCACCGGCGCGAAGACGGCCGCGACCAGGACATAGGCGGCCGATGTGGGAAGCCCCATCCCGGCGATCAGGCAGACCAGGGCCATGATCGAGGCGATCACCCAGATATTGTCTCCGGCGAAGGCGAGGATCTGCGAAGTAACCGCAACGCCCACACCTGTCAGATTGACCATAGCGACGAAGACCTGCGCCGCGACCAGCAGGATGCCGACGATGACCACGCCCTTGCCACCATCCTGGAATGCCCGGACCAGGGTCGCGACAACCTCTCGCCAGGTCCCGCCGCCCGTCAAGGTCGCGAGCGTATAGGCCAATATGATCCCGATCATCCCGTAGCAGGCGGTCAGTTGGATCGAGTTGCCGTTCCAGATGCCCCAGGCCAGCCCCGCGATCCCAGCCAGGATCGGCGCCAAGCGCCGCCAATTCAGCGCCGCCCGCCAGTCGGGCAGATCGGCGGCATCCACCTCGCCCAGACCCGTGCGCTTGGCGATCAGGTGGACGGTGGTGAAGACGCCCAGGTAGAACAGGAAGGCCGGCAGGAAGGCCACGGCGGCGATGGTCCAATAATTCACGCCAACCAGTTCCGCCATGACGAAGGCCGCCGTCCCCATGATCGGCGGGGCGAGTTGCCCGCCGGTTGAGGCGACGGCCTCCACCCCCGCGGCAAATGGCGAGGGATATTTCAGGCGCTTCATCAGGGGGATCGTGAAGTTACCCGTCGTCGCGATATTGGCCACCGACGAGCCGGAGATCGAGCCGAACAGCCCGCTCGCAATGGTCGCGATCTTTGCGGCCCCGCCCGGCGACGCACCCCCAGCCCGGGCCGACAGGTCGAAGAAGGTCTGCCCGGCCCCGGTATGTAAAAGCAGCGCACCGAACAGAATGAAGGCGGCCAGCGTGGTGGACGCGATCGAGACCAGCATCCCCCAAAGTCCACGATCCGACAGGAACATCACCTCGGTGATGTAATAGACGTCGAATCCCCGATGCCCGAAGGCGCCCGGGATCGCGCCGCCGAAGAAGGCATAGGCCACCATGCCGCCCACGATGATCGGGAAGACCAGCGAGGCCGAACGCCGCGCCAATTCCAGGATCACCAGCAGCGTGCCGAAGCCGAGCCACGCATCCAGCGGCTCGGCGAAAGGCAGCGAGGTCATGATCTCTTCGAAGTTCCAGATCACATATCCGGCCGAGACGATCACCCAGACCGCCATGGCGAGATCGATCATGATGCCCAGGGGCCGCCACCGCCGCGCCTGGCCGGTGGGAAACAGCATCACCCCCATGCAGGCGATCAACGCCACGAAGATCGCCCGCTGGATCAACGTCTCGAACGCGCCGAAAAACGACGTATAGAAGACGAACACCCCGATGATCAGCGACAAGGCTGCCACCGCCCGCTCCCGCAGGGTCTGCAGCAGCGGGTCGGCCGTCGCCAGGTCGGCGTTGATATCCTGGGTCGTCATGCTAGTCCCTCTGTAAGACGGGGTTCGACCCCATCGCGCCGCGACCCGGCCCGCAAGATGGGGTCGAACCCCATCCTACGGACCCGCTCAGATCAGGGACGCAGCCGGTCCGGCACTTCGAAGCCGTTCTCCTCGAACCAGCGAATGGCCCCGGGATGCAGCGGCGAGGTCGCATAGGCCAACGTCTGCTCGGCAAGGTTCACGCCGTCGACGGCCGGAAACGCCGTGACCTGCTCCACGTCATCCTCCATCACCGCTTTGACGATGTCATAGGCGGTGTCGTCATCGAGACCCGGCCGGGCCGACACGCCGATCATGAAACCCCAAGTCTTATAGGGCCCGGTATTCTCCATCTCGCCGCCCGGCATGTCGACGATGCTGAGCTCCGGCAGTTCGCCCTGGATCATTCCCACCTGCTCATCGGTCAGGCCGATCACCTGGACGGGCGTGAACGTGGCGATGTCCGTCGTCAGCGCATCGAAGCTCGTCCCCACGGCCGACTTTATGAACCCGGTCGACCGGTTGTCCTTGATCGCCGCTGCCAATTCACCGTTGGAGCCGCGGACCCAGTCGGGCTCGACCCCCATGACGCGCATCACATCCTCGGACGTGGCCTCAGTGGACGACCCGCGCTGTCCCGGCCCAAAGCGGACCCCATTCAGGTCTTCGAACGACGCGATCCCGGAATCCTGGCGCACGATCAGGTTCTGGGGCGCCAGCGAATAGGCCCAGAGCAGCGGCGAGTCGATCGCCCCATCCTCGAATGTCTTGATCCCCGCATTGGCGTGGTACAGCGCAGATGTCGTGATCAGGCCCAGATCGAGTTGCCCGCGATCCATCCGCCGCAGATTGTCCACTGTCGCGCCGGTCTCGACCACGCTGGCCTGATATTTGTCCGGATAGGCCTCGTTGATGATCTTCGCCAGCGACGCGAAATACGCGTAATGCGCCGATTGGGCATTGGTCGCGCCCAGCGCCAGCCGCTCCTGCGCGGCGCCGGTCAGTGGCGCCAGGCTCAGTGCCAACGCACCTGCAGCGATCTTTCCGATGAACGTCATCTTGATCCTCCCAAATCAGTCATTCCTGTGCCGTCAATTTATTGCATACGCTTGCACCGGCAACCTGCTTGGCCGAGCGGGCGCGGCGCGCTAGGTCCGTCGAACCAAGACGGGACCGCCATGACCACCGACCAGATCATTCTCTTCACGCTCTTCGGCGGCGTCTTCGCTGGCCTGCTTTGGGGCAGGTTCCGCTATGACATCGTCGCCTTCGCGGCCCTGTTGCTGGGCGTGATCCTGGGCGTCGTTCCGGCGACGGACGCCTTCTCCGGCTTCGGCCACCCGGCGACAATCGTCGTCGCCCTGGTCCTGATCGTCTCTGCCGGGCTGGTCCGGTCGGGCGCCGTCCTGCTGATCACCCGAACCCTGGTCGACAGTTCGCGACGCATCTTCGGCCATATCGCCATCATGGGCGGCGTCGGCGCGGTCCTGTCGGCCTTCATGAACAACGTGGCGGCCTTGGCGCTCCTGATGCCCGTGGATATCGCCACCGCCCGCAAAGCCGGCCGCCTGCCCGGCGCGACGCTTATGCCGCTTAGCTTCGCGACGATTCTGGGCGGTATGATCACCCTGATCGGCACGCCGCCCAACATCATCATCGCGGGCATCCGCCAGGACCAATTGGGCACCAGCTTCGCCATGTTCGACTTCGCCCCAGTGGGCGCTGTCACTGCATTTGTCGGCCTCAGCTTCGTGGCCCTGATCGGCTGGCGCCTGATCCCCGGCGTGGCAGAGGGCGCCCAGGGCGGCGACACCGATGGCCAGATCGCCAACTACGTGGCCGAACTGGTGATCCCGGCCGACCACAAGCTGATCGGCGCCAAGCTCCGCGACCTGGCCGACGCCGCCGACGAGGCTGGCGTCATGCTCATTGGCCTGGTCCGCGACGGGCGCCGCATGTTCGGGTCCGCCCGGGACGTCACGTTGAAAGCCGGGGACGCCGTCGTCTTGGAGGCCGATCCCAACGCGCTCGACGAATTTCGCGCATCCGAAAGCCTGGCCCATGCAGACGACCGCCGCATGACCCTGCTCGAAGCCGCGGATCAAGGTCTGTCCCTGGTCGAGGTCGTCATCCGCGACACATCCCGCATCCGCGGCCGCTCCGCCCAGGAAATCGGCCTTGCCTGGCGGCAGCGGGCCGTCCTCATGGGCATTTCGCGCCAGGGCCGCCGCATCACCGAGCGCCTGCGCCGGGAGAAGATCCAATCCGGCGACATCCTCCTGTTGCTGTGTCCTACCGAGATGGCCGATGATGTCACCACCTGGCTTGGCGCGCTGCCTTTGGCCGACCGGGGCCTGGCCGTCACCGAAAATACCAAGATCTGGATCGCCGTCGGAATCTTCGTCGCTGCCGTTCTTGCAGCGAGCATCGGTCTGATGGACCTGACCGTGGCCCTGGGCGTGGTGGTGACCGCCTTTCTACTGACCAAGATCGTACCGATGCAGGAACTCTACGACCATGTGGAATGGCCCGTCGTCGTCCTGCTCGGCTCGATGATCCCGCTCGGCGCCGCGCTGCAGACGTCGGGCGGGACGGAACTCATCGCCGGCTGGCTGACGACGCTGACGGCCGGCCAACCCGCCTGGGTGGCGCTGCTTCTCCTGATGGTCGTGACCATGACGCTCTCGGACGTGCTCAACAACGCCGCCACCGCCATCGTCGCCGCCCCGGTCGGCATCGAGGTCGCCCGCACCTTGGCCGTCAATCCCGATCCGTTCCTGATGGCCGTGGCCGTCGCCGCCTCCTGCGCGTTTCTTACACCCATCGGCCACAAGAACAACACGCTGATCCTGGGCCCCGGCGGCTACCGCTTCGGGGATTACTGGCGGATGGGTCTGCCGCTGGAAGTCCTGGTCATCGCAGTTTCGGTGCCCACCATCCTGTTGGTCTGGCCGCTCTGATCGCACGCAGCAGAATTGACCCGCCGCGACAAACCAATCGTCGCCAAACGCCACGAACTCTGCCAGTCTTCGGCCCATATCATGTCTGGGGAGACTGAAATGACCGACACTAACCTCAGCCGACGGGCCCTCCTGGCCACCGGCCTCGCATCCACCACCCTGCTTGCAGGCCAAAGCCCGGCCCATGCCGGTGGCAAGTTGCGGCCATCCAATTTCAACTTCGAGATCACGCGCACCGAAGAGGAATGGCGCTCCATGCTCACTGACGAGGAATACCGCATTCTGCGCGAAGGCGGGACAGAAGCGCCGAAATCCAGCCCGCTCTGGGAAGAAACGCGCAAGGGCACCTATTATTGCAAGGGCACCGACAACCCGGTCTACGATTCAGAATGGAAGGTCGTGCTGGACCGCGGCTGGGTCTTCTTCATGCACGCGATCCCGTATTCCGTCATGACCCGTATCGATAGCCCGGCCGAGCCCAGTGTGCCCGGCGGTCCCCCCGCCCGGTTCCAAGACGGCGTCGACCTGGCGGCCATCGCGACCATGGAAGTCCATTGCCGCCAGAGCGGCTCCCATCTGGGGCACCTCTTCCCCATCGATGGCAAGATCCTGCATTGCATCAACGGGGCAGCCCTGACCTTCGAACCGGCGGAGGCCTGAGAAAGCGGGGCATTGGCTGCGCGGGGCCCGGCCGGTCCGGTCCCGCCCCGCTCCCCAAACGTTCAAAATCCGAATCTTCGTCTCGCATAGACTGGTGTCTGAACCGCCGAGCAAACCACGGAGGCCGGATCGACGACATCTGGCGAGGAAGCTCAGGGCAGCGGGCTCACACCGAACAGCATAGCGTGAACCCCGATCAGACCGGCATAGAGGACAACACCGGCGGCCAGCCGCACACCCGTTTCCCAAGACGGCCATCCCGGTACTAGCGGCGCCACTGCCATCTTATCCTGAAGCACCTGCCACCGCGCGCCCATCTCCCGCCGTTTCCGTCGGTCGATGATCTGCATCCCGAAGAGCGCGAAACCACCGAACAAACCGAACAGAATGGCATGGGCCAGATCGCCGTTGGGAACCAGATGCGACCCGGACCAAAGTGCCAACGCCAGCAGAAGCGGATGGCGCGACCATCGCACGAGACCCGGCTGCGTTGGATCGAATTGATCGTTCCCGGCGCCTCCGAAGGAAAACGGGTTCGGCCGGGCAATGGTCAGCGCGATGATTAGACACACCGGCAGCATCACAACGAGCGGCACCAAAGGCTGCCACGGCGCCCATAGCCAAAGCTCCAGATGAGGCGCACGGTCCGCTGCGCGGATCAGCCAGATCAGCATCGCCAGGGACAGCGCGGAGTAGGCCAGCGAAAAGCCTCTCCGCCCCAAGCGCCTGACCAGCCAGGCCTTCACAGGTGGCCGGACGGGGATCGAATGACTGGTGAAGAACGCGATGAGGGCAAGGGAGAAACCGGACCACGCCATCCGTCAGCCCTTCAGCCTCGGGCGCAGCAAGATCGGACCGTAAAGCACAGCGAAACCGCCGAACGCGGCCAGCCAGAAGAGCCCCGACGCCATGTGCAGCAGGGAGGCCCAGGCTGGGAAAATCCCGGCCAAGACCCGCAGACCGACCGAGATGATCAAGCACAGATACAGGCCAAGGGTTCCGCGATCCGCCATGAGGTCACGCCCCGTATGACCCAAGGACGCTCGGGTCATGACCGCCAATGTCATGAGCCCCACAGCTCCGGCCAGCCAGAGATGCAGCGCCGGTGCCGTGCCAAGCGCCCCGGGCCAGAGTATCGCGGCGCCTTCGGCCAAAGCGCCAAGCGGCACGAAGGCGTACGCCGCATGCAGCACCCAGACCAGCGGCTCGCCCAGCGTCTGCGCCCCGACCAACGCACCAACCGACAGGCGTGGAGCACCCCGGCCAACAAGAGGGCTGCGCTGGTCACCCAATGGACCGGCCATAGCATCCAGACCGCCAGCGCCCCGAGCAAGGCGAGCAAAGCGATCCCGTCGAAACGCTGCATCGGCGGTGGGGGCAATCGGGTCGCCCCGCGTTGGGCCAGCCAATTGCGCGTGAAGGCTGGCACGATCCGTCCCCCGATGAACGCGATCAGCAGAATGGCCGCCGCCAGCCCAAGGCGGAGCCCATATCCCTGCGCGGCATGGACCCCTTGCGCGACCTCCCAATGAAACAGCCCGTTGCCCGCGATGAAGCTGGCAAGGAGGGCCACGACCATGAGGTTGCGCCAATTGCCCGCGGCGACGATTTCGCGGGTCATGACCATGGTCAGAGCCAATACGAAACCAAGGTCGATCAGCGCAATGGCCAACCACGGAAGCAATGACGACAGCCCAACCGCGATCCGGCCCAGGACCCACAGCGCGAACAGCAGGGCCAGCGGCCAGCCGACGATCGGCATCCGGCCCGTCCAATTGGGCACGGCCGTCATCATGAACCCGGCGATCACCGCGCCCAGATAGCCAAAAAGGAACTCATGGGCATGCCAACTGACCGGGTCCAACGCGGTCGGCAGCGCGATCAGCCCCGATAGCACTCCGAGCCAAAGCACCATGGCCAGCGCGGCCCAGATCGCGCCGCCAAGGAAGAACGGCCGGAAGCCGAAACTGAAGAGCGTTGGCCTCGACCAGACGCGCGTCGGTTCAGCAGTGGTCGTCATGGTCCAGGTTCCATAGGGGCAGCAACGCACAATCAGCCAGCGTGACCCGGTCAAGCTCGGCGATGAAACGTCGGCGTGCGCGAAACAAAACGCCCTTTAACCGGCAATCGGACGCAATCGTGCAGGCCCCGCCGTCTGCCTCGAAGCACTCCACCAGGGCCGATCCCTGTTCCAGGACCGCGACGATGCGCCCGACGGAAATCTGATCAGCCGGTCTCGCCAAAAGCGCGCCGCCGCCCGTCCCGCGCCGGGTCTCCACGACACCCGCATGGGCCAGGGCCGCCACGGCCTTGGTCAGGTGATTGCGTGAAATGCCGAAATCGCGTGCCAATTCAGCCGTCGACAGGGCGCGATCAGGCTCCGCCGCCATCCGCATGCAGGCGCGCAACCCGAAGTCGGTGAACCGCGTCAGGCGCATCAGATAATCCGAGTCTTTTGATCGGGATCAAGGTTCACGGGCAAAACCTCCTGTAATAAGTATCTCAAATACCTATTGAGGCATGGATTTGCCTGGCGCCATGACACGGATCAAAGTCTCGCCCAGACGTATCGGCCGCCCGGCATGGACCCTGCTGGGCGCCTTGGCGCTCTCCATCGGTGCGATTGGGGCGATCCTACCAGTTATGCCCACGACGCCTTTCGTCATCCTGGCGGCCTTCTGCTTCGCTAACGGATCCTCGCGGGCCGCCCGTGCGCTGGAAAACCACCGAGTCTTCGGGCCGATCATCGCCGATTGGCGGGCCCATGGCGCCATCGCACTGAAATACAAGGCGATCTCAATCGTCATGATGGGCCTCGCCTTTGGTCTCAGCGTCGCCATCGGTCTCTCGCCCACAATCCTGATGCTCCAGGCTCTCTTCATCAGCGCCGGGGCTCTCTACATCCTCAGCCGCCCCAATGGCGACATTCCCCATCAGCCAGGCTCCCCACAGGATCCAGCCGGAAACCAGGTCTGCGAAACCGCAGATTCCGTCGGAGACAAGACATGAAACACCTGCTGCTTCCCCTACTCTTGGCGATGCCGTCCGTGGCGCTCGCTGAAACCACCCATGTGGACACCACAATCCTGCCCTCGCAGGTGGTTTACGACGTGGCGGAACTGACCCCGATCGCCATCTCCGAATCCGGCAAGCCCGCCGTGGTCCTTCTGTCGCTCGATGCGGGCGATGTCGTCCCGCCCCACGCCACCGAGAGCGGCCTGCGTCTGCTGACCGTGCTGTCGGGCGAGATGTCCTGGGGTGACGGCGATACGGTGGATGAAGCCGCTGAACGCATCTACGGCCCTGGCAGCCTGCTGGCCATCAAAGCGGGCGATGACCACTGGCTGGCGGCACGGAACGGGCCGGTTCAGGTCCAGCTTGTTCTCATAGACGACGAAACCCCGGTTCCAGGCATTCAGGAGCAAATGAAATGACCCGATCTGCCTCGCGTGTTCACCGCCGCTCCGCCATGGCTCTCATGGGCGCTGGCGCGGCGGCCCTGACATTGCCGCGCGCCGCTGCGGCCGCCATGGATATGCTAGCCATCTACGGGCCGCCTGCGGGCCCCTCGATTACATTATCCCATGCGGTGGCCACGGGCATGCTGTCGGACATTGCGACCGAGACCAGCTTCACCGCCTGGCGCAACCCCGACGAATTGCGCGCAGGGCTTACTTCGGGCGAGATCCTTCTGTCGGTCGTGCCGATCCAGGCGGCGGCGAACCTCTACAATCGCGGCTTCCCGATCCGGCTCGCCAACGCGATGACCAATGGGCTTCTCTACATCATCGCCGAGGATCCAGAGATCACCACCATGCCGGAGCTCGTCGGTCGCCACATCGCGGTGCCGTTCCGCGGCGATACGCCGGAGATCATCTTTGGACAATTGCTCGACTTCCACGGCATGAGCGAAAGCGACTTCCAGATCACCTATGCCGGATCACCGACGGAAGCGATGCAGATGATGCTGGCCGGCCGCGTTGATGCGGCGCTGACAGCCGAACCCTCGACAACCGCAGCGGTGCTTCGCGGGCGGCAGGCGGGCAAGGAGATTTTCCGGGCGATCAGCATTCAGGAAGCCTGGGGCGAGATGACTGGTGCGGCGCCGGTGCTGCCACAGGCCGGTCTCGCATTGACGGAAACCTTCCTGAACGATCATGGCGATGCTGTGCCTGCGCTGCAGTCGGTCTTGGAGAAGGCCACAGCGGAGGTCGTTGCCAACCCCGGAGCCGCCGCGGCCCACGCGACAGAAGCATTGGGGATGCCCGCGCCACTTCTCGCAGCCTCGATCCCGAACTCGAACCTCGTTGCCCGTCCGGCGCGAGAGGCGCGCGCGGACATCGAACGGATGTTGGGCGCCATGGCGGGTAGCGATCTTGCCCGCATCGGGGGTGCGATGCCAGACGATGCCTTCTACCTCTGATCCGGGCCTGTCCCCCCGCGCCGTCGCGCAACGCTGCGCCTCCGCAATCGCGACTGCGGGGGTGCTTGCCGGTTTAGCGCTCTGGCAAGGGCGCCTGGATCTGGGCGTTGGGCTGTTTATCGCGCTCACGCTTGGCTGGATCGTGATCCGGGCGCTGACCACCACCGCATCGCCCCTGCCCGTGGCGGCATCGGTCGGCGGCCGGCGAGAGGCGATCCTGATCCGTGTCGTCGGCGTCGGCATGCTGTTGCTGCCGGCCCTGGCAATTGCCACGCCGCTCCTGGATTTCGCCCGCTACGAGCGACTTGGTTTCAGTCTCTGGATCGGCCTCGCACTCGCCCTGGCCGGTCTATGGCTCTTCTGGCGCTCCCATCGCGATCTGGGGGTCTATTGGTCGCCCGAGCTTGAATTGCGCGAAGGGCACGCGTTGGTCACCTCGGGCGTCTACGCCACCATCCGCCACCCCATGTATGCCGCGCTGATCCTGATCACGGCGGCACAGGCCTGCTTTCTGGGCAATTGGATCGCTGGTCTATCGGGTTTGGTGAGCTTTCTCATCCTCTACGCCGTTCGCGTCGATCACGAAGAACGGATGATGGCGGATCGGTTTGGCTCCGATTGGGCGGCCTATGCGGCCCGCGCAGGCCGCTTGATCCCCCGACGGGCCAGATGAACCGGGCGGGTCGCATCCTGGAATTCTTGTGGTCCGGATGGGCGGGGCTGGCGGCGCTTTGCCTTCTGGCCGCCGCCTGGCAGGCCGGGCACGAAGCCTATGGTCCGTTCATCCTCACCTCACCGCTCGAAACATTGCGCGAAATCGGCTATCTGGCGACCGATCCTGGAGCCTGGGCCATCGCGGCGCTGACCCTCCAACGGGCGGTCACGGGCTTCCTGCTGGTCGCGGGTGCCGGAACCGCCCTGGGCGTGGCGGCCGGGTATTCACCGGCCACCATGCGGCTGATCACACCGCTCATCACAGTCCTGCTCGGCGTACCGCCCATCGCGTGGATCGTGCTGGCCATGATCTGGTTCGGCGGTTCGGACGCCACCGTGCGCACGGTGATCCTGATCGCCGCGCTGCCCGTCGTCTTCATGGGCGCGGCAAGGGGCATCACCACGCGCGATCGCCGGCTCGACCGCATGGCCGAAGCCTTCGGAGCCGGTCCGATCCGGCGTTTCCTGACCGTCGGCCTGCGCCAGACCACGACGACCCTGTTTCCGGCCCTGGCACTGGCTCTCGGCACGTCCTTCAAAGTCGCCGTCATGGCCGAACTGCTCTCCAATGCGGGCGGCATCGGCGGTGCACTGGCGGATGCGCGCATCAACCTGGACATCGCCCAGGCGCTGGCCTGGGTAGTCATCGCAGTGGGGTTGCTGATCCTCGTCGAATACACGCTGGTGCAGCCCGTGAAGGCGGAAATCGACCGTTGGCGGCATGCGGCGCAGCCCTGGGGGGTCAAGCGATGACGACGGCGCTCTCCCTCGACGCCATCGGCCACGCCTATCTGGGCCGCACGATCCTCGACGGCATCGACCTCACCGTGCGCCGAGGCGAGATCGTCGCGCTCGTCGGCCCCTCCGGCTGCGGCAAGTCCACGCTGGCCCATATCGCCGCCGGGCTGACCGAACCACGCGCCGGGCGGATCGCCCGATCCTATACCCGCCACGCGATGATCTTCCAGGACCCCGCATTGCTGCCTTGGGCCAGTGCCGCGGGCAATATCGACTACGTGCTGCGGCTTGCCGGTCTTCCGCGCCGAACCCGACCCGGCCGCATCGCCGCGGCGGCGGCCCAAGTCGCGCTGCTGCCGGAAGACCTGGAAAAATACCCCGTCGAGTTGTCCGGCGGCATGCGCCAGCGCGTCGCCATCGCCCGCGCCCTGGCAATCGAGCCGGATTTCATCTTCTTCGACGAACCCTTCACCGGCCTCGACGTGGCACTGCGGCGCAGGATGCAGGACCTGGTGATCGGCACCTGTGCCAACTGCCACCTGTCCGGCCTGTTCATCACCCACGACCTGCACGAAGCCGCCCGGATCGCGCATCGCATCGCGGTGCTCGACACACGAGGCAACGGCATTGTGGGGGATCGTACAGTGCCGAACGCGCCCGCCCATCGCTCGGATGACGCCATCTTCGATTGGGTTCAGAACGCGCTCAACGGCGATCCGATCTTCCGGCACATCCACGATGTCGACGAACGGCAGATCGCATGAGTTGCGGCCCGACCTCCGGCTCGGCTCCGCGCGCGCCGCCTAAGGGCCTGCTGCCGACGCTGGCCGATGAAGGCTTCCGGATCTTCTTCCCGCTCGCCGCGATCTACGCGGCGCTTTTCCCTGCACTCTGGGTAATCGCCTGGGGCGTCGATCTGCCCCTGGCGCGAACCGTGCCGCCATCGCTCTGGCACGCCCATGAAATGCTGATCGGCGCCTTCGGGGCCGCGCTGATCGGCTTCATCACCACCGCCGCGCCCGAATGGACGGATACCGAGCCGCCGCGCGGTCGCGCTCTCTGGGCCCTCGCCGCGCTCTGGGCCGTCGGGCGCGGGGTCGGTCTGCTCGGCTGGGATGGCGCGGGCGCCATCGGCGCGCTGGTCGATCTAGCCTGGATGGCCGCGCTCCTCGTCTGGCTGCTGTGGCTCTCCTGGCAGCGGAAAACCGACCGCCTGATCGCCTTCGCGTTTTGGCTCGCCTTACTCATAGGCTGCACCGCGGCCGGACGCTTCGGCTTCCTGATCGGCGACATCGACCTAGCCACGCTGGGCATCCACCTGGCCGGGTTCGCCTTCCTGGGTCTGCTCGGCCTCGCCCTTGCGCGGATCACCGTCCCGGTCACCAACTTGGTTCTCGATCCGACCGAGCGCACCTCACCCTTCCGCCCCCATCCCGGCCGATTGCACCTAGCGCCGGGCCTGACCCTGGTCGCCATGGCCGGTGAGATCGCGGGGGTCAGCCCGGCCGTGTCCGGCTATCTTCTGATCGCCGCTGGCGCCGCCTTCATGGACCGCGTCGCCGAAGGCTTCATCGGGCGCGAGGCGCTGCGGGCCGAAATCATAATGCTGGCCGGATCGAGCGCATTTGCCGGTGCAGGCCTTATACTCGCCGGCGCCGCGCGTCTTGGCGCACCTTGGCCTCAAGTCACGGGTCTGCACATCGCCTTCATGGGCGGTCTCGGCCTCGGCGTCTACGCCGTGTTTTCCATCGCCGGCCTCCTCCACACGAACCGCCCGCTCGGCCTGGCGCGCGTCGTCAAGGTCGGTGCGCTTGCCCTCGTCGGCTCGACCGTTCTCCGCATCGCACCCGATTTCGGCCTGACAGCGCCCGCGCACGGTCTCGCATCAGTCCTCTGGGCAACGGCATTCCTGACCTGGCTTGCCACGTACTGGCCCGCCCTGTCGAAAGTGGACCAAGAAGCAGAACCTACGCTCGAGGCGCGCCAAAAAACCAATGGGCAGACCGCCGGGGACTGGAAAGAAGCCGCGGAGTGACGATCGGTTCATCTCCGCCAGCAGTCCGTTGCCCCCGTTCCAGGTATAGCGTGTGGCCCTCAACCTTCCCCCAACTTCTCCAGCCGGGCGACCAGCGAGGACGTGTCCCACCGCCCCCCGCCCATGGCCTGCACGTCCTTGTAGAACTGGTCGATCAACGCCGTACTCGGCAGAGGCGCCCCGATGGCATCGCCTTCCGACAGGCAAATGCCCAGGTCCTTCCGCATCCAATCCACCGCGAAACCGTGATCGAACTCACCCGCGATCATCGTTTTGTGCCGGTTCACCATCTGCCAGGAGCCGGCCGCGCCCCCTTGGATGACGTCGATCACCGCCGCGCCGTCGAGCCCGGCCTTCTTGGCGAAGAACAGCCCTTCGGACAAACCCTGCAAAAGCCCGGCGATGCAGATCTGATTGACCATCTTGGTCAGCTGGCCCGCCCCGATCGCGCCCATCAGCCGGGTGGCCTTGGCATAGGCGGCCATCACCGGTTCTGCCCGGTCGTAGTCATCCTGCGCACCGCCGCACATGATCACCAATTGCCCGTTCTCGGCCCCGGCCTGTCCGCCTGAAACCGGCGCGTCCACATAGGCGACACCCCGATCTGCGGCAGCCGCAGCCAAGTCGCGCGTCACCCCAGCGCTGACCGTCGTATGATCCACGAAAAGCGTGCCCGGGGACATGCCCGCAAACGCGCCATCCTCGCCCAAGCAGACGCCGCGGAGATCGTCGTCGTTGCCCACGCAGGCCATGACGAGCTCCGCCCCCTCGGCGGCCGCGCGGGGCGTGGCGGCCATTGCGCCGCCATGGCTGTCGACCCAGGCCCCGGCTTTTGCCGCAGTGCGATTGTAGACCGTAACCTCATGTCCGGCCGCCGCCAAATGCCCCGCCATCGGTGCGCCCATGACGCCCATTCCCAGAAACGCGACCTTTGCCATGACGGCCTCCCTATGCATTCGTGATCGCGGGGGTTAGACCGCTATAGAGGACCCGGGTCAACGAGGCACATATGGAGCGTCTGTTCCGCTGGACATTCCGCATCGTTGTGACCGCTCTCGCGCTCGGCGGCCTAGTCTTGGCGGGGTTGATCTGGCTCGCCTCCCGCAGCCTGCCGGATTACGACGCCACGGTGAACGTCGACGGACTGCGCTTCCCGGTGGAAATCGTCCGCAACACCCACAACGTCCCCCATATCTTCGGCGCCAGGGATGAAGACGTGTTCTTCGGCCTTGGCTATGCCCACGCCCAGGACCGGCTCTGGCAGATGACGCTGATGCGCCGCACGGCCCAAGGCCGCCTATCTGAGATCTTCGGAACCCGCACATTGCGGTCCGACGAGTTGCTGCGGCGCTTGGGAATTTACCGCGCCGCGAGTGCCAGCGTTGCCGCACAAGACCCGGAAACCCTGGCCATGCTCGAAGCCTATGCGGCCGGGGTGAATGCCCGCATCCGGGTTATCAATGAAGGCGCCGAGGGGCGTGGGGCACCGGAATTCTTCCTGTTCCCGCCCGAGATTTCGCCCTGGCGACCGGCTGACAGCATCGCCGTGGTCAAGCTGATGGCGCTGCAACTCTCGGGCCATGTCAGCGAGGAGGTCCGCCGGGCCCGGGCCTCCCTGGTCTTGCCGGAAGACCGCCTGCTCGACCTGCACCCGGACCACCCGGGCGATGGCACGGCGGCCTTGGCCTCGGCCCGCGATCTATTCCCGACCTTGGCACCGGTGGATTACGCTTCAGCGGTCCGGCCGGATCTATGGCCCGTGGCGCCCCCTGGTATGGCAGGCGCGTCAAATGCTTTTGCCGTAGCGGGTGACCGGGCCGCGGCGGGCGGGGCGCTTCTGGCCAACGACCCGCATCTGGGCCTGACGGCGCCGACGATCTGGTACCTGGCCCGCCTGGAACTGGAAACCGGGCCGGTCATCGGCGGCACCATTCCCGGCCTGCCCATCGTGATGGCGGGCCGCTCCAACCGGCTCGGCTGGGGGCTCACCTCCGCCTATCTCGACGACCAGGACGTGATGATCGAACGGCTGAACCCCGACGATCCGAACCAATACGAAGTGCCAGGCGGCTGGGCGACTTTCGAGACCGAGCGCACCATTCTCAACATCAAAGATGCGCAGCCAGTTACTCTCACCCTGCGCCGCACGCAGAACGGGCCTGTGATGACCGGCGCGCAATTCGATCTGCGCCATGTCACGCCCCAGGGCCACGTGGCCGCGATCGCCTGGACGGCATTGCAGACTGACGACACCTCAATGCAGGCCGGTCTGGAACTGATGCGCGCCCAGAGTATCGAAGAAGCGCTGGCGGCCGCCCAGCACTACGTCTCCCCGGCCCAGAACCTGATCCTGGCCGATGGCGCGCGGATCGCCATGACGGTCATGGGCCGCCAACCCAACCGGGACCCCCGGCACCAAAGCCAGGGCCGCATCCCCGCCCCCGGCTGGCTGGAAAACAACCGCTGGGATGGGCTGCGACCGGCTTCGGATAATCCGGTCTGGCTGGACCCGGACGAGGGTCTTCTGGGCAATACCAACAACAAGACGGTGGATGCCGACTTCCCTGCGCATATCAGCCATTGGTGGGGCGACAGCCAGCGGGTCCAGCGCATGGAACGGCTGATGACGGCCCGCGAAATCCATACCCGCGACAGCCTGATCGAGATGCAGCAGGACACGGTGTCCCAGGCCGCGCGGGCCCTGCTCCCGCTGATCGGTGCTGATCTATGGTTCACGGGGGAAGCCGCGCCCGGCGGAACACCGGAACGCCGCCGCCAAGTCGCGCTGGAATTGCTGGCCGCGTGGAACGGCGAGATGTCAGAACATCTGCCCGAGCCGCTGATCTACGCCGCCTGGATGCGGGCCCTGCAACAGCGGCTGATCCAGGACGATCTCGGCCCGCTCGCTGAGGAATATCCACGCATGGAGCCGCTCTTCATCGAACGGGTTTACCGCGACGTCGACGGCGCCAGCGCCTGGTGCGATATCGTGCAATCCTCGGCCGAGGAAAGCTGTACCGACATCGCCCGTCTTGCCTTGGACGACGCGCTGCAATCGCTGGAGGATCTCTACGGCTCCCGCGTGGAAACCTGGCGCTGGGGCGACGCCCACGAAGCGGTACACCGTCATCCTGTACTAGGCACCCAGGCAGGGCTGGGTCCGGTCGTGAACATCCGGCAATCGACGTCGGGCGGGGATCACACCCTGAAACGCGGCCGCACCTCGGGCGACGAAGATGCACCGTTCGCCAATGTCCACGCAGCGACCTATCGGGGCGTCTACGATTTCGCCGATCCCGAAAGCAGCGTCTTCATCACGTCGACCGGCCAATCCGGTCATCCCCTATCCCGGCATTATGACGATCTGGGCGAACTCTGGCGACGCGGCGAATATATCCCGATGACACTGGACCCCGATCTGGCGCGGGCCGGAGCCGTCGGAGCGACGGTTCTTCTGCCATCGGGGAACTGAAGAGAACCAGAATTTTGAAGTGCGATCTTCATGTTCTTCTGAGCGTTTCTTCCCATGTTGATACGGAAGCAAGAGCTGTTAGGCCCACCATCCCCTAAGCCAATGCCTTCCCCAGCCGCGGTAACCGCGTCCGCTTCAGCAACCGTCGCACCTCCTGGCGCTCTCCGGACAGGTGCTCCGCCGTCTCTCGCACCGTCTCCACGGCCGCTGCCACCGACGCCCCGTCCCGCAGCCACAGATCCATCAAAAACCTGTCCGGCCCCTGCGCAGCCAGCCCTTCCGCCATTATGTCCCGCTTTGGAAAATCCCGCAGGTTGAACGTCACCAGGATATCCGCACCTGCATCCGACGCCGCGGCCAGCACGTGCACATCGTTGGGATCGGGCAGCCAAAGCCGCGCCATCGTGCCGTCGCCCGGGGAAACCTCCGACAACGGCCAGGCGGCGCGGAGCGCGGCGATTTCCCCCCTCGCAATCGCCTCCCCCTCGGGCT
Source organism: Pseudomonadota bacterium (assembly GCA_039181205.1). GTDB lineage: Bacteria > Pseudomonadota > Alphaproteobacteria > Rhodobacterales > Rhodobacteraceae > Jannaschia. The sequence continues at coordinate 19,619 of JBCDCS010000006.1, forward strand.
GCTTGCTTGCCGCCCGGGCCCATTCCTCCAGCACCCGGGGCGACCAAAGCGGCCGATAAAGCCCCTCCCGCGCGCAGCCCAACAGGATCTCGCGCAGCACCGTCGGATAGAGAACACAGGCATCCAAAAACACCTTCACGGCAGCAGCCGGAAGGTCAGCGCCTTCAGATACCCGCCTTCGCCAAGCTGCGGATGGATCGGATGATCTGGTCCCGCAAAACCGGTTCGGATCAATTGCGGCACCCGGCCCGCGCGCCCGATCCCGCGCAGACACGCAGCGCGGAACTTCACCAGATCGGCGGCGTGGGAACACGAACATAGAGTGAGATATCCGCCCGGCGCCACCAAATCGGCGGCCCGCCGCGCCACCCGTTGATAGGCACGCAGGCCGGTGTTCAGTACTGCCTTTGTAGGGGCAAAAGCAGGCGGATCGGCCACGACCACGTCGAATGACGTCCCCTCCTCAGCCAAGTCGGCCATCACGTCGAACGCATCACCCTTCCGGGTCGCGAACCGGTCCGCGCAGCCCATCCGCGCCGCGCCTCCCTCGGCCAGCATCAAGGCAGGGGCCGACCCGTCCACCGCCAAGATCGATGCCGCGCCCCGGGCCAATGCGGCCAGGCCGAAACCGCCCACATGGGAAAACACGTCCAAAACACGGGCCCCAGCCGCCAGGCGCGCCACGAAGTCGTGGTTCGGCCGCTGGTCGTAGAACAGCCCAGTCTTCTGTCCACCTTCCAAATCGGCCAGATATGTCGCTCCATTCATCGGGACTGCCACCGGCCCCTCGAGCCCGCCCCGAATCCAGCGGGTTTCGCCCTGCACGCCCTCCAACGCCCGGGCCCGCGCCCCAGCATTCAGAAGCACATTGGGCATGCCCAGGCGCCCCAGTATGTCCGCCAATTCCTCGACCCTCGCATCAATCCAATGGGCATTGGGCTGGATCACCGCGGCATCGCCGAACCGATCCACGATCAGCGATGGCAGGCCATCAGCCTCGGCGTGGATCAGGCGGTAAAATGGTGCGTCGAACAACCGATCCCGGTGCGCAAGTGCCGTCTCCAACCGTGAAGACAGCCAATCGGCACTGATCTGGGTTGCCAAATCCCTGTCCAACACGCGGGCTGCCACTCGGGCCGCCATGTTGACGGCGACCAAGCCAAGCGGCGCGCGCTCCGCGTCCTGAAGTTCCGCCAAGACGCCCGGCTCCAAGGCCCGACTGCGGCGGTCGGTGACCACGTCGTCCAGATGCACCCAAGGATAACCGTGTCTGATGCGGCGGGCATCGGCCTTGGGCTTCAGACGGAGGATTGGGAGATCCGGCGCGCTCATCGGACCCCACTAAGGCGGGCCGGAGAAGGGATCAACCAGCAGTGTGGGCGCGACCTGGGCGGGCGAAAACACCACGAATGCGGCTTGCCAGCCACCGGAAACTGTCCCGAATGACTGCGGCCCGAAGGGCGCGGGCACGGGCTTCGATGGCAGTGATATCTTGGTCGGTCAGGGGGGTCATAAAGAACTCCGGTCAGATGTGTTTTGCATTGTCGAGCAGATATGCCGCGCTGCGGCAGACGACCAATGCCCGGCGCGAAACCCCGCGTTGCGGCAGGCGCAAATCACATATCCGCGATGCCCTGGGCCACGGCATTTGCACCTTGCAGCATCCAGCCGTGTTCCGACGAGACGAGGTATGTGGTGAAGCCGTAATCGGCCCATTCCCGCGCCGTCTCCACATTGGGGACCCAAGTGACGTAGCCCTTGCCTGCCGCCCGGCAGGCCTGCCCCACCGACGCCATGGCCCGGCGCAGATCTTCATTGTCCAAGCTCCGGTGCCCATAGGCCACCGTCAGGTCTGCCGGGCCGTTGAACAGAGCGTCGATGCCATCGATGGCGGCGATCTCGGCTGCTGCATCGACCCCCTCAGGCTCCTCAATCTGGGCGATCACCACCGTCTCGGCCGCCGATCGCGCGAGCAGGTCTGGCATGGTCTGCGACGTGTAGCCGGCCCAGCGGGTCGATCCAGCATAGCCGCGCCCACCATGGCCGAACCGGGCCGCGGCGGCGATGGCGCCCGCCTTCTCGGCGCTGTCCACATGGGGAACGACGATCCCCGTTGCACCCAGATCCATCACATCGAGAATGCGTGCTGGGGCGCCATCGCCGATGCGCACCAGGATAGGAAACTCCCGCGCCCGCGCCACGGCCAAACAGGCATCCAAAGCGGCGCGGTCGAACGGCGCGTGCTCGGCATCGAGACAAACGAAGTCGAGCCCAGACATCATCAGGATTTCCAACGTCACGTGGCTGGGCGTTTTCATGAACGTTCCGGCCATGCGGTCCCCGGCCAGAAGTCGCGCGCGCAAGCCCACAGGCTCCGGTTGGGTCATCGTATTCCTCCGTTGCGCGGGACCGTCGCAGAGCGGCCCGGCCGGTGCAAGGGAACGGCATCTCAGGCCGTGGGTTCGCTATGGCGGTTCGGGCAGGTCCGGAATGTCTGGGAGGTCTGGAAGATCGGGTAAATCCGGCAGATCGGGCAGCTCTGGCAAATCCAGATCATCTAGCGGATCGTCGGCGCCCAGCCCATCTTGCAGCGCCTGCGGATCGGTCTCCGGGCCCGACGGAGCGGCCCCGTCGACATCCATCAGGCCCGCCGGTTCGCCAGCGTTACTGTCCAAGGGCGGCAAACCGGCTGTGGCCATATCCCCGCCTGGCAGGACAACGCCCGAAACCTCGGCCACCTTCACCGCCCGCTGGCCGTTCAATTGGCCCAAACGGCCAGTCAGCGTCACGGGTCGGCTCGACCGTCGGCGATCGCCGGCGCCCAGCGAACCGCCCTGCAAGATGACCGACGCCAGCACGCCATTGGGCAGCGGCAAGATCTGACCCACCCGCAGGTCGATCAGATCACGCAAGGGCAGCGAAAGACCGGCCAGCGTCGCTTCCAATCGGACAGGCGCCCCCGCCATGACCGACTGCAAGGTCACGTTCCAGTCAGGATCATCATCCACCGGCAGTGCGGGCGCATCCAGCATGATCGTTGTCCGATGGGGTAGGATCAGCGCGATATGGCCCGTGCGGTTCGCGGCCATGGATATCGTGAGATCGAGCCGCAGGAACCTGTCCGCCGTCAGCAGCGTCGGCAGTGGATCGGGCCCCGCCACATAGCGACCTGGCCGCAAGGGACCGGGTCGCGGGGTGGCCTGATCGGCCGCCGGCACCAGGCCCGAGACCTGGGCCAGCAGATCCCGGGCAAAGGGTTGGACCAGCGCGGCATCGATGCGGGTGGGCCGTCGCGCTGGTCCCGAGGCTCCGACCAAGCGGCCGACCGTCTGCACCTCGATTAACGCGTCAGTGATCGATGGCGATATAATCACTGTTCCGGTGGCGGCGGCCAGAACCTCCGGGTCTGGCCTTGCTTCGGGAGATAGACCCGGCGGATCGCATAAGAGGCACAGAACAGCCTCATCCAACTCATCAAATGCCTCTGCGGCATCGATGATCCGGCTGCCGCTACTCTCCACACCGAGCCCCAGCGCGGGCGCATCTTCACCCAATCGCTGAACAGCCCGACGGATCGCCTTTTCCAGTGCCGGAACGGCCGCCGTTGCCGCACCGCCCGATTGCGGTGCAGACGCAGCACCCGCCATACGGCGCAGCGTAGAGGAAGCGATCTCGGGCGGCATCATATCCTTGGGGCGAATCTCGTCCGCCCCTCCCTGCACCAATTGGGTTAACAAAGCCTTTGGCGTCGGCTCGCGGCGGTCACTCCGCCGCTGCTTGCACGTCGCTTGCCACCGGCACGCGGACCCGGAAGGCACCGCCGCCCTGCCCCGGCAGATAATCCACCGATCCGCCCAGCCGCGTCATCACTTCCCGGCAAATCGCAAGGCCCAGACCGGCACTTCCCGCCGCGCTCTGTTCCCCCAGCCGGGCGAATTTCTCGAAGATCAGATTGCGGTCTTTGGCGGAAATCCCGCTGCCGTTGTCCACGAAATCGACCTCCGCCGCCCCACCGCGAAGCCGCACGCGGATATCCAATTGCGGGGCCGGTGCGTCGCAGTATTTGGCGGCATTGCCGATCAGATTGATGAAGACCTGCACCAGCCGATCCGGATCGGTCCGCACTGTCACCGCTTCCGAGGCGCGGTCGCGATGCACCTCAATGGGCGCGCCGGTGGACGACGTGGCGGTCACCGCCCGGTCGAGGACATCGGCCAAATTGGCATCGGCAGGGCTTAGCACCACCTGACCGCTCTCCAGCACCGACAGATCCAGCAGATCGTCCAGCAACCGCGTCAGCCGTTCGCTTTCTTCTAGGATTATGCCCGCATATCGCGCCCGTTCCCCGTCCGGCAGGCCCTCATCGCGTAATATCTCCGAGAAGGCCCGGATCGACGTCATGGGCGTGCGCAATTCATGGCTGACCTGACTGAGAAACGCATCCTTCTGTACCCCCAAGGCGGTCAGCTTTTCGTTCACTTCGCGCAGCTCCTCTGCGGTGCGGGTTAACTCCGCCTCCCGCGCTTCCAGCCGGGTGGAATATTCGATGATCTGCGCCGTCTCGTCGGCGACTGCGATCAATTCTTCCACCGATACGGCTGCATCCCCGGTCAAGCCGGACACCATGGCATTGGCCGTGGCCGCGCCCACTGATCCCGCCAATCCCTTTTCCAAAGCTTCAAGCAGATCGGGCGTCACATCGGGAAGGTCGCTTGGCCGTCCCTGCAACCGCGCATGGGCAGCGAACAGGGCCTGCGCCTCCGACGCGCCCAGAATGCGCTGCGCCATGATCATCAACTCATCCGCGCTGACCGCGCCGCGCCGCACCGTCCGCAGCGCCGCGACCCGCTCGAACACCTGGACGAAACGCGGCGCCTGAAGCTGCTCCATGGGCGTCGGAACTGTCAGCAGGGACACCACGCAAAGCAATAAGCAATTGAGGCCCAGCGACACGATCAGCGTCACCAGGAGCGGGTCGCCATCCAGCCCGAACATTGCCTCGGGTGCCAACCAGGCGATGCCGAACGGACCCCCGGTCAAACCCTCGCCGCCGAACAGAACCGGCACCAGCATCATCCAGGCCCAGAGCGCGAAGCCAGCCGAAATCCCCGCCGCGGCGCCCGCTCGGGTCGCCCCCGTCCAGAACAGACCGAAAAGCAACGCGGGCAGAACCTGCGCCAAGCCTACGAACGCGATCAGGCCGATGGACGCGAGCGCCGCCGACCCTCCCGTGGCGCGAAAATAGAGATAGCCCATCAGCATGACCATTAGGATCGAGAACCGCCGCGCCCGCAGCACCACAGCCCGGACATCGCCGGAAATGGTCGCCTGACGCCGGGGCTGCCCAGCCAGCCAGATGGGCATGACCACATGGTTCGATAGCATCGTGGCCAGCGCCACGCAGGCGACGATCACCATGGACGTGGCCGACGAAAACCCACCCAGGAAGGCAAACATCGCAAGGCCGTCGCGCCCCTCAGCCAGCGGCAGGGTCAGAACGAACAGATCAGGATTGGATCCCTCCGGCATCCGGGCCAACCCAGTCACGGCGATCGGCACCACGAAGATGCACATCGCCAGCAAATAAAGCGGAAATGCCCAGGATGCGGTGGCCAGGTGCCGCTCATCGGAATTCTCGACCACCAGCACCTGGAACATGCGCGGCAAACAGATCACCGCAGCCGCCGAGACGAAGATCAAGCCTGCCCAACGACCGGGCGCCGCGGTCCAATCAGCAATCTCCGACGCGGCGATCAGATCGCCGGTGGCCTTGAGCCCACCATTGAGGCCCCAGACCACGAAGATACCCACCGAAAGCAGCGCGACCAGTTTCACCACCGCTTCCAGCGCGATGGCCGACACGATGCCATCATGGCGTTCGCCCGCATCCAGGCGGCGGGTGCCGAACAGGATGGTGAACAAAGCCAAGCCGGCCGCCACCCAAAAAGCCAGCCCAGTCAGGTCCGACGGTGCCGTCCCTGGCGCGGCGAAGACCGCGAAACTGAGTGTAATGGACTGCAGCTGCAGCGAAATGTACGGCGTGGTGCCAACCACGGCCAACACCGTCACCAGCACCGCCAAGCCGTTCGACTTGCCATAGCGGCTCGACAGGATATCCGCGATCGACGTCACCCGCTCGGCCCGACCGACGCGCACAAGCTTGCGCAAGATCCACCACCAGCCCACGAAAACTAGCGTCGGACCCAGATAGATCGTCATGAATTCCAGGCCCGACCGGGCCGCATAGCCCACGGCGCCGTAGAACGTCCACGCCGTGCAATAGACCGACAGCGACAGCGTATAGACCAGCGGCCCCCGCAGGATGCCGGTCATGCCCCGCCGTTCGGCCCAGAAGGCCACCATGAACAGCAGAATCGCATAGCCCAAGCAGGCCGCGATTAGCACATCGAGGCTGAGTGTCACGGCGACCGGTCCGGGTCGCCGTCGCGCAGATGCCGGCGGGCGATCCAAGCCGCCAAGCCGATCAACAGCAGCCATGTTGCAAAGAGATAATTTGACCAGGGCGCCGTGGCCCCTTCACCGGCCGGGTGGCCCGACAAGATCAGATCGGGCGCCAGGAAGAGAACGGCGCCCAGAAATGGCAGCAGCCGCGCCGTATCGGCCAGCCGGGCGCGGGCGCGGGCGCGGCGTTGCGCCTCGGTGGCCGCCGGGCTCGACAGAACACTGGGATCGGAGTCCATGGCCTAGCGCGCGGCGGGCGCCGTCGCCAAGGCGCGGACCGCCGCCAACAGATCGGCATTGGAGAAAGGCTTTGTCATGAAACGACTGACACCCAGCGCTTCGGCCCGATCCCGGTCGCGGGCCTGACCTTTCGCCGTCAGCATCAGGACCGGCAGATCGGCCTTCGCACCGCTCCGGATCGCACCCAAGATATCGAAGCCCGATTTCCCTGGCAGCATAACGTCCAAAACCACCACGTCGGGATCGTGGCGCGCGACCGCATCCAGCGCCGTGGCGCCATCGGAATGGGTCCAGACTTGCCAACCATCCCGGTGCAGGATGAACGCGATCGCCGTGGCGATATTCGCCTCATCCTCGATCAGGAGCACGCGGCCCGGCGGGCCCGGAACGGCTCGGTCATTCATGCCCGGCCTCCCTTCCGGTCATAACACTGCCCTAGTGTTCTCCGTTCGGTGCGCCAAGTCCAGCCCTGCGTCTGGCGTACCCGACAGGATCGACGGCTCTCGGCGGGCCGGACAGCCCGGCCGTGGGCAGACACGGCAGCTTGGGCCGACCGAACGGCAGGCCTCTTCTGCGGTGGCATCCGCGCGGGTCAGCAGCATCGTCGCCCGCAGCACGGGCGGCCCGTCGAAGCCACCCGACACCTCCGCCTGGGCAATGGCATGCGCCAGCCACCGGGCGCCGTCGGGCGTCACCAAGCCCACACGCAACGGGCGGCCCGGCTGCGAAAGCGCCTCGTAAAGCGGCCAAAGCGGGCAGCCCGCGCCCATCACTGGCAGCGCGAAACCCCGAACCGTCCGACGATGGATGATCGCCCCCGCCGCATCGCAAACCACCAGCCCACGCCCCGGCTTGCGGTGCCCCATGCGCCGCAGGACCAGCGCCAGATCGCCGCCCGACACAGCGACTAGGTCTTCCGGCGTCTCCACGGCGTCCACCAACTCGGTCGGCAGGCGCGCCGCATCTTGCGCTGCTTCAGCCAACGCGGCGGCGGCTAGGCTCGCCGCCATGGGGTCATCCAACTCCGCCACCAGGTCCGGGATAGCCGCAACACCCTCCGCTTCCAGCCGATCTGACGCCGCGCTATCCAGGAACCGTGCCGCGATTTCGGCGGGCAAAAGCCCGCTACCGCGCTCCGCATCTTCGCTGTCGAAATAGCTCACCACCGCCTCGGCCCCTTCGGCCAAGCGCCGGCTATCGGCGTCCAGGTTGGCATGAAAGCGACCCAGCCAGTTGCGGTCGATATCGGGCGTCTGCGCTAGAATGGCGGCCGTAGAGCGCACGACCGAGACAGTCGACAGCAATTCGTGCAGCGCATTGGCCAGCGTGGGGTCATTCGTCAGCCGGTCCGAAAGTGCTTCGATCGTGCGGGCCTGAGCCGCCAGACTGTCGGCTTGTTGCACAAACGCGGTCGCCCATTCGGGATGGCGCCGCGCGATGGAAGCGGCTTCGTCCAGAATCGCACCCCGCAACCCTAGCGAAGCGCCGGCCGCGCGCAGGTCTGCGATTGCCGCTTCGTCCGAATCTTCAGAAAGTGTCGCGACCGGCACGGCTAGAATGTCGGCGATCCGATTAAGCAGCGCGCCGCCGATGGGGCGCCGGTCATGTTCGATCAAGTTCAGATAGGACGGAGAGATCCCGGCATCCCGAGCCAGGGCCGCCTGGGCGACCCCTTCGGCGAGGCGACGTTCTCGGATTCTGGCCCCGGTGGAGACGACACGCACCGTTCACAACTCCATGTTTCCTCAAGCTCTTGCCGCGTCTGCAAATCAGAAATGCTGCACTGACGCGCAAAATGATTTACAGAAAAGCGGCTCGTCTTGTCAGCATGTTTACAAATTTCTTAATGCAACGTCAGTCCCTTGTTGATCCTTTTTCAGACTGAACCCGATACTGGCGCAGCGCTGTCAATGCGACCGCGCTGATCCGGCATTCCTTTGGAGGAGGGATATCGGGTCCCACCAATCAGGGAGGGTCTTCATGACCAAATCGAACTTCACCCGCCGCGGCGTGATGAAGACGGGGGCCGTCGCGGGCGCCGGTCTGGCCGCGCCAACGATTTTCACTTCGGCCACTTGGGCCCAAGGTTTCACTAACGAGCCCACAGGCGACACCGTCACGCTGGGCTTCAACGTTCCGCAGTCTGGGCCTTACGCCGATGAAGGCGCCGACGAACTGCGCGCCTTCGAGCTGGCCGTCGAACATCTGAATGGTGGCGGTGACGGCGGCATGATGCAGACCTTCTCGTCCAATGCACTTGAAGGCACCGGCATACTGGGTAAGCGTGTCGAGTTCGTCACCGGCGACACCCAGACCAAATCGGATGCCGCTCGCGCCTCCGCCCGCTCGATGATCGAAAAGGACGGGGCCGTCATGATATCCGGGGGCTCATCCTCTGGTGTGGCGGTCGCCGTGCAAGCACTTTGCCAGGAAGCCGGCATCATCTTCATGGCCGGTCTGACCCACGCCAACGACACCACCGGCAAGGACAAGAAGGCCAACGGCTTCCGCCACTTCTTCAATTCCTACATGTCCGGCGCCGCCCTGGCCCCGATCCTGGCCGCGCAGTATGGCAGCGACCGGAACGCCTATTACCTGACCGCCGACTACAACTGGGGTTACACCACCGAGCAGGCGGTAAAGGAATCCACCGAAGCCATGGGCTGGAACACGGTCAACACCGTGCTCACCCCGCTGACCCAGACCGACTTCTCGTCCTACATCGCGCCGGTTCTGCAATCCGACGCCGACGTGCTGGTGCTGGTCCACTATGGCGGCAACATGGTCAACTCGCTGACCAACGCCGTCCAGTTCGGCCTGCGCGAGCGTCAGGCCAACGGCAAGAACTTCGAGATCGTCGTGCCGCTCTACTCCGAACTGATGGCCCGCGGCGCCGGTGAGAACATCGCCGGTATCCTCGGCTCCCAGAACTGGGACTGGAAGCTCGAAAACCAGCTCGGCGCCAAGTATTCCGGCACCAACGCCTTCGTGCAGAGCTTCGGGCAGAAGTACGGCTTCCCGCCCTCGCAGGCGGCGCATACCTGCTACGTGCAGACCCTGCTATATGCCGACGCGGTCCAGCGCGCGGGCTCCTTCAACCCCTGCGCCGTGGACGAGGCCCTCTCGGGTTACGAATTCGACGGCCTGGGCAACGGCCCGACGCTCTATCGTGCCGACGACCACCAGTGCTTCAAGGATGTGGTCGTGGTGCGCGGCAAGGAGAACCCGGAGAACGAGTTCGACCTGGTGGAGATCGTCGAGGTCACGCCGACCGAGCAGGTCACCTACGCCCCCGACCACCCGCAATTCGCGGGCGGCAGCTTGGGCTCCTGCAACCCGGGCGTTTGATCGCTCCACACATCGCCGCCGCCCCCACCGGGGCGGCGGTTTCCTGACACGCCGAGCCGGGGGCCTCCATGGAAGCCATCATCCTTCAAGTCCTGAACGGGCTGGACAAGGGCAGCGCCTACGCGCTGATCGCCCTGGGTCTGACCCTGATTTTCGGCACGCTGGGGGTCGTGAACTTCGCCCACGGCGCGCTCTTCATGCTGGGTGCCTTCTGCGCCGTGACCTTCTCGCGCCTGCTGCAAGTCTCCCACACCGTGGTCGACGAGACGCGGACCGACTTCCTGGGCAACCCGCTCGAAGTCCAGGTCCCCTATATCTACGACATTTTCGGCGAAACCGTGGGCGCCGGCATCATCGACTTCGCCGTGCCGCTCTCGATCCTCATGGCCATCCCGGTCATGATCCTGATCGGTGTCTCCATGGAACGCGGCCTCATTCGCCACTTCTACAAGCGTCCCCATGCTGACCAGATCCTGGTCACCTTCGGCCTGGCCATCGTCCTGCAAGAGATCATCAAGTATTTCTACGGCGCTAACCCGATCCCGACCCCGGCCCCCGACGCCTTCATCGGCTCGTTCGATTTCGGCCTGATGCTCGGCTTCGATGCGGGCTCCATCGTCTACCCCTACTGGCGCCTGATCTACTTCCTGTTCGCCGCCGTCGTCATTGCCGGGGTCTTCGCCTTCCTGCAATTCACCACCTTCGGCATGGTCGTCCGCGCCGGCATGGCCGACCGCGAAACGGTGACGCTGCTCGGCATCGACATCGACAAGCGCTTCACCATCATGTTCGGCATTGCGGCGGCCGTCGCGGGCCTCGCGGGCGTGATGTACACGCCCATCACCTCGCCCAATTACCACATGGGCATGGACTTCCTGGTGATCAGCTTCGTCGTGGTCGTTGTCGGCGGCATGGGCTCCCTGCCCGGCGCCGTCCTGGCCGGCTTCCTGCTCGGCATCATCGAGGCCTTCGCTTCCATGCCCGAAGTGCTCGACCTGCTGCCCGGCATCAACCAGATCATCATCTACCTGGTGGCCATCATCGTGCTGCTGACCCGTCCTCGCGGCCTCATGGGCCGCAAGGGCGTGATGGAGGACTAAGCCATGACCGACCAGACCACCGAAACCACCCCGATCCCCGCCCGCACGGCCCCAAAAATCGCCTCAGGCGGGGGCTTCCTGGGACTGACGGCCAAGGATGCGACGCTGTTTCTCTTCGTGATCCTGATCACGATGGCCGCGCCGTTCCTGCTCAATCCGTTCCCTGAAGGCTCGGCCATGGCGCAGTTCAATGCGGGCTACCCCGACCTGATGCAGCGCTTTGTGATCTTCGGGATCTTCGCCATCGGCTTCAACATCCTGTTCGGCCTCACGGGCTACCTCTCCTTCGGCCACGCGGCCTTCCTGGGGGTCGGCTCCTACGCGGGCATCTGGGCGATGAAGCTGCTGACGCTCAACATCATCCCGTCGATCCTGACCTCCATGCTGGTCGCGGGCCTCTTCGCCACACTGGTCGGCTTCATCTCACTCCGGCGGTCGGGGATCTACTTCTCGATCCTGACGCTCGCCTTCGCGATGATGTCCTTCGCCCTCGCCTATTCGGTCCTCACACCGATCACCGGCGGCGAAACCGGCATGCAGCTTCAATACTTCGACCCCCGCATCCTGGACGCGCCGCTCGCCCCGGGCACCACGCCGCGCGCCAGCCTCTTCGGCCTGGACATGGCGTCGAGCTATGAGCTCGCCGTGGCCGGCTGGGTCTTCACCTTCAACGCGGGCTACTACATCGCCGCGATCTGCATGCTGCTCGCCTTCTATCTGTCGATCCGCATCTTCCGCTCGCCCTTCGGCATGATGCTCCGGGCGGTGAAGTCGAACCAGAACCGGCTGAACTACACCGGCATCTCGCCCAAGCCCTACACGCTCGCGGCCTTCGTCATCTCGGGCATGTATGCGGGCCTCGCCGGCGGTCTCCTGGTGGCCATGGACACCCAAGTCGGGGCGGAGCGCATGTTCTGGACCGCCTCCGGCGAAGTCGTCCTGATGACCATCCTCGGCGGCGCGAGCACGTTGATCGGCCCGGTCCTCGGCGCGGGCTTCATCAAGTACATGGAAAACATCGTCTCCACCATCAACAAGTCGACGCTGGAAGCCTGGTTCGCCTTCATGCCCGATTGGGCCGGCGACGTCATGGTGACCCTGATCTATCCCTTCGTCGGCAAGGGCTGGCACCTGACGCTGGGCCTGCTCTTCATGGCCGTGGTGATCTTCCTGCCCGGCGGCCTCGTCCAGGGCGGCGCAAAGATCGCCTCGCTCTTCCGCCGCGGCGCCAAGGCGGAAAAGACCGACACCGCCGCACAACGTCATCCGGGGGAGTAACCGACCATGGGCATTCTTGAAGTCAAAGACGTCGGCAAGCGCTTCGGGGGCCTGCAAGCCCTCGGCGACGTAAACCTCTCGGTGGCCGAACAATCGGTCCACGCCATCATCGGGCCGAACGGCGCGGGCAAGTCGACCCTGCTCAACTGCCTCGTCGGCAAGCTGATCCCCGACACCGGATCGGTCTCGTTTGAGGGCCAATCGGTCCTCGGCCGCAAGCCGCACGAGATCAACCAGATGGGCATCTCCCGGGTCTTCCAGACGCCCGAGATCTTCGGCGACCTGACCGTCATGGAAAACATGATGATCCCCTGCGTCGCCAAGCGCGACGGCTCGTTCTCGCTCAAGGCCTACGGCCAGATGATGAAGGATGCCGAGATCGTCGACCGGGCCGAGCACATGCTCGAAGACATGAACATGGCCGACAAGCGCGACATGCACGCGGCCGCCATGTCCCGCGGCGACAAGCGACGGCTGGAAATCGGCATGTGCCTCGCGCAGGAACCGCGTCTCCTGCTCCTCGATGAGCCGACCGCGGGCATGGCCCGCGCCGACACCAACAACACGATCGACCTCCTGAAAGAGATCAAGGCGTCTCGCCCGATCACGATCTGCATCATTGAACACGACATGCACGTCGTCTTCAGCCTCGCCGAACGGATCACCGTCCTCGCCCAAGGCACACCCCTGGTCGAAGACACGCCCGAGAACATCAAGGGCCACCCGAAGGTCCGCGAAGCGTATCTGGGCGAAAGCTCGGGGCACTGACAATTTTGTACGAATTGGGGATCGGCTCCCCGAAAATGACCCCAATTCGTGAAGAACCGGAGAAATCCAAATGAACGTCAAACCCGACTTCACCCGCGAGGGAAACAAGGCCGCCACCGCGCCCGCCTATTTCTCGGTCCACGACATTCACGCCTATTATGGTGAAAGCTACATCGTCCAAGGCATCAGCTTTAACGTTCATGAAGGCGAAATCCTCGCCCTCCTGGGCCGCAACGGCGCCGGCAAAACCTCGACGCTCCGCACCTGCGCGCGCGTCGGCGATCCGGAGCTGCGCAAAGGCGAAATTTGGCTGGATCATCAACCACTTCACTTGATGAAAGCCAATGAGGCATCGCAGGCCGGACTGGGCCTCGTGCCCGAAGATCGCCGCATCATTCCGGGCCTCACGGTCGAGGAAAATCTCAAACTCGCCCAGATCGCCCCGCCCATCGGCTGGTCGCTGGAACGGGTCTACGAACTCTTCCCCCGCCTCGGCGAACGCCGCAAGCAGGAAGGTGTAACCCTGTCGGGCGGCGAGCAGCAAATGCTCTCCATCGCCCGCGCTTTGTGTCGTGATATCAAAGTCTTGCTACTCGACGAACCCTATGAAGGCCTCGCCCCGGTGATCGTTGACGAGATCGAGAAGACCCTCGTCGAGATCAAGAAACTCGGCATGACGACCATCTTGGTCGAACAGAACGCTGTTCGGGCTCTGGAACTGGCCGACCGCTCGGTTATCCTGGATACTGGCGGTGTCGTCTTCGATGGCACCGCGGCCGAGGTATTGGGCGACGAGTCCCTGCGCGCAGAATACCTCGCCATCTGAACGACTTAGGGGTGGCTCGCCCGCCCCGACAAGGCCCTAGTCTGGCCGATGAGGGAGGACGATATGCTCGACAGCAAAGACAAGACCTATCCGCCCAGCGCCGAACTGGCTGCCAAAGCCCACGTGGATGCTGCGAAGTATTCTGAGATGTATCAGGCCTCGATCGACGACCCGGAAGCTTTTTGGAACGACCACGGCAAACGCGTCGACTGGATCAAACCCTATACTAAGGTGAAGAACACCTCCTTCGAGCCCGGCAACATCGACATCCGCTGGTTCGAAGACGGCACGCTGAACGTCGCCGCCAATTGCGTCGACCGGCATCTGAAAGACCGCGGCACCCAGACTGCCATCATCTGGGAACCCGACGATCCAGACGCCGAAGCCCAGCATATCAGCTATCAGCAATTGCATGAGCATGTCGGCAAGATGGCCAATGTGCTTAAGGGTTTGGGTGTCGGCAAGGGCGACCGGGTCGTGCTCTACCTGCCGATGATCCCGCAAGCCGCCTATGCAATGCTCGCCTGCGCCCGGATCGGCGCTATTCACTCCATTGTTTTCGCGGGTTTCTCGGCCGAAGCGCTCGGCGCGCGCATAAATGCCTGCGACGCGAAGCTGGTCATCACCGCTGATGGCGCCCCCCGAGGTGGACGCGTCACCAATCTCAAGGACAGCGTGAATGAGGCGCTGCTGCACGATTACAACGAGGTCAAATGCCTGGTTGTGAAGCGCACCGGCCAGCAAATCGCCTGGCGGAATGGGCTCGACTATTGGCTGCATGAGGAAGAGGCGAAGGTCGACGGTAACTGCCCACCCGAAGAGATGGCGGCGGAAGACCCACTTTTCATTCTCTACACCTCCGGCTCCACAGGCCAACCCAAGGGTGTGGTGCATACGACCGGCGGCTACCTCGTCTATGCGTCCATGACGCACCAATACACCTTCGATTACCACGATGGGGACATCTTCTGGTGCACCGCCGATGTGGGCTGGGTCACGGGCCACAGCTACATCGTCTACGGCCCCCTGGCGAACGGGGCCACGACGGTGATGTTCGAAGGCGTGCCGACCTTCCCCGATGCCGGGCGCTTCTGGGCCGTGTGCGAAAAACATAAGGTAAATCAGTTCTATACGGCACCAACTGCGATCCGCGCCCTGATGGGCAAGGGAACCGAGCCGGTCGAGAAGTATGACCTATCCTCGCTCCGCATCCTCGGGACTGTGGGCGAACCCATCAATCCGGAAGCCTGGAATTGGTACAACGATGTGGTCGGCGGTGGCCGGTGCCCCATCGTAGATACCTGGTGGCAGACGGAGACCGGTGGTCACCTGCTGACCCCCCTGCCCGGCGCAACCGCCACAAAACCCGGCAGCGCCACGACACCTTTCTTCGGCGTCCAGCCCGTCGTGCTGGACCCCACATCCGGCGAGGAACTGCATGACACGGCGACCGAGGGCGTGCTCTGCATCAAGGACAGTTGGCCCGCCCAAATGCGCACCGTCTGGGGCGACCATGAACGGTTCGAGAAGACATACTTCTCGGACTACAAAGGCTATTACTTCACTGGCGATGGCTGTCGCCGCGACGCGGATGGCTATTACTGGATCACCGGGCGGGTCGATGACGTGATCAATGTCTCCGGCCATCGGATGGGTACGGCGGAAGTGGAATCGGCCCTGGTCGCCCACGCCAACGTCGCGGAAAGCGC
>JBCDCS010000007.1:0-35349 GCA_039181205.1 Pseudomonadota bacterium
ACTTTCATGGATTCGTCCGCCGATGGCTTCCGCGAATGCTCTCCGCACGATGATGGTGGATACCCAGGTGCGTCCGTCGGATGTCACGAAGTTCCCGATTATCGCCGCCATGCTAGACGTGCCGCGCGAAGAATATGTGCCCGCATCCGCCAGGGCGGTCGCCTATATGGACGCCCCTATCCCTCTGGCTGAGGGCCGGGAAGTGATGGAGGCCCGAACGCTCGCCAAGATGCTTGATGCGCTCGACATCGATCTCGAAGACACGGTCCTGGTCATCGGTGGGGGACTGGGATACTCGACCGCGCTTCTGGCTCGAATGGCTGATTCAGTTGTGATGGTTGAGGAAGAGGCCGGGCTGGCCAGCGAAGCCGAAACCACGCTCGTCGCCCAGAATGTGCTGAACGCCGCCGTCCTGACCGCCCCACTCGTCGAGGGCGCGGCCAAGGCCGGCCCGTTCGATGTTATCCTGATCGAAGGCGGTGTTGAAACGGTGCCGGCCGCCTTGTTGGGCCAGTTGCACGAGGGCGCGCGCATTGCGGCGATCTTCATGGATGGCGCTCTGGGCGAAGTCCGGATCGGCCACAGCATCGCCGATGCCGATGGACCAACCGTTGCATGGCGCTTCGAATTCAATGCTGGGGCGCCGGTTTTGCCCGGGTTTTCGCACACGAGAAATTTCGCGCTATAGGTTAACCGCAAGAGAATGAAAAAAGAGCGGTATGAGGTGAGCAGATGGAATGGTTCGATCGACTGCGAAAGAGATGGGCGCTCGCCGCGATAGCACTGACCTGTTCTGTATCCGGTCTGGCGGCGTCTGCCCAAAGTCTATCGGATGCGCTGATACAGGCTTATCGTAGCTCCCCGGTTTTAGAGCAGCAGCAGTTTCTGCTGCGGGCCACGGATGAAAGCGTCGCGGTGGCCGTCTCGGCGTTGCGCCCAACGGTCAGTTTTCTGACCAGCTACGGAAAGGTGCGCACATCGACACCTTTGAGCACCGCGACGGCGACCACGGCATCCCTGAGTTTGATGCTGGATTTCACGTTGGTCGATGCCGGCCAGCGGCATCTACGGATCGCAGCCGAAAAAGAAAGCGTTCTGGCCGCCCGCTTTGCCTTGATAGACGTGGAGCAGGACGTGCTGCTTGCCGCCGTCGATGCCTATCTCGGCCTCCGCGAGGCACTTCTTGCCGTTGACGTCAGCGAGAGCAACTTGCGGCTTCTGCAGGAAGAACTGCGTGCAACCCGGGACCGGTTCGAAGTGGGCGAGGTCACGCGGACCGATGTGGCCATCGCGGAGTCAAGCTTAGCTGCGTCGTTGTCAGCCCTAGCGGCGGCGCGCGGCGAAGTCGATATCGCACGCGAGGTCTATCGCGAGGCGATCGGCGTGCTGCCCACAGGCACCTTGGCCGCACCCCCACCTCCGCCCGATCTGCCACCCACGCTGGAACGGGCTCAAGCACTAGCCTTGCAGATCCACCCGCTGATCACATCGGCCCAGCATGACATCACCGCCCTGGAGTTCCTGGCCGATCTGGCGGAGGCCAATCGCCTGCCCAGCATCGACCTGCGGTCGGATTTCACCGTCAGCCGCCCCGATACGGTCACGGCGGGCGTCACGGTGACGGGCACGGTGCCGATTTACACGGGTGGACAGCTGTCGGCTCTGAACCGTCAGGCGATTGCCCAGGCACAGGCCGCGCGGTCGAACCTGAACACGATCGCACGGGCCATTACCCAGGGCGTAGGCACCGCCTGGGCGCAGATGCAGATCGCTGAAGCTCAGATCATCGCCACCCGCGAAGGCGTGCGAGCGGCACAGCTGGCCTTCGATGGTTTCGTGGAGGAAGCCCGACTTGGCGCCCGGACGACCATCGACGTGCTCGATGCCGAGCAAGACTTGATCGATGCGCGGCTGGCCCTGATCGAAGCGGAAACGGCGGCTGATCTGGCAGTCTACGCAGTGCTCGATTCAGTCGGACTATTGACCACCGATCATCTTGGGCTGGAGGTCGAACGGTTCGATCCGTCCGAATACTACAATCTCGTGTCTAATGCGCCTGGCGTTTCGCCGTCGGAACAGGGCGGGCGATTGGATCGGGTGCTCAGGCGGTTCGGACGCAACTGATCCGAACTCGGCAGCTACCTCCGCTAGAAGGAGAGGGCTGCCCCTGCCCTACTGCTTGTGGTAGCACCGCTAAAGAACTGGCCCGGAGAGGCCTAGCCTGAGGAGCGCGCACGTGGCGCAGAGCAACGATATTGAAGATGTCCTGTCGTCCATCCGACGGCTTGTGGCCACCGATCCTGTGAGCAGTGCCGTAACGGCGCGCCCCAAGACGTCATCTGCCTTGTTGCTGCAACCGGCCAATCGGGTGAGCGACCCAGAGGACCCATTTCAGACGGTACCGGTTTTGCCGGACCAGGAGGATCAGGGCAGTGCACATGACCTTCAAACGGTGACAGAGCAAGACACGTCGGCGCCTTCAGCCCATTCGGAGGACGAGGCCGAGGATATGGCCGGGCTCGCCCAAGCGGAGCGCGATGCTCGCGATGCTACCCAATTCCTAACCGGCATGGATAGCGAAACCACGGCGATCACCGTCGATTTAGCTGACGACCCGGCGGCTTCGACCAATTGGTCGGCCCCAATGGCGGACACGGCATCCGAAGCAGAAGTCTATCTGGAAGACACGGACTATATCGCTGCATCGGAAATCGCTGCGGACGCGCCCTTGGCAGATGATGCCGCCGCGCAAGGAAACGCACCCGATAGCGATCACAATGCCACGACGACGGCCGAAGAAGACGAAATTGACCTCTCCGATATGGGCCCGGACATCGATGAAGTTCCGTCACCGCTGGATGACGAAGCCCTCCGCGATTTGATCGCCGAAATCGTACGTCAGGAATTGGCAGGGGATCTGGGCGAGCGGATCACGCGGAATGTGCGCAAACTGGTCCGCCGAGAAATCCGACAGATGATGTCATCCGAAGAATTCGATTGACGGTCGGAAGTTCGAATTTGATGAAGAATGCCGCGTCCCGGCCATCGGTCGCGGCATTCCTCTGTTATCCAATTCCGACCTCTGTCAGCCGGACCAAGCCTCTTATGCGGCTTCCGCAGCCTCGGCCAATTCGGCGGCCTGGCGACGCTCGCTTTCCTCGCGCGACAGTGCGACGGAGGTCCGTACACCCCGGCTCACGAATTCCATAAGGCCTGAAACAACGCGTTCGTTCGGGTCGATTCCAGCGCACGACAAAACCTCTCGGCCATCCCGCGACCGTGCCCAACGGGCGATCTGCTCAGGACCGTTGCCGAATTTCTTGTCGTCGGAGATGGCATCATCTAGTGCCGCAAGGACCACTGCTGCGAACAGCTTGCGAGCACGTTGCCCCTGTTCGAAATTGAATGCCGTCGCGTCGACGAAATCTGACATGCAGTGCTCCCACTCTTCCTTGCTCTTGCATCTTCCCCGGTATGCCGAACTACCACGCCCAGGGGTGATTCGTGCTATGCAATCTAGTAATACCACAGATGTGCTCACGTCATAACGGAGCAGCCAAACATACAATCTGTGGGTCCCACCAGGCCGTTTCAACAACAACATATGGCAGTAGTCGTTAACCGATCAAGCTTTTGTCACCTAATCGACGCATTTCCTGGCGTAAGGCGACAGCATCCAGCCATGTTGCCCGCTTGCATCTGTCGAGATAGGACGGCGCCACAATCGAGCCAGTCACGAGATACTCCATGCCAAAGATCAACGGCAACGAAATCCGCCCCGGCAACGTGCTGGAACATGATGGCCATCTCTGGTCAGCGGTTAAAGTCGACCATGTGAAACCCGGTAAAGGCGGAGCATTTGCACAGATAGAACTGCGCAATCTCCGCAACGGCTCCAAATTGAACGAACGATTCAGGTCGGCCGACAAGGTCGAACGCGTGCGGCTGGAACAGAAGGACCAGCAGTTCCTGTACGAAAGCGACGGCAAACTCGTCTTCATGGACACGACCACCTACGATCAGGTGGAACTCGACGCCGATATCCTGGGTGATCGCCGCCCCTTCCTGCAGGACGGCATGATGGTGCAGATTGAGTACTTTGACGAAGAGGCGTTGAACGCCACTCTACCCCAAAAGGTCACCTGCAAGATCGTCGAAACCGAGCCCGTGGTGAAGGGTCAGACCGCGGCCAACAGCTTCAAACCGGCGCTTTTGGACAACGGGGTCCGGGTGATGGTGCCGCCGTTCGTTGGCCAGGACGAAGACATCGTGGTTAATACCGAAACCATGGAATACGCCGAACGGGCCTGACGCGACCGACGTTGGAGACGCACTCATCCACGGAATGACCGTTGCCCAGCAGCAAAGGTCAACCTAACCTCCCGGGCATGCGCATCGCCATCGCCCTCGTCTTCCTGCTGTCCGCCTGCGCGAAATTACCGCCGGAAGCGTCCGCTTTGTCCACACCCAATGATGACCTGCCGGCGCCAAGACTTGTGCCACTGAGTCCGCTCTTGGCCGAGGCGAAGATCGCGCAGCGCGCGGCCCCTGCGGGTATTGCGCTCCAGTCTGAGGGCGCGACCTTGGCCGGGCGCGCCTTGGTTCCACCGGTCACCGGCGACTTGGCGGCCCGGGGTGCGCGACTGCGCGAACGAGCCGCGGCCTTGCGCGATCAGGAGATCTGATCCGGTACCCCGCCGCGCGAACGGCGTCGGCATCGGTTCCATTCGATCGTGAAAGGCTCTAGCACCAGGCGCAATCGCTATTCAGCCTGGAGCCGTGCCCCCATGACCAAACCCCTTCGCCTTGGGATCGCGGGTTTGGGCACCGTGGGCGTTGGCGTCGTCCGGATTATCCAGGACCATGGGTCATTGCTCTGCGATCGCACGGGGCGGCTCATATCGATCACTGCGGTCTCCGCCCGCACACGGGACAAGGATCGGGGCGTCGATCTGTCGGGATATGCCTGGGAAGACGACCCGGTGGTGCTCGCCCGCCGCGACGATGTGGACGTCTTCCTGGAGCTGATAGGCGGGGCGGATGGCCCGGCCAAAGCCGCCACCGAAGCGGCCTTGGAGGCCGGCAAAGATGTGGTTACCGCCAACAAAGCCATGCTCGCCATTCATGGCCAAACCCTCGCCGAACGCGCCGAGACAGCGGGCGTATCACTGAGGTTCGAAGCCGCCGTGGCCGGTGGGATTCCCTGCATCAAAGCGCTGACCGAGGGGCTGGCCGGAAACGCTATCACCCGCATCTCAGGCGTCATGAACGGCACCTGCAATTACATCCTGACGCGTATGGAATCGGCGGGTTTGCCCTATGCGGAGGTCTTCGAAGAGGCCCGCGCCCTTGGTTATCTGGAGGCCGACCCGACCCTTGACGTGGGCGGAATCGACGCCGGGCATAAACTGGCGATCTTGGCGTCCATCGCCTTTGGCACACAAGTCGATTTTGAAGGTGTGCAATTGCAGGGCATCGAACGGGTGAGCATCGACGATATCCACCGCGCCCGCGATATGGGATATCGGATCAAGCTGCTCGGCGAAGCCCGGCGGACGGCGGCAGGCGTGGAGCAGAGCATGCGGCCCACATTGGTGCCCGCCGATAGCCCGCTGGGGCAGTTGGAAGGCGGCACCAATATGGTCGTCATCGAGGGCGACGCTGTTGGACAAGTCGTCATGCGCGGCGCGGGCGCCGGCGAAGGCCCGACGGCCAGCGCGGTCATGGCCGATGTGGCCGATATCGCCCGCGGTCTTCGGATCCCGCCATTCGGTCAGCCCGCCAACACGCTGGCCACGGCGCGGCGCAGTAATTCCGCCACCGAATGCGCCCATTACCTCCGCCTGTCCCTGCGAGATGAAGCCGGCGCCTTGGCCCGCGTCGCGACCGTTCTGGGACAGAATGGCATCTCCATCGACCGAATGCGCCAATACGATCACGAAGCCGGTGACGCGCCCGTCCTGATCGTAACCCATCCCTGCGCACCGACCGCTCTCTCCGCCGCCCTGTCTGGCGTCGTCGAGACGGGTGTGGTTACCGGAGAACCCGTCGCGCTGCAGATACAGGTTCCATCGTGAGCGTCACCTTCCCGGCCCGCTACACGCCCACGCCCGATCGGTATGACCAGATGGTGTACCGCCGGTGCGGGCGCTCGGGCCTAAAGCTTCCCGCCATTTCCTTGGGCCTTTGGCACAATTTCGGTGACGACACACCGCATGAGACCAAGCGTGATATCTGTCGCACGGCCTTCGACCACGGCATCACCCATTTCGATCTAGCCAATAATTACGGCCCTGTTCCTGGCGCGGCAGAAGCTGCGTTCGGACAATTGATGCAGGACGATTTCGCGCCGTTCCGAGACGAGTTGATCATCTCGTCAAAGGCCGGTTACGACATGTGGCCGGGCCCCTATGGCGAATGGGGCAGCCGCAAATACCTGGTCGCGTCTTGCGATCAATCGCTGAGGCGGATGGGGCTCGACTATGTCGATATGTTTTACAGCCATCGCTTTGATCCTGACACGCCGCTCGAAGAAACCATGGGCGCGCTGGATTTCATCATCCGCTCGGGCCGCGCGCTCTACGCCGGGATCAGCAACTACAGCGCCCAGAATACGCGCGACGCGGCGGCTATCCTGCGAGATCTGGGGACGCCCTGCCTTATCCACCAGCCGAGCTACAGCATTCTGGATCGGTGGATAGAACGGGACAACCTTCTGGATGCGCTGGAAGAAGAGGGGATCGGCTCCATCGTCTTCATGCCGCTGGCCCAGGGCTTGCTGACCGGAAGGTATCTGAACGGCGTACCCGAGGGCAGCCGGGCCACCCAGGACAAATCGTTACCTGGAGGCGGGATCACCCAAGAGGTGATCGACGGGCTGAACGCGCTGGACGATATCGCCTCGGCCCGGGGGCAGACACTGGCCCAGATGGCGCTCGCTTGGGCGCTGCGCGGCGGCCGGGTGACCTCTGCCTTGATCGGCGCATCCCGGCCGGAGCAAGTCGTGGAATGCGTTGGCGCCGTGGGAAACATGGACTTCAGCGCCGACGAACTGGCCAAGATCGACGCCCTAACAGACCGGGTCGATCTGGACCTCTGGTCCGCCGCACCGCCCGACATCTGATACAACCGCTCGCGCATGCAGCCTTGCCCCGAAGGCGTGCGGCTCCTAAGCGAAAGGTAAGCGCAGCAGTCAGGACCGTTTCCATGAGCAAGACAGACTTCAACGACCGCATGCTGTCCCTTGGCCTGGCTCGCGTCTCCGAAGCGGCCGCAATGGCCTCGGCCCGCCTCATCGGGCGCGGCGACGAAAAAGCGGCCGACCAGGCGGCCGTGAACGCCATGCGCGATCAGCTCAATATCTTGGACATCTCGGGCACCGTCGTCATTGGCGAAGGTGAGCGCGACGAAGCCCCCATGCTCTACATTGGCGAAGAAGTCGGAAGCGGGAACGGCCCCGCCGTCGATATCGCGCTCGACCCGCTGGAAGGCACGACGCTGACGGCAAAGGACATGCCCAACGCCCTTTGTGTGATCGCCATGGCGCCGCGAGGCACCCTGCTGCACGCGCCCGATGTCTATATGGACAAGTTGGCCATCGGCCCGGGCTTCCGGACAGGCGTGGTGACCATGGACATGTCCCCCGCCGAACGGGTGAACGCGCTGGCCGCCGCCAAAGGATGTTCCACCGAGGACATCACCGTCTGCGTACTGGAACGGCCCCGTCATGAAGATATGCTGGCCGAATTGCGGACGACAGGCTGTGCGATCCGTCTAATCACCGATGGCGACGTGGCGGGTGTGATCCACTGTGCCGAGGCCGACAAGACCGGGATCGACATGTATATGGGCTCCGGCGGCGCACCTGAAGGCGTGCTGGCGGCGGCAGCGCTGAAATGCATGGGTGGCCAGATGTACGGCCGCCTGACCTTCCGCAATGACGATGAACGCGGGCGGGCCGCCAAGGCCGGGATCAGCAATCTGGACCGGGTCTATACGCGCGACGACATGGTGACCTCCGAGGTGATCTTCGCGGCCACCGGCGTGACGGATGGATCCATCGTGCCAGGGATCAAACGGGAGGTCGGATACCTGACCGCCGAGACGATCTTGATGCGGTCGAAGACGGGGTCTGTCCGGCGGATGACCTATCGCAATCCGGCCTAGCGCGCGGAGAAACCACCCACATCCTGACAAGCCCCCATCGCGCTGCCGCCGGAGCGGCTCGACCCAGGCGCCATACGATCGGCCAGTCGAAAGCCGCGGCGCGACAGCCGCGCGACCTGGTGCTGGCCCAGCCGCCCGAAAAGACAGACGTGACGCCGTTGCGACTTGCACCCGCCCAAGACCCAGGCGAAAGCGAGGCATGTCGTATCTAGGCGTCTCCCATTCCGTCACCGGCCGAGCTTGGGTCGGCCTCGACCCGGCCCAAGAACGGCTCGCCGAGGCCATCGCCCAGAACGGCCAACCGCTCGCCTTGGCGCGCCATCTGGCCCGGCGGGGCGTGACCGTTGACGAAGTGCCTACATTCCTCGCCCCGAAGCTTCGGGACCTGCTGCCGGACCCGCTGACCCTCCGCGATATGGACGTGGCCGCCAGCCGTCTGGTCGCCGCCGCCCAGACCGGTGAGCGGATCGCGATCTTCGCCGATTACGATGTGGATGGCGCATCCTCGGCGGCCTTGCTCGTCTGGTGGTTCCGAGCCCTGGGGCGGGAGGCCACGATCTACGTGCCCGACCGGATTGACGAAGGCTACGGCCCCAACGCTCCCGCCATGACCAAACTCGCCCAGGGTCACGACCTGATTATCTGCGTGGATTGCGGGACCCTGTCCCATAACGCACTCGCAGCCGCCCAGGGCACCGACATCATCGTTCTCGACCATCATCTGGGCGGCGAGACCCTGCCCCCGGCCTTGGCGGTGGTGAACCCAAACCGGCAGGATGAAGACGGCACACTGGCCCATCTCTGCGCCGCTGCCGTGGTCTTCCTGGCCCTGGTCCAGGCCAATCGCCACCTGCGCGCTGCCGGCGTCGTGCACCCCGATCCGCTCGCCATGCTCGATCTGGTGGCCCTGGCCACGGTCGCCGATGTGGCCCCGTTGGTGGGCGTGAACCGCGCTCTCGTAACCCAAGGTCTCAGCGTCATGGCAGGGCGGCAGCGGCCGGGCCTGCGCGCGCTGGCTGATGTAGCCCGGCTGGATGGCCCCCCCACATCCTATGCGCTGGGCTATGTCCTCGGTCCCCGCATCAATGCAGGCGGACGGATCGGTGCAGCCGATCTGGGGGCACGGCTTCTATCGACCACCGACGACGCCGAAGCCGACGCTCTGGCCGCCCGGCTAGACGCGCTCAACAGCGAACGCCGCGCCATCGAAACCCGAGTCACGGAGGCCGCCAAGAACCAAGCTGCTACTCGCGATGGCGCCCTAGCCTGGGCGGCGGGCGATGGATGGCACCCCGGTGTCGTGGGTATCGTGGCATCCCGGCTCAAAGAAGCGACCGGTCGGCCCGCCGTGGTCATCGGGATGCGCGAGGACGGAACAGGCCAGGGCTCCGCCCGGTCGCTGGCGGGGGTGGATATCGGCTCGGCGATCCAGCGGCTGGCAGCGGAAGGCTTACTGCTCAAAGGCGGGGGGCATCGAATGGCCGCCGGTCTCACCGTCATCGCGGACAATCTAGACCCCGCTATGGCCCGGCTGGAGCAGCTGCTATCGCGGCCGGCCGCAGACCAGGGCTCCGGCGCGTCGCTTCGCATCGACGCAACGCTGATGCCAGGCGCCGCAACGGCGGATCTGATCCGGGCGCTGGACGCCGCCGGCCCATTCGGCCAAGGCGCATCTGCGCCACGCTTCGCCTTTCCTGATCTGCGGGTAGTGTATGCGCGCCCCGTTGGGGACGGCCACCTGAAGGTCACGCTCAGCGACGGTGGCGCCACGCGCCTGGACGGAATCGCCTTCAACGCCGTTACCAGCGGGCTTTCGGCCGCCATCGAGGCCGCGGCGGGCGCACCCATACATGTCGCAGGTCGGCTGGAACTTAACCGATGGCAGGGCCGCGAAAGCGTTCAAATCAGGCTCGAAGATCTGGCCCTGGCGAGCCCTATGTGACCGCTTGGCAGTGCCACAAAAATCGCTTGCGGCGTCCAGGCCCCTCGCCTAGATACCCGTCACACCACGGCATGGCCCGTTCGTCTATCGGTTAGGACGCCAGGTTTTCAACCTGGAAAGAGGGGTTCGATTCCCCTACGGGCTGCCATTTATTCCACTTAAATTACTGATCTTAAAAGGAAAAACGGCTTCTCCGTTGATCTGTCCCACCATAAATCCCATCAGTCGGATGCGGTGGTGACGTGGGATTTGGTGGGTCGGGAAAGCGCTGAACGGGACCCCGACCTCCCCAATGTCCGGCGCTGAAGAGGGATCATCGACCACAGCTTAGGGAGTGCACTAGATCTCGTTTTCGAATGCAAGTCCGATTCGAGCGGTTGCTCGAGCCACTCGCCTGCTCTCACGCAGTCGCTCATCGGGGCTGCGGCGCCGATCGTCTGGGTCGAACAACCGATGCTCATAGAGCCGCCGATCCCAATAGTTCGCTTTAGTCCTGGCCCGGCCAGATCGCCAACGACATGGGCGGAAAGCGGAATGTCGCGGCAGATGCTAAAAGCGGCAGTCAATTTTCCAAAGCGGACACCGAGCTTACATAGCGTCTGCTAAAGAGGGATGTCACAGAATCGATTGTTTGGATTTTGCAGCCGCGATCTGCTGGTCGGGGACTGGTAGGAACACCGACTGACAGATGCCTGGCTCTGCCAGGGTCGGCTGTACAGGACCTGGAACGATCTCAGCGGCGATGCCTTCTAGCTCCAACATTGCAAGATGGGACTGCACGCTATCACTGCGGGTTGGGCACTTCGCACCCAAGTGTACGACGCGCAGCCCCCGTCGGCTCTCGGCGAGGAGCCGGTCTGAATCCCGGCGAAGCGGCAGAACGTTATCCCGGGCTTCAAGTGTGAGAGTAAAGCGTTCGGCGTCACGCCTGGCGAGTTCAAGAACGTCACTCCCGTGGTCGGGGCTGCAAAAGACGACATCCGCCTCCTGAAGCCGCTGTACGGCCCGCAAACTCAAAAGATCCGCCTCGCCCGGTGACACCCCCAAAAAAGCGACAGACCCCTCTTGTTGGGCTTCTTGTGCACCGCCTCGAGCAATCGCCTGTTTGATGGCCCGTGCCGCATGGGCCTCCGCCCCTCGCGCCCATTGCGCCAAAGGTGCACCGCCAAAGACCCAGGCCCAGAACGCCCGTCGCTTCGCCCGCGGCACATTGGCCGCCACCGACGCGCGCAGGTTCCCGGCTAGCGCCGCCAGCCCGCCCAGGTTTCTGGGCAACTGCTCTTCCAGCTTGGTCTTGATCTGCCGCGCAAGAACCGGCCCGGTCCCCTCCGTTCCGATTGCGATCACCACCGGATCCCGGTCCACCAGCGACGGCGTCGTCAGATCACACAGGTTCGGCTGGTCCACGACATTCACCAGACACCGCGCCGCGCGCGCCACCGCGTAGGCGCTCACATCCACGGCAAAGCACCCCGAGGCCACGAAGACCATCGCCGCATCGGCAAAGAACTCCTCGGTCAGCGGCCCATCATACTGCTCTGCTTTCCCGGCCCGCACCATCGCCGCCAGCTCATCATCCAGCTCCGGCGCCGCCAGCACGATCCGCGCATCGGTCTTCCCGATCAGCCGCGCTTTCTGTGCCGCCTGCTCTCCGCCGCCGACAATGATCACCCGGCGATCGGTTGTCTTGATGAACATGGGAAAGGCTTTCATCGGTCTACCTCACTCTGCTGCTTGCGGTGTCTTGATCGCAGCCAACAGTGACGCGATCTCCGCGCGGCAGGAGCCGCAATTGGTTCCGGCCTTCAGGGCACAGCCCACGTCTTCGACACTGATCAGCGCTTGCTCTTCCACAGCTCGCGCGATGGTGTTCACACCGATGCCAAAACACGAACACAGGATCGGGCCGGGATCCGGCACATCCACCGGCGCGCGGCCAAGCAGAACCCCCTTGGCCTCCTGCCCGGGCCGCGTCGCAAGGTAATCCCGCATCAGCGCCACAGGCTCCCGCGCGATGAAAATCGCCGCCAAGAGCCGCCCTTCGGCATGAAACGCCAGCCGCGCCATGCCCCTCGCCGGGTCGGAAATGCTCGTCACCGACGCCGCCGACAGGCCAAAGATCTTCCGCGCCCGCGCTTCCCAGTCGCTAACCGCCTCCAGCCCTGCCAATTCAGTCCGATACCCGGCTTCGGACTTTGCCATGGCCCAATAGGTGCTATCCGGCGCGGGCCGCTCGACCGACACGGCAAACCCGTACCACGCGGCCGCGAATTTCTTCACCGCCACCACCGCTGCCTTACTTTCCGGCTGGCCGGACACCGGATCGACCATGCCGGCCACCAGATCGTCAATCCGCCCCGTCGGCGCGGTCTCGCCGGTCCAGTGCATTGGGGCAAAGACCTGCCCGCGGCTCACATCCTCGGTGATCCGCGCCCGCAGAATCGCATGGCCCTCGCGGCTGGTGACCTCCACCAGATCCGAGGCCCCGATCCCCTGCGCAGCGGCATCCTCGGGATGCATGTCCAGAAACGGCTCCGCCAGATGGGCCGACAGCCGTGCCGATAGCCCGGTCCGTGTCATCGTGTGCCACTGATCGCGCAGCCGCCCGGTATTGAGCCGGAACGGATAGCGCGGGCTCCGCTTGGCCGCTGGGGCGCGCCATGTCACCGGAGTCAGCTTGGCCCTTCCGCTTTTGTGAAAGAACTGCCCATCCGCAAAGAATCGCCCGCCCTGCCGCGTCCCCGCGATCGGCCAGCGCACCGGGGCCAGATCTTCGTAATCTTCATCGCTCAGGCCCGCCAATCCCGAGATATCGAAATCCCGGCCCAACGCACCGGCGATCCCGGAAAGCGCCGCATGTTCGCGGAAAATCTCGGCCGGCCCGGCATAGTCAAACGCCGCCTCCCAGCCCATGCGACGACCCACCTCGGCGAGGATATCCCAATCCGCCCGCGCCCCGGCAAAGGGCGGAAGTACGGCACGCTGGCGACTGATCATTCGATCAGAATTCGTCACGGTTCCGTCTTTTTCCGCCCATGCCGCAGCAGGCAGCAGCACATCCGCCAACCGCGCGGTATCCGTGCGCCCGGTCACATCGCTCACTGCTACGAAGTCACAGTCCGCGATGGCCTGCCGCACCGTACCCGCATCGGGCATGCTCACGGCGGGGTTCGTATGGATGATCCACAACGCCTTGATCCCGCCCTGGCCCACGGCGCGAAACATATCCACGGCCTTCAACCCTGGTGCCTGAGGCATCTCGGGCGACGCCCAAGCCTCCTGCACCGCCTGACGGTGCTCGGCGTTTTCCAGCTCCAGATGGCAGGCCAGCATATTGGCCAGCCCGCCCACCTCGCGCCCGCCCATGGCGTTGGGTTGCCCCGTCACAGAAAGCGGCCCACAGCCCTTGCGCCCGATGCGCCCCGTCGCCAAATGACAGTTCAGGATCGCGTTCACCTTGTCGGTGCCAGAGGTCGACTGATTGACACCCTGACTGAGTACCGTCACGACCCGCTCCGTCCCGATCCACAGATCGGCAAACTCGCGCAGCGCGTCGGCCCCCAGCCCGGTGACCTCCACCTCGTCGAGCCGCGCCGCCATGATCGCAGGGAGCAGGCCCTCGGTGTATACCGCAAAGTCCCGATCCACCGCGCCCCGCGCGTCGATCTCGGCCAAAAGGTAGTTGAACAGCGCCACATCGCTGCCGGGCTCCAGCTTCAAATGCAGATCAGCGGCATCGCAACTCGCCGTGCGGCGCGGGTCTACCACGACGATCTTGGTCCCCCGCTCCGCCCTCGCTTTCAACACCCGCTGATGCAGGATCGGGTGACACCAAGCCAAGTTCGAGCCTACAAGGACGACCAGATCCGCCTGATCAAGGTCCTCGTAGGTTCCCGGCACCGTATCGGTACCAAAGGCTCGCTTGTGCCCCGCCACGGTCGAGGCCATGCACAGCCGCGAATTCGTGTCGATATTCGCCGTCCCGATGAATCCTTTGATCAGCTTGTTGGCGACATAGTAATCCTCGGTCAGCAGCTGGCCCGAGACATAAAACGCACAGGCATCGGGCCCATGCGCATCCCGCGTTTCCCGGAACTTGTCCGCCACCAGTTGCAGCGCGTCGTCCCAGGTCGCTTCCCGCCCCTGAACCATGGGACTGCGCAACCGGTAGCCCCGGTTCACCGCCTTGGCCACCGTCTCACCCAGGTTCGAGCCCTTGGAACACAGCTTGCCAAAATTCGCCGGATGCTCGGGATCGCCACGTACTAACAGCCCACCGGCTCCATCGGGCGTCAGCAGCACCCCGCAGCCGACCCCGCAATAAGGGCAGGTGGACCGCGTGGCAGGGAGCTGCGACCCGTCCATCACGCTGCCAGCGAACAGCGCGGCAGGGCCATGGGCTCATGGGCCGACCCAAAAAGCAGCGTGTCGCGCAGCGCGCTTACATCCTCGCCGCTCTGGATCAGGCCGAAATACCAGCCGCCATCGCCAGTATCGCCATACAGGACTGCCCCGATCAGCCGATCGTCCTGGAGGATTAGCCGCTTGTAGACCCCCGCCGCCACATCCCGGAATACCATATCCTCGCGCCCCTCGCCGCCTGCGAAATCACCGGCTGAAAACAGGTCGCAACCAGTGACTTTCAGCTTCGTCGACAAGCTCGTCTGCACGAACCGCGCCTCGCGGCCGCGCAGGGTCTGGGCCAGTACCTCAGCCTGATCATAAATCGGCGCGACGAGGCCGAAGAGGCTGCCGCGATGCTCCACACATTCGCCCATGGCAAAGACCGCCGGATCAGAGGTCCGCATCTGGTTATCCACCACGATCGCCTTCTCCACGGTGAGACCGGCGCTCTGGGCGAGCGCCACAGCCGGACGGATACCCACCGCCATGACCAGAAGATCACAGGGTAGAACCAGCCCATCCTTCAGCGCGAGTCCTGTCACATGACCATCCTCACCGACGATCTCTGCCGACTGCGCCTCGCAGAGAACCCTTATACCCCGGGCCTCCAGCGAGGTCTGCAACAGCGCCGCCGCCTCGCGGTCCAACTGGCGTTCCATCAGGTGGTCCATGATATGCACGACCGTCACCTCGACGCCCCGTGTCGCCATGCCAGCTGCCGCTTCGAGCCCAAGGAGCCCGCCCCCGATCACAACCGCCTGCGCGCCCCGTGGCAGCGCCATCATCCGCTCGGTATCCTCGATATCCCGGTAGGCAATCACCCCGTCGAGGTCATGCCCCGGCAGTGGGATCATGAAAGGGCTCGACCCCGTGGCAATGACGAGCTTGTCGTAGGTCAGGGTCCCGGACGCGCCCGTCACCGACCGCGCCGTTAGGTCGATCTCGTCCACCCGTTCCCCAAACCGCGTTGCGATCCCTCGCGCCGCGTACCAGGCGTCATCATGGGTGATGATCTGCTCGAAAGTCTTCTCTCCCGCCAATACGGGCGAGAGGTTCAGTCGATTGTAATTCCCGCGCGGCTCGGCATTGAACAGCGTGATGTCATAGCCATGTTCAGCCTCGGTCAGATGGTCGAGCATCCGGCCCGAGCCCATGCCCGCCCCGATCACGATCAGCTTCTCGCACGCCACGTCAACTACTCCGCAGCCACCGCCGGTTGCTCGGGCTCGGGTGCTTTCGGCTTCGGCGTCGCGCCATGCTCGTACTCCTCCAGGAAATCGAGCAACTCCTGCCGATAGGCATAGTAATCCGAGTGTTCGAGCAGCGCCTTGCGGGTGCGCGGCCGCGGCAGGTCCACATTCGTGATCTTGCCAATCGTTGCGCGCGGCCCGTTGGTCATCATCACGACGCGGTCGGCCAGCAGGATTGCCTCATCTACGTCATGGGTCACGCAGATCGCGGTCACCTTAGT
Organism: Pseudomonadota bacterium; assembly: GCA_039181205.1. Classification (GTDB taxonomy): domain Bacteria; phylum Pseudomonadota; class Alphaproteobacteria; order Rhodobacterales; family Rhodobacteraceae; genus Jannaschia. The sequence continues at coordinate 15,984 of JBCDCS010000007.1, forward strand.
GCGGGACCAAACCTCCATCAGCACTTCCTGAAGCTCCCACCGCGTCAGCGAGTCAAGCATCCCGAAAGGTTCATCGAGCAAGAGCAGCTTGGGCGACAACGCAAAGGCCCGCGCAATGCCCACCCGCTGCTGCATCCCGTTACTCAAGGACGAGGCGGGCTTGTCCATGGCATCGGCCAGACCCACCCGCTCCAGATAGTACTCTACCACATCCTGCCGCTCGGCTCGGGACGCCCGCGGATAGACCCGGTCGACGCCTACCGAGACGTTCTCCTTGGCGGAAAGCCACGGGAAGAGCGACGGCGACTGGAAAACCACCGCGCGCTCAGGGTCCGCCCCCTCCACGTGCTGCCCATCCAGCTTGATCGCGCCCTTCGATATCTCGTTCAGCCCCGCCGCCATCGTCAGCACCGTCGATTTGCCACAACCCGAATGCCCGATCAGCGAGATGAACTCCCCCTTGTTGATCTTCAGGTCGAAGTCTTCGACGACCGTCAGCGGTCCATTGGGCGTCGGATAGACCTTGTGCAGTTGCGAGAAGTCGAGGAACCGGTTGTCAATCATTCCTTCTTGGGCCTTTGCGACCGCCGCTGGCACCCCGTGGATGGGCGTCACATTGGGCAGTTCCTTCGTGCTCTCGACCTTGGCCTGAATCCCCGCATCCATCAGGTAGGATGTCACGGCCGCGCGCAGCGCTTTGAAGCCTTCGTTGTTGTTCATCGCCGTGCGCTCGCGCGGGCGCGGAATGTCGACCTTGAACTCATCGCCCAGCGTCCCATCCGGGTTCAGCGCGATGATGCGGTCTGCCAACACAATGGCCTCGTCCACGTCATTGGTAATCAGCACACAGGTCTTCCTGTCGGCCTGCCAGATCGCCTCGATCTCATCCGCCAGATTCGCGCGCGTCAGCGCATCCAGCGCCGACAGCGGCTCGTCCAGCAACAGAAACTCCGGGTTCATCGCCAGCGCCCGCGCCACGTTCACTCGCTGGCGCATCCCACCAGACAGCTCCGCCGGACGGCGGCCCGTGGCATGGCCGAGACCCACCATCTGCACGTATTTCTCGACCTTTTCCGCCTTCTCGACAGCAGACAGACCGGGGAAAATCGCATCCACCGCCAGCCCCACATTCCCGTTCACCGTCAGCCACGGCATCAGCGAATAGCTCTGAAATATCACGCCACGTTCCGGCCCGGGCCCCGTAATGGGCGCGCCCTTGAAGCAGACCGACCCTTTTGACGGCATTTCCAGACCCGCCATCAAGTTGATCAGCGTCGTCTTACCAGTTCCAGAGAACCCGAGGAGCACGAGGAACTCGCCCTCCTGAACTGTCAGATTGATGTCCTTGAGAACGTCGGTCTGGTTCGCACCTTCGCCAAAGCTCTTCGAGACTTTTTCGAGTTTCAACAGAGCCATTGGTCTTACCTGTGGTTGGAAAAGGTAAAGAGGGACTGGATCGCGTACATCAGACGATCGAGCAGGAAGCCGATGATCCCGATGGTGAACACGGCGACCATGATCCGCGCCAGCGACTGCGACGACCCATTCTGGAATTCATCCCAGACGAACTTGCCCAGGCCGGGGTTCTGCGCCAGCATCTCGGCGGCGATCAGCACCATCCAGCCCACGCCCAGCGACAGACGCAATCCGGTAAAGATCAGCGGCAGCGCCGAAGGCAGCACCAGCTTGGTGATCTTGGTCCAGGTGCTCATTTTCAGCACCTTCGAGACATTCACCAGATCCTTATCGATGGAACTCACACCGAGCGACGTGTTGATCAACGTCGGCCACAGCGAACACAGCGTCACCGTAATCGCAGAGTTCAAAAACGATTTGGCGAACCAGCCGTCATTGGTCACGTAGACCGCCGACACGACCATCGTCACGATGGGCAGCCACGCCAACGGCGAGACAGGTTTGAAAATCTGGATGATCGGATTCAGCGCCGCATTGGCCGTAGGTGAAAGCCCCGCCATGATACCCAGCGGGATCGCAATCACCGAGGCGATGAGGAAGCCAAAGAAGACGGTCAGGATCGAGGTCCAGATCTGCTGATAATAGCTCGGCGCGCCCGTGTACGCGCGTTCCACCGGCTCGCTGCCCTGCTCGATCCGGCGTTCGTTCAGCGTCGCGACCTGTGCCTCAAACTTCGCCTGGCTCTCGGCCTTGGCCTGCGCGTCTTCGTGCAGGTTCATCGCCTGCTCCCAGACCTGGCTCGGTCCCGGCACTGCGCCCAGCGAGGTTTGTACCGTCGGCGCCAGCATCGCCCAAAGCGTCAGGAACCCGGCAATCGCGAGCAGCGGCACGCCGAGCAGACGCCAGATTTCCGACATCTGTGTCTTAGGGTTGTCGCCAGCGGCAGCTTTCAGCACCGGGGTCATCCACGACAGCCCCATGACCTGGAACCATTTGTCGGCGGAATTGATCTTCGTGAACACTCGCTCCTTGCGGGCCTCGCGGGCTTCCTCAGGGCTTAAGCTGTCTGGTTCGATGGCGGTCATTGAGAGGCCTTTCGGAGAGATTTCCGGCGTAGTTGCGCGCCGGTCGCATCAAGCATGTGGGGCGTCAGGATCGTCGACTTGCTGCAACTGCGAGCCATACGGATTCTGGCCAGGTCGATTTCGGCGTTAAGCAGATTTCTGCTGCGCTGCGGCATGAAGTAAGAAACTGTTAGGGGTCGGGGGCGAGGCGGCACTACCGGATCGCATCGCCCGCCGACAACTATCCCTGAACTTCGGTGCCGACGACGGTCTGCCCGGACTTTAGTCCGATGGGCAAGCTGTCCAAATAGGCGTTCGGGGCACGCCCATCATAGGGAATACCGTCGATGATATCGGCCGCTGGTGTCGGGGCCTTGAACCCATCGCTATCCCACGGGAAATCCGCTTCATCGGCCAGGCCTTCATTGACCAGCAAACGCGCCGCCTCAAGATAGATATCCGGGCGATACACGCTCTCGGCCACTTCGAAATACCACTCATCCGGCTTGGTATCGGCCACTTGGCCCCAACGCCGCATCTGGGTCAGGTACCAGATCGCATCCGAGTAGAAGGGATAGGTCGCATTATAGCGGAAAAAAACATTGAAATCAGGCTGTTCTCGCACATCGCCCTTCTCGAATTCAAAGAAGCCAGTCATCGAGTTTGCGATCACGTCATAGTCCGCGCCCACATATTCTGGACGGCTCAGGATCTCCACAGCGGCCGGACGGTTGGCGTTGTCGTTCTCGTCCAGCCAGATCGCCGCACGGATCAGCGACTTCACCACGGCCTTGGTCGTGTTCGGGTTTTCATCCGCGAATTCCTTGGTGATGCCGAATACTTTTTCGGGGTTGTTCTTCCACATCTGGTAATCGGTAATGACCGGCACCCCGATCCCCTTGAACACAGCCTGCTGGTTCCATGGCTCACCCACGGCGTAGCCAAAGATCGTGCCCGCTTCCATCGTCGCCGGCATCTGCGGCGGCGGCGTCACAGACAGCAGCGCATCCGCCCCGATCTGGCCCGAGATGTTCTCAGGCGAGTAATATCCGGGCTCGATGCCGCCCGCTGCCAGCCAGTACCGCAACTCGTAATTGTGGGTAGAAACCGGGAATACCATGCCCATGTTGAACGGGATACCGCGGTTTTTGTAGTCCTCAACAACAGGTTTCAGCGAGGCTGCGGAGATCGGGTGCTGAGGGCGGCCATCGTCCATCAGTGGCACGTGGGGCTTCATCTCTTCCCAGATTTCGTTGGAAACCGTGATGCCGTTGCCGTTCAGGTCCATCGAAAAGGGCGTGATGATATGCGCCTCCGTACCGTATCCGATGGTGGCGGCCAAAGGTTGACCTGCGAGCATGTGTGCGCCGTCCAGCGTGCCGTCGATCACACCATCCAGCAGGACCTTCCAGTTCGCTTGCGCCTCCAGCGTGACGAAGAGGCCTTCGTCGAGGAAGTACCCGTTCTCATAGGCCACCGCGAGCGGCGCCATGTCGGTCAGCTTGATGAAACCAAAGGTCAGCTCGTCCTTTTCAAGGTCCAGCAGCTCGGCGTTGGCCGGCCCGGCAAAGGCGGCTGTCAGCACGGTGATAGCGAGGTATTTCCTGGCGATCATGGTTTGTCCTTTCAGGTCACGGACGCGGGAGGATGCGCCCAAACGAAAAGCCGCCTGCGAGGTTCCGGGGGAGGACCCGGTCTCACAAGCGGCTCTGCTTTTCTGGGTGCCCGACCGTTCGGGCCAAATCTCTTCGGGCATCGTTGCCCTTCCACGCAACATGGCCGAAAACCGGCCGCAGGAAAGCGATTTGTGCCCCAAACCGCGATTTTGCTGCAATTGCAGCATACCCCGGAACGCCGTTGCCCAATAAATCGTCAAACCCCAGCAGACGGTTCAAAAATGCGCCCGTCGAAGAACTGGTCGCGCGGCAGAATCAAACGTCCCCCAAGGGAACCCACTGCCGTCGGTTCCAACAAAGCCCCCTCCAGTTTTGCAGAGGCAGCAGGCAGATCGTAAGCCACGCCCTCCATGGCAGCGCGGTAAATGTCGGACCGGAAGGTCTGCATTCCAGCCTTCATCGAGGTGCTCAACTCGAGGCCGACACGACGTGCGATCCGGCTTGCAATCCATTCCGCCTGACTTTTCCAAGGGAAACCCGCAGCGCCGGAATAGAAGTCAAGAAACCCGGAAACCTCTCGTGTTTCACCGCTCTGCGCGATCACCAGCTTGCCTGAAAGCGCGCGTTCCAGAAGCTCGGGATCGAGACTCAGGTACTGAGACTTTGACAGAATTTCGGTCGCCAAACCATGCGATTGGCGATCAGATAACCACCGCCCTGCGCGCCAGATCGTGCGGACTAATCGCAAGGTCAGCTCCCGTTTCTGAGCTATGAAATCCTCCGTTAGGGCCAGCACTTTCTCCGGCGCAAAAGCCCAGATCACAGATGTCGGTAGAAGCAGCTCACCGAACCCGGCCTCGACCGACCGCGACCCCCACGGTTCCCCGACGCAGAACGCGTCGATCTCCCCGGCTTGTAACGCTTCCGCCATCAATGGCGGCGGAACGGTCCGAACATCGACAGATTGCGGTGCGGGTAGGCCGAGCGCAGTGAGCCAGTAGAATACAAGCTCCGCATGCATCGAGAAGGGGAACGGCACACCGATCCGGAGTTTTTCGGCCCCCATTGCCGCAATCAACGCACGCCCCGCAGCGTCGGCGTCATCAAAGTCAAATTGGTGCCCAGCCGACCGAATGCGCCCAGCCAATTCGCGGCTGACACCCACTACGTTTCCATTGATCGACATTACCGCCGTGGCATGGAGCTGCTTGCCCGTCCCGCCGAGGCCCAGCACCCCGGCGACAGGTATTGGTGCGAGCATATGGGCCGCGTCGACTTGACCAAAGCTGACCATATCTCGAAGGAGCGACCAAGTTGGCGCGCGGACCAGCTCAAGATCCAGCCCTTCCTCCGCATCTAGTCCCATCTCGGCAGCGACGATAACTGGCGCGGCATCCACGAGCGGTACGAAGCCGACGCGAAGTGTCTGGAGCTTCATGACAACAGTCCCGCCGATGCGACGAGCGCCTGCGCCACATCGGCGAGGCGCTTGCCTTGGTCCATCGCAGCCTTGCGCAGCATGGCATAAGCGGCATCTTCGTCCACGCCGCGCGCCTTCATGATAATGCCCTTGGCGCGGTCGATCACCTTGCGTTCTTCGAGGGCACGCTTTGCCTCGGCGAGTTCCGTGCGCATCCTTTGGATCATGTTGAATCGTGCAATGGCCGCATCCATGACCGGCTTCACCCGCTCTGGGCGCAAGCCGTCGACCACGTAGGCGGACACACCAGCCTCGATCGCCGCTTGGGTCAACGTGTCATCGCTCTGGTCCACGAACATGGCCACGGGGCGTTCCAGCGGCCCCGACGCCATGGCCAGTTCTTCGAGAACGTCGCGGGACGGGTGGGCCATATCTATGAGCACGAGGTCTGGCTCGAAATTGGCGATCTGTCGGCCAAGCGAGGTGCTCTCGGCAATCACCTGAATTCGCTGATAGCCAGCAGCTTGTAAGCTATCGACGATCTGGTGCGCGCGGTCCCTGTCTTGCTCGACAATGATGATGGATAGGTCAGCAGTCACGATCTCGGAGGTAGGTCAGCGCCGTGATTTACAGGACGTCGAAACGCTGCGCACATAAAAGGAATCGAGCGTTTGAGGCCCGGCTGCCCACTTATTGAGCACCCAGAACGCTTCTGCCCACGGTTAATACACATCGCGCTGGTAACGGTGCTCTGCGGCCATGGCGTCGAGATAAGTCTGCGCCTGAGTTACATCCCCATCAATCCCTGACGCGATTATCCGCAGCAGTGCCTTCTCAACGTCATGAGCCATGCGGGATGCATCGCCACAGACATAGATTGCCGCGCCTTCCTCGAGCCAAGCGAAGACCTCTTCCGAAGCAGCTTCAAGCAGGTTCTGCACATAGACCTTTTCCACCCCGTCACGGGACCACGCCAGGGACAGGTTGGTGAGCAAGCCGCTTTCTTTCCATGCCTCGATGCGATCCTGGTACAGGTAGTCCGTTGCAGCATGCTGATCGCCGAAGAAGAGCCAGTTCTTGCCCGGCGCACCGCGAATTTCGCGCTCTTCGAGGAAGGCCCGGAAGGGTGCAATGCCTGTACCAGGGCCGATCATAATGAGAGGCTTCGTGTCATCCGAAGGTGGATGGAAATGCGCGGATTTCTGAACGTAGACGCCCACGATGCCACTCTCTGACAGCCGCTGTCCGAGGAAGGTCGACGCGACGCCCTTGCACGAGCGATCTCCAAGTTCGTAATGCACCTCGCCCACCGTCAGATGAACCTCTCCGGGATGGGCCTTGGGGCTCGACGAAATCGAATAGAGCCGCGGTTGAAGCGGGCGGAGCGCGTCTACCAGCGTCTGCGCGTCCATCGCGTCGCACTGATTTACAAGATCAATGACCTGCGCTGCCTCATCCGCTTCTTCTACACCGAGAAGTTCCCGCGTTTTAGGCGTGACGGTGACGATGTCTAATTTACCCGTGAGCGCAGACCGCAAACGGGCGGGCCCGGATTTGAGGGTGATAGTTTCTTTACCGCTGAGGCCCGCGGCTTTGAGCAACGCATCGACTTCGGTTGGACAGTTAATCGGCATGACGCCCAATGCGTCACCGGCGGAGTATTCGAGATCAGAACCTCCACCCGCCAAAGAGATCTCGATGTGGTTCACGGTCTTGGCGCTTTCCTCTGCGCTCAGCTTTTCGCAGGCGATAAGCGATGCCATGAACGGGCGGTTCTTGTCGTAGGTCGGCAGGACGTCCGCTTCAATGATCGGTGCGCTAGCTAGGCTCCGGGCGCTGGCAAAGGTGTCGGATGCGAAGACGGCTTCTTTCCATCCGGCATAGTCGTCGTCGAAGTCCACGTCGCATTTGACCACCTCTGCAACGCGAGTTGCTCCGAGTTCGGATAGCCGCGCGTCGATTTCGGTGGCGCATTGGTTGAACCCGGCATAGCTCGTGTCCCCCAGGCCGCAGACCGAGAAGTTCAACGTCGAAGGAAGCGCCGGGCAGTCGGGTGCCATCAGCGCGGAATGGAACTTTGCGGCATTGTCCGGCGGCTCGCCCTCACCAAATGTCGACACCACGATCGCAACATGTGTCATACCCGCCAATGCCGCCATATCGATCTCGTTCAGCGCCTGAATGTCGCCTTCGAACCCCTGCGTTGCAGCGAATTTCTTGAGGTCTTTCGAGAGAGCCTCGCAGTTGCCAGATTGAGAACCGTAGAGCACGTTCAGTGCGGTCATCGGCGCTGTTTCCGGTTCACCCTGCGCAGCGGATGCCGCGATGGCCGACAGCCCCGTCAGAAGGCCGTTCAACCACTGGCGCTGCGCGTCATCAAACGGCGCGTCAGCGGGGATGAGCTCTACCTGCGGTTCCGCCGCGGCTACGGCAGCTTCGATGGTCTTTTGGATTAGCGGTGCATTCATAAGGTCACTCCGGGCTGGCCTTAGGCAGCGGCTTGGCGTGTTCCGGGAAGCAAGGTGGGAAGTTCGTCGTCGGAGAGGCCGCGTACAAAGGACAGGAACGTCTCGTTACCCTCGCGGCGGGCCAAATAGTTGCTGACCACCTGCTCGATAATCACATGGATATCATCGGCTTCCACTGGTCCAATGAGAGGTCGCGCCAACCCCTGATCGCAATCCGATCCTCCACCAATGACAATGTTGTATCCCTCACCCCCGCCCGGTGCCGAGGCACCTACGAGGCCGATATCGCCTACGTAGTGCTGTGCACAGGAGTTCTGGCAGCCAGTCAGGTGGATATTGATCGGGCTGTCCAGTTTGAACCGTGCCTCGAGGTGCCTTGTCAGTGTCAGGGCGTCTTCCTTGGTATACGCAGCAGCCATTTTGCAGGCCCATTTTCCGGTGCAGGCCACGACACCCGCTGCGAAAGCGGAGGCACGGACATGCATGTCAGCGGCTTCGATTTCAGCACTGGCGGCGGCGACGGCTTCGTCGGGGATCCAGGGAATGATGGGGTTCTGCCAGACCGTGAGGCGAATGTCGCCTTCACCATAGTCGCGAGCCACGCGGGCCAGAACGCGCATCTGTTCGGGCGACAACCGACCCAGTTCAAGTGCCACGCCGATATAGGACAGGCCGAATTGTTTCTGCGGGTGAACGCCAATATGCGCCTGACGGTCGATAGGAGTGCGGGCGCGGTCGTATTTGCGGGCGAGCCTGACCAGCTCGATCCCCATTTCATCAAGTTTTTGCTGACTGCGGGCGACGAACCAATCGACGCCTTTGCCCTCGAGGAGGTACTTGAGTCGCGCCTTTCTGCGGTTGGTGCGGTCTCCATTCTCAACAAAGACACGCAACATCGCTTCCGCGACATCCACCGTTTCGTCCGGCTTGCAGAGCAGTCCTGTATCGTGAGCGAAGTCTTTGTGCCCGGTGATCCCGCCCAATGCGATCCGACAGTAGAGCCCAGGCCCCACGCCCTCACTGTTTTCCTCGACGATCACGGCTTGGAAGGCGATGTCGTTGGTGTCGCTGAGGCAGGATAGCCTACCAGCGTTGTCGAAAGAGATGTTAAATTTCCGCGGTATACCCTGAAGGTCGCGGCTGCGCAGGATGCGCGTTGATAGGCGTTTGGCTTGGGGGGTCATGTCAACCAGTTCGTCTGCGTCAAAGCCGGCTGTAGGGGTGACGGTCAGGTTCCGCGCTGAATCCGCACCGGTTCCCTGGGCTGTCAGGCCGACACTTTCCAAAGCTTCGATGAAGTCGATCACGGCGTGGGGACGGATCTCGCGGATCTGGATCGAACCACGGGTCGTCACGTGGGAATAGCCGCCACCGAATACCTCGGCGCAGCGGGCCAGCACATCCATTTGGTCGGCACGCAAGACGCAAGCCGGCGCACGAAGCCGCATCATGTATCCTTGGCTTGCGGGTTCAACATTGAAGAAGCCAAGATGACGGAGCAGGAACTGGTCGAGCCCCTCTGCCATGACATCTTTTTTTGTCCAATGCTCGAGACGGCTCCAGATATCGAGGGGGTGTTCCTTGAGTTTAGCGAGTTCCTCCTTGCAGAGATCTTCAAGCTCGAACCCGTAGACTGTTTCCGGTCCGGAGAATTCAGGCGCGCCAGCTTCTTGGGGTGCGAAAGTCTTGTGTAGGTTCAGCCCCATAACAATGGAAGCCAGATACTTCTGCTGCTCGCGCGTAAAACCAGCATTGCTCGACATTGCGACCGTTGCTCCTGACCAGCCACCTGAAAAGCTGTCATCTATAACTTAGGAGGAGACGCCCCTCTTCGGGCGCCAATCGGAAGCGGTGAACCCGCAACGACGTCGCTGTCCAAGACAGGTTCATTGAGGACGTCACATGCCACAATGATTATCGTCCGTAGACGTGACCTCCGTATGCCAAGTTAAAAGGATCGGCGGAAAGAAGGTGCATTTTATGGCCGCCTGCCTATTCTTTGGGCCGCTCAAGAACTCACGGTGTTCCCTCATAACCAACTGAAGAGCCGCTCCCTTTCGACTCAAAGGTCGCGGCAGCGCAAACTTGGGTAAGGTTCAGAACCAGTTCGAAGTTCTAAGAGCTGTTATGTCAGGCTGAATGCTAGTCTGATCGCGCCTGAGCCTAACGGTTGTAGCGAACTCAGCCAAACCGGTATTACCGCAGAAACGCCAAAGCGCGACGAACGGCAGCCCAGGGCCGCCACTGATACCCGATGCTCGCAGTGTGCGAACGGCAGCTTCCGGTGTCAGCATGCCTCTAGCCGATCCTATGCAGGCGTCCCGAAATCTGACGACGACCCCAATTCAACGGTGAAACCACTTAACTCAGGTGTGTTCCAGGGGAGCACTTGATTGGGACGTCGGTGTCGCTCCGATGGCGGTTTCGGCCGGAACCCGTGCGCTCGGCCCTCGGGTTCCGGTGCCTCTAAGCCCGCTCGATCCGCTGTCCTACCCCGGCGCAAGCGGGCTGACGAAGCCGTTCGGTTTCAAGGCTACGATAGGATGCTCCAGGCTGTTGATGATGTTTTCGGCGGTGTTTCCTATGATAACGCCGTGCAGGCCCGTCCGTGCGACGGTGCCGAGCACGACGAGGGCGGCGCCGAGCGTCCTGCATTCCTCTTCGATCACGCGCTCCGGGGCGCCGCGGGTCAGGCGCGGGACGAGCCGTACGCCTTCCGATCCGGCCTCGCGGATCAGCCGGTCCATCTCTCGACGTCGCGCGCCCAGTACCTCGTTGACATAGACGTCCGAAGACAGGCGCGCGCCGCGGCCCGACGAGAAGGCCCAGACCAAGCCCTCGGCCTCGGCCTGCCAGGCGTGCAGGACGACCACCTCCGCCTCCGCCCGCGCGGCGACGGCGCGGGCAGAGGCGATCACGCGGAGATTTAGATCGTGCAGCGTCTCGGGCTCGGCGGCGTCCCAGTTGTCCACGTCGACGGCGGCGATGACGCGACGGGGGCGGATTTCCGCGCCCTCGGTCAGCAGCCAGACCGGGCAGGGACACTTGCGAAGCAGATGCTGGTCGGTGCTGGCGAAGAGGATGCGGCGCAGGCCCGAGAGAGGCTCGGCCCCCTTGACGACGAAGTCGCAGCCGGTGTCGAGAACATGTCGCACGATCTCGACAAAGGGCTTGCCGACGACGACGCGCAGCGGGACGTCCCGACCCGCGACGGTCGCGTCGATCTGCTCGCGCATCGTTCGCGCCTCCCTGTCCCGATGGGCAGCCAGCATGTCGGCGGCGGGGCGGCCCGCCAAGCGCGCGACGACGTCAAGGTCGTGGGGCGGCTCGATGCAGCCGATGGCCTCCAACGTCGCGCCGTGGCGTTCGGCGAGGACCTCCGCGGCCTGTAGGGCGCCGTCTCCGCCGCCCGCGCGCAGCACCGCGAGGACGCGGCGCGGCGCGGTCACGCGAGCAGCTCCTTCTGCCCATCTGGGTCGGCCGCGAGCGGGGCGGGGGCAGGACCGTCGCCCGCAATCATGCGCGCCGCGGCATGGGCCGCGTCGCGATAGGGCATGAGCACGACGTCGGCGCGCGCCGCGGCCAGCGCCTCGGCCGTCTCGTCGCGGTGGGCGGCCACGGCGACGCGGCCCCCAAAGCCCAGGTCGCGCGCGGCACGCAGTAGCGCGCGACGCGGGTCGTCGTGGGTCACGCCCGCGTCGTGCTCGGGAACGGCCATCACGAGCCATGCCGCCTCGCGAAGTGGTAGATGGGCCAGGAACTCCGGGTCGGTCGCGTCGCCGAAGACGGCGTCGAAACCCTGCGAGCGGGCATGGCGGACCGCCTCGGGGCTGAAATCGACGCCGAGGATGCGCTTCCCTTGCGCCGTCAGCGCGCTCGCGATGCCCAGCCCGTAGCGGCCCAATCCGAAAACCAGCACGTCGTGGGGCGCCACGTCCGCCGCGCCGCCATCGGGCTCCGCCCCGGTTCGGCGGCGCTCGAAGATACCGAGAACGGGCTCGAAGACCTCGTAGAGCCGATGCGAGAAAGTGATCATGTAGGTCGAGGCCGCGATGGTCACGAGCCCGACCAGTGTCACGAGCCCGAGCGCCTCGGGCGCGACATGGCCGATGGAGACGCCCATGGCCATGAAGATCAGTGAGAACTCGGAGATCTGCGCCACCGTCAGCCCCGCCAGGAAGCCTGTCCGCTTGCGATAGCCCATCGCCCCCATGATCGCGAGGACGATGAGCGGGTTTCCGACCAGCACGAAGAGCGACAACACCAGGGCGGGTCCGACGGCGGCGCCCAGAACCGACAGGTCGAGTGAGGCGCCGAGCGCGATGAAGAAGAACAGCAGCAGGAAGTCCCGCAAGGACGCCAGCCGCGCCGCGATTGCCTCCCGGAACGGTGTGGAGGCGAGCGACACCCCCGCGAGTAACCCGCCCAGCTCCTTGCCGAAGCCCAGGTAGTGGCCCACGGCGGCCAGAAGTGCGGCCCAGCCGATGGCGAACGAGACGAGAAGCTCAGGCGCGCGACTCAGCCGCTCGACAAGGGGCGTGGCGACGTAGCGGATGAAGACGATCACGAAGGCCAGCATCGCCAGGCCGTAGCCTAGCACGCGCAGCACGTCGCCCACGGCACCGTCGCCGCCCGCCGCGCCCCCTACGCCGATGGCTGACAATGCGATCATCGCGACCACCACTACGATGTCCTGGACGATGAGGAACCCTAACGCGATCCGCCCGTGCAGCGCGTCGATCTCGCGCTTGTCCGACAGCAACTTCACGATGATGATCGTCGACGAGAACGTAAGCGCGATCGCGACGTAGATGGCCGTCGTCAGGTCCAGCCCGAGCGCCAGCGCGATCAGGAAGCCGAACACCGTAGTGAAGGCGACCTGACCGAGCCCGGTGACAAGCGCCACGGGGCCCAGCGTACGCACCAGGTTGAAGTCGAGCTTCAGCCCCACGAGGAACAGCAGCACGGCGATGCCGAGCTCAGCCAGCAGGTCGATCTGCGCGTCGGACCGCGCGATGCCCAGAACCGAGGGGCCTGCGATGATGCCCACGGCGATGAAGCTCACGATCAACGGCTGGCGCAGCATGAGGCCGACGAAGCCGACCCCCGCGGCGAGCACGAGGAGGGCGGCGATCTCGTAGAAGAGGTAACCTTCGAGCGCGGCGGTCATCTCTTCGCGCCGCCCGGCCCGTCGTCCGACCAACTGGGCGCACAGGTTGCGTGGTCGTTCACGAAGGCCTCCAGGTCCTTAACGGCCACGCGGAACTCCCGTCCTAGCCGGATCGCCCGCAACTCCTGCGCGTGAATCCAGCCGCGCACCGTCTGCTCGCGCACCTTCAGAAGGTCCGCGATCTCCTGCGTCGTCATGAACGGTTTGCTCAACATTAGTCTCTCGACCGGTGGCGAACGTGCATCTAAATTGTCCAACAGCGGCCAGACGGTCAAGACCATGTTCAGAAGGGCTCAACCGACGTTAGATGCTCCCGAGGCCGCGTGCCGGGCACGTCTCGACGGACCGGGATTCTCCGAGCCGAGGGGGCCGCGAAGGCAACACCCAGCCATGCCACCGGCAAGACGTTCCGTGCGACATAGGCTGGCGCGACGAGCGGACCTTCGTCCAAACAGCTTAAATGGCAGCAAACGTCCGGATGTGTGAGTTCGACCAGGCCTAGAGTTCGCGCTCGCGGCGAAGATCAGCAATGCGGGCTGCAACCGCAACATCTTGATCGGTCGGTCAACGGCAGCTTCCGGCCGCTGCGGAAAAAGAGGTGTTTGCGGGCGCAGCAACTGGTTGCTGCGGCTGGGTAAAGTGCCCTCACGACCAGGTTGGTGCTGATTTTGCGACGATCGGGAATGTCTTGCCAACTTCCTGAGGTTCTGGGCGGTGGCGGCGAGGAGGAATTCGTCGCTGGCGCCGCATGGTCCTCGTAGTCGGAGCCGTCCCAAGCCGAGGATGCGCTTGAGATAGGCGAAGAGCATCTCGACCTTCTTTCGGAGGCGCATCGAGGTCACATAGGCGTCGGTCTTGGCGATCGCGCGGGCGACGGCGCGCGTTCTCGTGCTCCTCGCGGGTGATCTTGCGGGCTTCGGCATTCGGGCAGCATCGAGGTTTCGACGGACAGGCCTGGCTGACTTCCTTCAGCGCCCGGTAGCGGGCGGTGCCTTTGCCGGTCGGTCCCCGGTTCGGGTTGGAGTAGTTGCGCCGAAACTGCTTGAGCTCGTGACCCTCGGGGCAGACGTAGCGGTCATTCTCGGCGTCCCATTCGAAGTCGGCACGCGACCAAGTGCCATCGGTCCGGCCCGACTTGTCCCCTCTCGGCAGATTGCTTCGCAATCGCCTGTCGGGCAATGGACTGCCGGGATGTGCGGCGCGATCTTGCGTTCGACGAGCCAGCCCAGCAGCGGGCCGGTCCCATAGGCGGTGTCCGCGATCACGCGCTCGGGGTGGAGGTCGAAGCGTGTCTTCACGCGCTCGATCATGGTCTTTGTGGACCCGACCTCGGCCTGACGGATCGACCGGGTGGTCTCGACGTCGAGGATCACGCCGTGGTCGGTATCGATCAGGTAGTTGTCGGAATAGCTGAAGGAGGCGTTCGCCATGGGCCTCGGACCGATGGCGGCCACATGGCTCACCCTTGCGGGCCGCCGTCCACTGGCTCGCTGGGCCCGAGAACGAGGTGAACTTCGGCGTCACCTCCGAGGCCGCGCCGAAGGCGGCTTCGTCGAGCACCTCCAGATATTCCCTGACAGCGCGCGGTGCCGTCTCCGCGTCGATGCGGGCCGGGTCCCACTCCTCCTTTGGCACCGAGTACTGCTTGTTGGCATCCGCCTCCCCTCTCGGGACATTGCTGCGCAATGCCCTGCCGGGCAGTGGATCAGGCTCGCATCGACCGCCATCCGCTGGCCGCTAACCAGCCCCTCAGCGATGCAGCGCGCGACCACCGTTTCGAACAGGTTCCGGAGCAGCGCGCTGTCGCGAAAGCGACCATGACGGTTCTTGGAAAAGGTGGAATGATCCGGGACGCGGTCGGTCAGATCGAGCCGACAGAACCACCGATACGCAAGGTTCAGGTGGACCTCCTCGCAGAGGCGCCGCTCCAAGTGGATGCCGAAGCAGTAGCCGACGATCAGCATGCAGATCAGCAGCTCGGGGTCGACGGAGGGACGGCCCGTGTGGCTGTAGAACTCTGCCAGATGCGCCCGGATGCCGCCGAGGTCGACGAACCGGTCGATCAACCGCAGCAGGGGGTCCCGCGGCACATGATCCTCCAGCGAGAACTCGTAAAACAGCGCCGCCTGCGCCTCCTGCCTCGGTCCCATCATCGCCGCCTTCCTCCCCACTGACCGAAGTGAATCAGTGGGTTACGGCCCGATCAAGCATTAGTTTTTCAACGAAATACGCCGGAAGCTGCCGTTCGTGCACTGCGCAGCATCTGGTATGTCTGTGCGCCGTTGCGCATCTCGGAGGCAGCGCAGGATCATGCGGTATGCTGGCTTGGTCAACACTGGGTTATCGTTGCGGGAGGGCATGGCGGGTCAGAGGATCAGCTGTGGAAACACCAGACTCACCAGCCATTCGCGCACTTCGCCCAGCTTGGAACAAGGGCCGCATAGTCGGTCAGAAGCGATCTCTTAAATCAAAGCACGTCTGGGCGATCCGCGTGCGACTTGAATTGGCCGAAAACCGTCGCGACCTCGCGCTTTTCGATATGGCAATCGACAGCAAGCTTCGAGGCTGTGACTTGGTGAAGATGAAGGTCGTCGATGTGATGGTGTCCGGTCAGATCAAGGAGCGAGCCTCCGTCCTTCAAAGCAAGACACAGAAGCACGTGCGGTTCGAGATTTCCGAAGGTATGCGCACCTCCTGCAAATACCGGCCATTCGCTGCGACTGCATCATGTATGGACCTTTGAATTCACAGTCTGCCCAATGAAGTCGCCGATGGAGCCCGCCGACGTCCGTCCACGGTCCGCGCCGACAGGGAAGGACGGCTGCGGTGCCGCCTTGGGATGTCGGTGGTTGCCTGGGCCGGTGTCGAGGCGTAGCCGGAGGGGGCCGCGGCCGAGCGGCGGCGACATCCACCCGGGAAAGCGACGATGACGACCGAAAACGTCCTCCATATCGCGGGCGGCAGCCTCCTGATCGGCCTGTCCCTCTTCTGCGCGAACCTCCTGCTGCTGCGGACGTCGAACCGGCACGTCTATAATCCGCTCGCCCTGTTCTTCATGGCGGAGGCGGCGGCGGAGGCGCCACCGCTCATCGGAGGGATCGCCGAACTTCAAGGCGCCCATGACGTCGCGCGGGCGATCTGGCCACTCAACCTGCCGGCCGCGCTGATGCTGGCGCCGCTCTTCTGGCTCTACGTGCGGGCGCTGACCACCGAGGGAAGCGCGCGCGACGTCCCCCTAAAGGCGCTGCACGCGGCCCCTGCCCTGGTCGTGCTCAGCGACGGAGTTGTGGCCATCGCTAGATGATGGAGCGGACGGTGTTCTGCACGGCTCTAAACGTTCCTTTGCAGGCATGCCGAAGTCTGGCCACGACCACAGTGCAACGGTGAAACCGTTTCATTTCGACGTCTTCAGTGGGCGCACTTGATGGAACACCGCCGCGTGAGATCCCAGCTGGCGCAGTTTCGAAGTTTTGTTCTCATCCGCAGTTGGCGCACACCGTCGCGGCCCCGTCCGGCGTGAAAGGCGCGAGCACATCGTCGACCGTGGCCCGCGCCCGCTCGGGCACTGTGATCCTGAGCCGAAGGCCATTCTGTTCCTTGCTCAGCGCGAAGTCGAGGAATGCGCAGCATTTTCTTTCGCGTCGCACCATTTCATCGACGCGCGCGAGCTTTGGGAGCGTAGGTCAGTTGCAGACGCATGTCATCGCGGCGGTGCGCGATGAGGGCATCGACACTCAGTGTCGCAATCCAGTCGAGGCAGGTGCTGTAGTCGCGACCTGACAGGCTGTATGCGATGGGTGGCTCGGGTGGCGGAATGATATCGGTCATATCGGCGCTCCTGAATGCAAGGCTGGGCAGAGGCTGCGGCTTCAAGTAGTTTGAGGTTCAAGGGCTATTTTGAGGAATGGCAGCATGAAGATCGGCGCTCTCGCGCGGCACGCCGGTACGACTGCGCCGACGATCCGCTACTACGAGGAGATTGGCCTCCTGCCGCGGCCGGGCCGTGTGGCGGACAGCGTCGCTATAGGGCCGAGGACGTGGATAGGCTGACGTTCATCCGCCGGTGCCGGTCCTTCGGCTTCTCCATCGCACAGGTGCGGGTGCCGATGCTGGTGATGGCGGTTCCCTACCGTGACTGCCAGGGTACCCTTGATCTGGCGCGTGAACACCTGTCGGACGTCCGCGTCAGGATGGCGGGGCTTAGAGCTCTAGAAGCGACGCTCACCGACATCGTCAGCCTTGGCGAAGACGACTGCCCGGGCGGGCGAGGTCCGGACTGCACCGTCCTGCGAGCGCTCAAGACGGACGATGCCGCAAGGGCGCAGGCTTGACGCGCAGCGCGCTCGTCTACCTCGCGGCCGCGCTGGCCGAGATCGGCGGCTGCTTCGCCTTCTGGGCCTGGCTGCGCCTCGACCGCTCGGCGTGGTGGTTGCTGCCGGGCATTGCCTCGCTTGCCCTCTTCGCCGCCCTACTGACACTGGTGCAGACTGAGGCGGCCGGACGTGCCTACGCAGCCTATGGCGGGGTCTACATCGGGGCGTCGATGGCCTGGCTCTGGCTGGCCGAAGGCCATCGCCCAGACCGGTGGGACCTCGCCGGCACCGCCATCTGCCTCGTTGGCGCAGCAGTCATCTTGTTCGCGCCGCGGGGGTGACGGCTGCCCGCGCCTTTGTGGCCGCTGACGCCCGGACGTGGAACGTCCCCTCGGGCATACCCGGCTTAACTATTTCGTAGTAGTGTGCTCTAGCATTAGGACGCCAATGCTTCCTGCGCGGCAATACGAGTTCCTTCTCCTTCGACAACCATCGTAATGGACGCTTCTGGAGCCCAGACTGGCGACCCTACAGGGCGTTGTTGCCGGCCCTTCTCCTGAACGTCTATCCGCCCAATCGCTTCAGATTAGAGCATTGGTATGAAAAAGAAATCTATGCTGCAAATATCCGCAAAGCACTGATCTGGAGAAGAACTTGGTGCTTCATTATCGTAACCTCTCCTCGGTTCCGCCGCCGCGAGGAGGACTGTGCGATCCCCAAACGATCTTCCATCCCTAAGCCTGGCACTGTCCAGCTAGGTGCGAGCGCCCGCTCCCCGTCAGGCGCTGCGCGGCGGCGGTTCATGATCAGCGGTATGGCCACGTTAACGGCCGGTGCGCTTGCCTCGGGGCAGATCGCAGCGGCGCAATCGCGACACCGGCGCATCGGCGCGCTCGATCTCTTCTCACTCTCGGACGGAAAGCTCGACCTAGCCCGATCGGTCTTCGGACCCGCGCCGAACGATCGAATGCCCACTCATCATGGCGAGAAGATCTTCCTCGGTTGCAGCGCCTGGGCCATCCGTACGCCAACCCGGCTGATCCTGGTCGATGTCGGGGCCGGCGACGCCCTACAGGCCCCGCATCCCGGGACCGGACAGCACCCGTTGGCCCTCGCCCAGGCGGGCATAGACCCTGCAGCGGTCACGGATGTGATCCTAACGCATCTGCACCCCGACCATTTCGGCGGGCTCTTCGGACCGGGCGGCACACGTCGCTTCTCGAACGCGGTCGTTCATGTGGCAGAGGCGGAACTGCGCTTCTGTTCCGACGCATCGGCGATCGATCGGTTGCCCGCTGTGCAACGCGCGGTGGGACGTGTCGCGCACCGCTTCACGACGCGGCCCGGCTACCCCCTCATCCCGATCCCCGGTCAAGCGGATCTCGGTGAAGGCGTCCACCTTGTCCCAGCCCCTGGGCACACGCCGGGTCATGCCGTCATCTGGTTGGCTTCCGGGGACGACCAGGTGGTGCTCCTCGCTGACACGTTCCTGTGTGGTCCGCTACAACTCCTGCACCCCGGCGTGACATATCAACTCGACGTCGATCCGGGCCGGGCCATCGCGACGCGCATGCGCATCATGGACATGATCGCGATCGACCGCCTGCGCTTCGCGGCCACCCATCTGGAGACGCTGTCTCTCGGCCGCCTGCTACGCCGACCCGATGGCGGCTACGACTTCACTCCAGCCTAGGACAGGGGCTATTGCAACTAGCCCTGACGGCGCTTGCGGTAGGCACCGGGGGTCACGCCATGCTCGCGGCGCATGATCGTCGTCAGGTGCGACTGGGAGGAGAAGCCGGTGGCATAGGCGACCTCGGCCACCGGTGTATCGGTCTCCGACAGCATCGCCTGCGCCCGCAGCAGACGCTCGCGGCGGAGCCATTGGTGCGGGGTCAT
>JBCDCS010000008.1:0-35181 GCA_039181205.1 Pseudomonadota bacterium
GCAGATGTGGCGCGTTTCATTCTAGATGAAGACCCCGAAACGGTTACGGCCCAAATGACCGCCTCCGGCATGGGAGAGGGCGTGGAGGACAGCGCCATGTCGGTTTGGACCATGCAGTCGGGCGCGATGGTCATGACCCATGAGAGCTTTACCCACCCCTTCGCCGGCTCGGGATTGGAGGTGCATGGCACCGAAGGCTCGATCTTCGCCAAGGACGTTATGACCCAGCGCCCGGTGGGCGAAATTGAGTTGGCCACGGCCGAGGGCCGCGAATCTGTCCCCTATTCCGACCATGATCTCTACGTCCAAGGCCTGGCCGACTTTGCCGCCGCGATCCGGGGGGAGGGTCCGCCTGCGGCGACCGGTTGGGACGGGGTCAAGTCATTGGCTGTGGCGCACGCGGTCCGCAAATCAGCCCAATCGGGGCAGCGCGAAGCGGTCGATTACGGAGGCACGCCATGAGCAAGGTCGTCTCCGCCGCCGATGCCGTGGCGCAGATCGCTGATGGAGCAGTCATCACCGTATCCTCGTCTTCGGCGCTCGGCTGCCCGGACTTGGTGCTCAAGGCCATCGGCGCGCGGTTCGAGGCCGAGGGCCATCCGCGCGACCTCACCACCCTGCACCCCATTGCTGCAGGGGACATGTATGGCGTGGGGGGCATGGAATACTTGGCGAAGGATGGCCTTCTAAAAAAGGTTCTGGCCGGGTCTTATCCATCGGGCCCTTCAAACCTGCCGATGCCGGAGATCTGGCGGATGATCGTCGAGGATCGCCTAGCGGCCTATAACGTGCCGTCGGGCATCATGTTTGACATGACCCGCGAAGCCGCCGCCCGGCGCCCCGGTGTCCTCACCAAAATCGGCCTCGATACCTTCGCCGACCCGATCCGCGACGGCTGCGCTATGAATGCCCGCGGCGCGGCGGACCCGGTCGTGCGCCGGGTGGAGTTCGACGGCGAGACCTGGCTGCATTTTCCCAACATCGTGCCGAATGTCTGCATTCTGCGCGCCACCACCGCCGATGAACATGGCAACCTGACTTACGAACATGAAGGCGCCTATCTGGGTGGTCTGGAACAGGCGATCTGCGTGCGCAACCATGGCGGGCTGGTCATCGCCCAGGTCAAACGGGTCAGCAAACGCGGCACGCTCAGCCCCCAGGACGTCCGGGTGCCTGGACACTTGGTGGACCTCGTGGTCATCGATCCCGACCAGAAGCAGACGACCGAAACGCCGTACGACCCCGCCATATCGGGCGAGATTCAGCGGCCGTGGGACAGTTTCAGCGTGCCGGATTACGGCATCGAAAAGGTCATCGCCCGACGTGCGGCGATGGAGTTGAAGTCGGGCATGACCGCCAATCTAGGGTTTGGGATCTCGGCCATAGTGCCGCGTATCCTGCTCGAGGCGGGTCAACCCGAGGCCGTCACATGGGCCATTGAGCAAGGGGCCGTCGGAGGCATGCCCCTGACCGACTTCGCTTTTGGCTGCGCGTCGAATGCGGATGGTTTCGTGCCATCGCCCCAGCAGTTCATTTTCTTCCAGGGTGCAGGGTTCGACCTGTCCTTCCTGTCCTTTTTGGAGGTGGATGTGGAGGGCAATGTCAACGTCTCTAAGCTCGGCAAGAAGCCGTACCTGACGGCTGGGGCGGGCGGGTTTGTCGATATCACCAGTCAAGCCAAGAAGATCGTCTTTTCCGGCTGGTTCGAGGCTGGCGCGAAGGTGGAGATAAACGAGGATGGCGTCACCGTCGCCACCCCCGGCAAGTTCACCAAGATGGTCCAATCGGTCGAGCACGTGACCTTCTCAGGCCGGCGCGCGCGGGAGTTGGGGCAGGACGTGCTTTATATCACGGAGCGCTGTGTGATGCGGCTGGCCGAGACGGGTCTCGTCGCCACTGAAATAATGCCTGGCATCGAGGTGGAGCGTGACATCGTGGCCGCCTCCGAAGGCCGGGTCAGCGTGGCGGAGAACGCTGCTCTAATGCCCAGGAGCCTTCTTGCCCGTAGCGCGATGGAGTGGGCGCAATGAGCCGTGTCTCGCTTCAGATTACTGGTGCCACGGCGCTGTTGCGGCTGGAAAATCTCGGCAAGATGAATGCCTTCACACTGACCATGCTGGACGATCTGGAGCGGCATCTGACTGCCATAGATCGCGACCCGAACATCTGCACGGTCATTGTCACCGGCGAAGGCGAAAGGGCCTTCTGCACCGGTGCTGACATCAATGCTTGGGGCGGGTTGGGCGCGGCGGAATTTGCGCGCCACTGGGTACGCGATGGGCACCGGATCTTCGATCGCCTGGCACGGCTTTCCAAACCTACAATTGCGGCTTTGAACGGCCATGCTTTTGGCGGCGGGTTGGAGCTTGCGGCGGCCTGCGATTTGCGCGTGATGACGCCCAGCGCGACCCTAGCCCTGCCCGAGGCTCGCGTGGGTATCGTGCCCGGCTGGTCTGGCACCCAGCGACTGACCCGATTGATCCCCGAACCCCTGGTTAAGGAAATGGCGCTTTTCGGTCGTCGGATTCCTTCCGACCGCGCGGCGGCCTGCGGCTTTGTCGTTGGGGTTTCGGAAGATGTCCTGGCGATGGCACGGGGGATTGCGGGCGAGGTCGAGGCGCTATCGCCGCGCGCGACCGAAATCGCCAAGAACATGATCCACGCCGCCGTGGGCGAGGACCGGGGTGCGTCGATCGAAGCTCTGGGGTCTGCGGCGGTTGCCGCCACAGCCGACCGGGCCGAGGGTGTCGCCGCTTTCCAAGACAAACGCAAACCGGTCTTTGAGGGAACCTGAATGATGGACATGACCATCATCACGGACGCGGAAATCGCGATCCCGGCGGAGCCGATTGTCTTGCGGCATTTCATCGATGGCGTCTGGATCGACAGTGCCGACGGGGCTGTGTCGGAGCGTGTGTCGCCGTCGCATGGTGTCGTGGTCAGCCGTGCGGCCCGAGGGGGTGAGGCAGAAACCGAGGCCGCGATCGAGGCCGCCCGCGCTGCCTTTGACGATGACCGCTGGAGCCGGATTTCGGGCAAGGCCCGAGCGGCGGTCTTGCTCAAAGTCGCGGACCTCATCGAAGAACATACCGAGCGGCTTGCCATCCTTGAGACGCTGGAGAGCGGCAAGCCCATCAGCCAGTCCCGGGGCGAAGTGGGCGGGGCGGCGGATCTTTGGCGCTATGCAGCGTCGCTGGCCCGGACCGTCCATGGCGACAGCCACAACACGCTGGGCGATGATATGGTCGCAATGGTCCTCAAAGAGCCAATCGGCGTCGTATCCATCATCACGCCATGGAATTTCCCCTTCTGGATCCTGAGCCAGAAGCTGCCCTTCGCCCTTGCCGCCGGATGCACCTGTGTAGTCAAGCCGTCTGAGATGACCCCTGGCACGACCGCGCTCTTGGCCGAGTTACTGGTCGAGGCGGGAATGCCCAAGGGCGTCTGCAACATCGTGCTGGGATATGGGATGCCGGTGGGCAGCCTGATGACATCCCACGCCGATGTGGACATGATTTCCTTCACCGGCTCGACCGCGGTGGGCAAGAAGATCTCCGAGATCGCCGCAGGCACGCTGAAGAAAGTCGCGCTGGAGCTTGGTGGCAAGAACCCGCAGGTGATCTTCCCCGATGCGGATCTCGACGACGCGGCGGATGCCGTTGTATTTGGCGTCCATTTCAACGTGGGTCAGTGCTGCAACTCCTCGAGCCGGATCATCGTTCATGAGGACATCGCCGAGGCATTCACGGCCCGGGTGGTGGAGCTGTCGCGCCATGTGGCCTTCGGAAACCCACTGAACGCGGCCACGCAGGTCGGTGCGATCGTCACGCCTGAGCATCAGACGAAGATCGACGCTTACGTCAAAGAAGCGGTCGCCGAAGGCGCCGATGTCCGGCTAGGCGGGGAGGCCTTGACGGTCGAGGGCGTCGGCGCTCAGTTCTACCAGCCGACCATTGTGACCGGGCTGACGTCGTCGATGCGCATCGTTCAAGAGGAAGTCTTTGGCCCGGTCCTGTCGGTGTTGACCTTCAAGACGCTCGATGAAGCGATCGCGTTGACCAATGATAGCATCTACGGACTGTCGGCGGGGGTCTGGAGCAATGATGTCCATACTTGCCTGTCCTTTGCCCGCCGAGCCCAGGCCGGGACGGTCTGGACCAATACTTGGATGGATGGATACCCTGAGGTTGCCTTTGGCGGCATGAAGCAATCCGGCCAGGGACGGGAGATTGGCCGCTATGGTTTTGAAGAATTCCTTGAGGTGAAATCGGTGGTGATGCGCGTTGGGCGCACACGCGAACCTTGGGTGAATCGCGCCTGACGAACGTCAGGGCAAAGAACGAAGAGAGACACGCAAATTCCAGGGAGGAACCCAATGCGTATGATTAAACTGACCGGCGCCGCCGTTGCGCTCATGACCAGCACGGCGATGGTCCATGCCGAAGGCGTGGAAGTGTTGCACTGGTGGACGTCGGGCGGCGAAGCGGCCGCACTGAACGTGCTGAAGAGCGATCTTGAAGGTCAAGGGGTGGGCTGGACCGATATGCCCGTTGCGGGTGGCGGCGGCTCCGACGCCATGACCGTTCTGCGCGCCCGCGTAACCGCCGGTGACCCGCCGACGGCCGTCCAGATGCTGGGCTTCGCGATCCAGGATTGGGCTGCGGAAGGCGCCCTGGCTGACCTGAACACGCTGGCGGCCGAACAGGGTTGGGACGATGTGGTGCCTGCTGCTTTGCAGAACTTTTCCAAGCATGACGGCAGCTGGGTGTCCGCTCCGGTGAACGTCCACTCCACCAACTGGGTCTGGGCGAACACCGCCATCATGGAAGAGCTTGGCCTCGAGCAGCCCGGTTCCTGGGACGAGTTCGTTGCAGCCATGGAAGCCGCCGAGGCCGCTGGCTACGTCGCCCTGGCCCATGGCGGTCAGGCCTGGCAGGAAGCCACCGTCTTTGACTCCGTCGCGATGGGCGTTGGCGGCCCGGAATTCTATAAGGCCGCCTTTATTGACCTGGACCCCGATGCGTTGGGCGGCCCTCAGATGGTCGAAGCATTCCAGCGCATGGACACCCTGCGCGGGTTTGTCGACGACAACTTCTCGGGTCGCGACTGGAACCTCGCCTCGGCCATGGTCGTGAACGGCGAAGCGCTGTTCCAAATCATGGGAGACTGGGCCAAGGGCGAATTCGTCAATGCCGGTCAAACCGCTGGCGTCGAGTTCCAGTGCTTCCGTGTGCCAGGTTCCGAAGGCACCGTCACCTTCAACTCCGACCAGTTCGCGATGTTCAATGTGACCGATGCCGCGGCGATGGACGCGCAGGTAACTATGGCGTCGTCGGTGATGAGCCCGGAATTCCAGGTGGCCTTCAACACCGTCAAAGGCTCCGTCCCGGCCCGGACCGACATCTCGGACGAGGCCTTCGACGCCTGCGGCAAGCTAGGCATGGCTCAACTGGCGGATGCGGCCGCCTCCGGTGGCCTCTTCGGCTCCATGGCGCATGGCCACGCCAACCCGCCGGCGGTTCAGAATGCGATGTATGACGTCATCACGGCCCACTTCAATGGTGAGTTTGACGCCGAAACCGCGGCCTCTGAAATGGTGACTGCGGTCGAGTTGGCCCAGTAAGCCCGACCCGATCTACGGCGCGCGGGATCCCTCGCGCGCCAGCAACAGACTTCAACCGTTTTGACAGGGAGGCCGGCCATGTCCCGCGACAGCTCCGTCGATATGCGCACCCGCTTGCAGGACGTCCTGCCCAAGCTCGTGCTGGCGCCGTCCTTTGCGCTCGTGCTTCTCTTTGTCTACGGCTTCATCGCCTTCACCATCTATCTCAGCTTCACCGACAGCCGCATGCTGCCAAGCTATGGCTGGGAGGGATGGGAGAATTACTCGAAGCTGTTCCGCATCCGCGAATGGGACGTGGCGATCACGAACCTTGCGATCTTCGCCTCCCTTTACATCGCCATCTGTACAATCATCGGCCTGCTCCTCGCGATCTTCCTGGACCAGAAGATACGGGGCGAGGGCATGCTGCGGCCCATCTTCCTCTATCCCATGGCCCTGTCCTTCATTGTCACAGGGACCGCGTGGAAATGGTTCCTCGATCCCGGCATCGGCATTGAGAATACGATGCATCTCTGGGGCTGGGAGAGCTTTCAGTTCGGCTGGATCAAAGACCGTGACATGGCGATCTACACCATTGTCATAGCCGCCGTCTGGCAGACCTCGGGCTTCGTGATGGCCATGTTCCTGGCCGGTTTGCGGGGGATCGATAACGAGATCCTCAAGGCCGCTCAGATGGATGGCGCGTCGAATTTCCAACTCTATCGGAAAATCATTATCCCACTCCTGCGGCCAGCCTTCCTGTCAGCCTTCGTCATCCTCAGCCATCTCGCGATCAAATCATATGACTTGGTCATTGCGCTGACCGGCGGGGGGCCTGGCAACGCCACCGCGGTGCCGGCCACGTTCATGTATTCCTACACCTTTACCCGAAACCAGATGGGGATCGGCGCCTCCTCGGCCGTCATCATGCTCATGACGATCGCCGCGATCATGGTCCCGTATCTCTACGCCGAATTGCGGGAGAAGAAGTGATGGCCATCGCGACCCAAGACAATGCCGCTTCCGTTGGCCGGGCCGGTCGGACCTTCGTCTACCTGGTGCTGCTTCTCTTCGCACTCTTCTACCTGCTGCCATTCTTCATCATGGCTGTGAACTCGGTAAAGCCCTTGGGCGAGATCACCGGCGGCAACATGATCGCGCTGCCGCAGGACTGGACCATCGCGCCGTGGCTATCGGCCTGGTCCACGGCTCAGATTGGGGTCGAGCCCACCGGCTTGCGCCCCTATTTCTGGAACTCCATCCGGATGGTCGTGCCGGCCGTGGTGATCTGCACCATCATCGGGGCGCTCAACGGTTATGTGCTCACCAAATGGCGCTTCCGGGGGGACACGATCATCTTTGGGCTGATGCTCTTCTCCTGCTTCATCCCGTTCCAGATCGTCCTCATCCCCATGGCTCGGATCCTCGGCATCCTGGAGATCAGTGGCACCACCACGGGCCTCGTCTTGGTCCATGTCGTCTACGGCATCGGGTTTGCCACGCTCTACTTCCGCAATTACTATGCCGCCTTCCCGACCGAATTGGTGCGCGCGGCCCAGATCGACGGCGCCGGGTTCTTCCAGATCTTCTACCGGATCCTCCTGCCCTCCTCGGGGCCGATCACCGTGGTCTGCGTCATCTGGCTCTTCACCAATATCTGGAACGACTTCCTGTTCGGCGCGTCCTTCGCCAGCGGCGACGCTGCGCCCATGACCGTGGCGCTCAACAACCTCGTCAACTCCTCGACGGGCGTGCGGGAATATAACGTCCACTTCGCGGGCGCGATACTCGCCGCTCTGCCCACGCTCCTCGTCTACATCGTCGCCGGGCGTTTCTTCGTCCGCGGCCTGATGGCGGGCTCCGTGAAAGGATAATCCGATGAGTTTTCTCGACATCAACAACGTCACGAAATCCTACGGCGCCGTCGAGGTGTTGCATCGGGTCGATATCGCGGTGGAGGAAGGCGAGTTCCTCGTGCTGGTGGGCCCGTCAGGGTGCGGGAAGTCGACGTTGCTCAACATGATCGCGGGGCTCGAAGGGATCACATCGGGGGAGATCTCGATCAGGGATCGGGTGATGAACGGGGTCCATCCGTCGAAGCGCAACATCGCCATGGTGTTCCAGAGCTACGCGCTCTACCCCAACATGTCGGTGGCCCAGAACATCACCTTCGGGCTGGAGATGCACGGCACGCCCAAGTCCGAGCGGGACAAGGCGCTGAATGACGTAGCGGCGCTCCTGCAGATCGACCACCTGCTGGACCGCAAGCCCGGCCAGCTTTCCGGGGGGCAACGTCAGCGGGTCGCCATGGGCCGCGCTTTGGTGCGCAACCCGGATGTCTTCCTGTTTGACGAGCCGTTGTCGAACCTCGACGCAAAGCTGCGCGTGGATATGCGCACCGAGATCAAGAAGCTGCATCAAAATCTCCAGACCACCGTGGTCTATGTCACCCATGACCAGATCGAGGCGATGACGCTTTCGACCCGGATCGCGGTCATGTTCGACGGCTATGTCCAGCAGCTGGGCACGCCGAAAGAGATCTACGACACGCCCGAGAATGTCTTTGTTGCGACCTTCATGGGCAGTCCTGCGATGAATGTCGTTCCGGCCAGGGTCGAGATGGTGGATGGCGTACCCCACGCCAGATTGACACGGTCCGAGGACGGTCATGCGTTCCTGGCATTCGCCCAGGACAACATGGCCGATTGGGCGGGCAAGGACATCCTCCTGGGCATCCGTCCCGAAGCAATCACCGACCCTGAAGCCGCGGACCGCGATTCCAACCGCATTGAGACGCTCAGCAACCGTGTGGGCGTGACGGAACCATCCGGTGCGGACACGTTCGTAACCATGACGCTTGGCGGCAAGGATGTGATCGCGCGGATGCGGGCGGATACGACCGTCGCGTCCGGAGAGATGTTCGACTTTGCCGTCAACATGGAAAAGGCCGTGGCCTTCAATCCGCAGACGGAGGCTCGCATCAAGCCGTGACCGATTGGGATGTCATCATCATCGGGTCCGGAATGGGCGGCGCGACCCTGGCGTCATCCCTCGCCGCGTCCGGGTGCCGCGTCCTGATCCTGGAACGGGGGGAACGCTTAACGCCCTCGGCCCAAGATCGGGACGCAGACGCGATCTTTCGCACCGGGCATTTTCGACCCGATGAGATGTGGCTCGACGGCGACGATGTCCCCTTCAGCCCCGGGAATTACCACATGGTCGGCGGCAATTCGAAGTTTTATGGCGCGGCACTGATCCGCTTCAGGGCAGAGGATTTTGCGCCCATCCGCCACCAGGATGGCGTCACCCCGGGCTGGCCGATTTCATACGGCACCCTGGAGCCGTTCTATCGCGACGCCGAGGCGCTCTACGAGGTTCGCGGGAAAGCCGGGGAAGATCCGACGGACCCGCCCCGATCCGGCGATTATCCCATGCCACCCGTCCCCGATGAGCCGGAGATCGCGCGCCTGCGCAAGGCGTTCAAAGACCAGGGGCTGCATCCGTCCGCAATTCCTTTGGGCGTCGATATTGAGCGCTGGCTGGATGGCGGCGCCACCACCTGGGACGGTCATCCGGATACGAATGGCGGCAAGAAAGATGCAGAGGATGCGCTGGACGCTGCGCTCGCCCATCGGAATGTGGAGCTGCGCACCGGTACCCGCGTGGACCGTATCCTTACCCGACCCGACGGTGAGGTCTCCGCGATCGAGGTCACTGGCCCCGGCGGAACTGAACGGCTGAGTGCACGTTTTTTTGCGCTGGCGGCGGGGGCGGTGCAATCGACCGCGCTGCTCTTGCGCTCTGCGTCGGAGGCCTTCCCACGGGGGCTCGCCAATCGGTCCGATCAGGTGGGCCGGAACTTCATGAACCACAACTGTTCTGCCATCCTCGGGTTGCATCCGTTTCGGTGGAATCGTTCGGTGTATCAGAAGACGCTGATGGTCAACGACTTCTACCTGACTGGCGGGCCGAACGGGACGCCCCTGGGCAATATCCAGATGCTCGGCAAGATCACAGGCCCGATCCTGGCGGCCACCACGGGCCTGCCGCGCATCGTTGCCAACTTGATCGCGGCCCGCTCGGTGGATGTCTATGCGATGTCCGAGGACCTGCCCAATCCTAAGAGCCGGGTGACGCTCGAGGGTGATCAGATCCGGCTCGACTGGAAGCGGTCCAATTGGGACACCCATCTCGCGCTCGTCGCCAAGGTCAAGGACCTGCTCCGGCGGGCGGGCTTCCCCATTGTCCTGTCCCAGGCCTTCGACCGGCGCGCGCCCTCCCACCAATGCGGCACCGCACGGATGGGCCACGATCCGCGGAACAGCGTGACCGACACATTCGGGCGGTGCCACGACCACAAGAACCTGTTCATCACCGACGCCTCGGTCCTGCCGACGTCGGCGGCGGTGAACCCCGCTCTGACCATCGCGGCCCTTGCGCTGCGGACGGGTCAGCACATCCACGACACACATTTCGCCGCCGTCCCCGTGGCGGCCCCCGCTTGAGGACGCGGTCCATGACTCCCCATAGCCTGGACAGCTATGACTTCATCGTCATCGGCGGCGGATCCGCCGGGTCCGTCGTCGCCGCGCGGCTGACGGAGAACCCAGATGTCCAAGTTCTGCTCTTGGAGGCGGGCGGTCGCGACCGGCATCCGTTCTACCACCTGCCCGCGGGCTTTGCGAAGATGACCAAAGGTATCGGGTCCTGGGGCTGGGACACCGTTCCCCAAAGGCACATGCAGAACAAGGCATTCCGCTACACCCAGGCCAAGGTGATTGGCGGCGGCTCTGCCATCAATGCCCAGATCTACACCCGGGGGAACGCGCAGGATTACGACGACTGGCGGCAGATGGGTTGCGCCGGGTGGGCCTATGACGACGTTCTGCCCTACTTCCGCCGGGCCGAAGACAACGACACCTACAACAACCGCTACCACGGCCAGGGTGGGCCACTGGGCGTCAGCCAGCCCATCGCGCCCCTACCGATCTGCGAGGCCTATTTCGACGCCGCCAAGGAGATCGGCATCCCCCGCAACATCGATATCAACGGCGAGACGCAGGACGGCGTCTGCTACTACCAGTTGACCCAGCGAAACGCGCGGCGGTCCTCGGCGGCCATGGCATATGTGGCCCCCAACGAAAGTCGCGCTAACCTGACGGTCCGCACTGGCGTCCAGGTGAAGCGGATCGTTGTGGAAAGCGGCCGGGCAACAGGGGTGGAGACGGCGGACGGCCGCCACCTGACCGCCCGATCAGAAGTGATTTTGTCGTCCGGTGCCATAGGCTCGCCGCGTCTCCTGCAGCTTTCGGGGATCGGGCCCGCCGACACGCTGAGCGACCTTGGGATCACGCCAGTCTTTGATCAGCCCGGTGTCGGGGCAAACCTCCAGGACCATCTGGATCTCTATTGCATCTCCGAACTCTCGGGACCCTACAGCTACGACCGCTACGCAAAGCCCATCTGGGCCGCTGTCGCGGGTCTGCAATACCTCCTGACCCGCAAGGGGCCGGTTGCCTCTTCGCTCTTCGAAACGGGGGGCTTCTGGTACGCCGACCCCGATGCACGCAGCCCGGACATCCAGTTTCATCTCGGCCTTGGCACCGGGATCGAGCATGGGGTCGCCGCGATGCGGAACGGCGGCGTCACACTGAACTCCTGCTACCTGCGTCCGCGGTCTCGCGGCACGGTGCGGCTTCAGTCCGCGGACCCAGCCAAGGCCCCACTGATTGATCCGAATTACCTGCAGGACCCTCAGGACCGGGCCATGTCCATCCGCGGGTTGAAGCTCACCCAAGAGATCATGGCCCAGGAACCGCTTCGGAAATTTGTGCAAGCCGAACGCCTGCCCGGGTCGGACGTGAAAACCGACGAAGACTACTTCGACTTCATCTGTGAGCACTCGAAGACGTCGCACCATTGCGTGGGCACCTGCCGGATGGGGCCCGATGTCGAAGCCGTCGTCGACATCCGCTTGCGTTTCAACGGGATTGAAGGGCTGCGCGTGGTGGACAATTCCATCATGCCCACGGTGATCTCATCGAACACCAATGCCGCTGCCATTATGATCGGGGAAAAGGCCTCGGACATGATCCGCGAAGATCACGCCATGGGGGCCGCCGCATGATCCGCCACATCGTCTTGATCAGATTCCGTCCAGAGGTCTCGGATGAACTCGTTTTCGAAATCTTCGACGAGCTTGCCGCCATCAGGGAGAAAGTCCCCGGCTTCATCGATATCCGCTCGGGCAAGAGCCAGAGCCCCGAAAAGATCGAGCGCGGCTATATGCACGGCTTCACGGTCGATTTCGACAGCTGGGACGCGCTCCAAGCCTATCAAGACCACCCCGACCACAAGGCGGCGGGGGGGCGCTTGGTCGAAAACGCAATGGGCGGAATCGACGGCATTCTTGTCGTCGATATCGAAGTGTAGAGCCGTCCATGGATCGCCGCCCCACCATAATCGATGTAGCCCGTCGTTCCGGCGTGTCGAAATCGACGGTGAGCCTGGTGCTACAGAACAGCCCCACGGTAAAGGCGGAGACACGCGCGCAGGTCCGATCCGCCATGTCGGAGCTAGGCTACGTCTATAACCGGGCGGCCGCGACCTTGCGCAGCTCGACCACCGGCCTTGTCGGTCTGGTCATTAATGACTTGCGGAACCCGTTCTTTGCCGAGTTCGCCATATCGCTGCAGATGGCGCTGTCGGAGCAGGGCTATGCCGCGGTTGTCGCCAATACGGGCGAAGACCTCCGCGTGCAGGCCCAGGTCGTCGGCGCCATGATCGAGCATGGCGTCGCGGCCATCATCGTTTCCCCCGCCTATGGGGAGGGGGATGGTGGGTTTAACGCCATCAAGCGCGCTGGCATTCCAACCATGCAAGTTCTGCGCCGTGTCGATGACCGCACGAGTCTCTTTCCCTTTGCCGCGCCGGACTACGAGGACGGTAGCCGCTCTGCGACCGAGCACCTGCTGCAACTGGGCGCAAAGCGGATCGCGTTCGTCGGCGGCCTACCCGGCCGGCCAGTCACATTGCGCCGGATGCAGGGCTACCGAGACGCACTCGCCGATGCCGGGCTGCCGGAATTGGTCTTGACCGGACGCTCGACCCGTCAATTCGGTCGGGAACTGGCATCCCGGTTGGCGACGGATCATGCCGATGTCGACGGCGTTGTCTGTTTCAACGATCTGGTGGCCCTTGGTCTCCTGTCTGGGTGCCAGCAGATCGGGCGGGGCGTCGGTGTGGACGGGCTGCGCATCATGGGGTTCGACGACATCGAGGAATGCGCCCAAGTCTGGCCACCCCTGTCCTCGGTCCGATGTGACATTGCGGGGTTCGGCGAACAGATCGCAAAAGTCATTCTGGCCTGGATCGGCGACGGCACGCGCCCGAAACAGCAATGGCTGAGTCCAGTTTCACTCGCCGTGCGCGCCTCATCCGGCATTGCGCCACCGGCGTCCTGAGGAAATCGGAGTCGTCTGCCGTGCTGACCGAAATCCCACAGGACATCCTGGACGATCTGACCGATGTGACGATGCCCCAACTGGGCCCGGCGCCGGACCCGACCGGAACGATCGATCTTTCCGCTCAAACGATACCGGTCGTCGAGGCGGACGCCGTTGTAGTGGGCAGTGGCGCCGCCGGGCTGCGCGCCGCGGTCGAGGCCAAGCGGCGCGGAGTTGGTGTCGTGATCCTGTCCCAATCAGCCTGGGGCGGCACCTCGGCCTGTTCCGGGTCGGACAAGCAGACGCTACACACGGCCAACACGGCGGACCAGGGGGACAACTTCAAAGACATGGCCCGTTCCATCCGGGCGGGTGGCGCGATGGACGAAGATACCGCCTATATCGAGGCGGTGGGCTCGACCCGGGCCATGGCGAGTCTTCAATATCTGGGGCTGCCGTTGCCGCAGGACCCGCTGGGCGGCACGCTGCGCTATCAGACCGACCATGACGAAGTCGGGCGGGCCACCAGTTGCGGTCCACGCACTTCCCGCCTAATGGTCAAGGTCTTGGCCGAAGAAGCGTTGCGGCTGGATATTCCGTTCTTCAACCTCACCACGGCGGTTGAGATCCTGCGCGACGAGGCCGGCCGGGTTCTCGGCGTCCTGGCCATGCGGAACCGGGATCAGGGCCAAACGAACCCCTTCGGTCTGATCTATTTCCGCGCGCCGTCATTGGTTTTGGCCGCTGGCGGGCCAGGCGAACTCTACCGCGACAGCGTCTTTCCCAATGGATGCTTCGGGTCCCTGGGGCTGGCGCTTGAGGCCGGGGTCGAGCTCGTCAATCTCACCGAAAGCCAGTTTGGCATCGGCACGCGGCGCGAGGGATTTCCGTGGAATCTCTCGGGCACCTACGTGCAGTCCATGCCCCATATCTACTCGGTCGACGACGCCGGGACCGAACACCACTTCCTGGCCGATTACTACCGGACCACGCAGGAACTGGCCTCGAACATCTTCCGGAAGGGATACCAATGGCCATTCCACGCAACACGGATGCTCGACTTCGGCTCTAGCCTCGTGGACCTCGCCATCGTGCGCGAGACGGCTGCGGGCCGTCGCGTCTTCATGGATTTCAACCGCAACCCGCTGCCGGTGCCCGGCGATCTGCCGTTCAGTCTGAACCGGCTGGACCTGGACGTGGCGACCTATCTGGGCAAAGCAGGCGCCGATCAAGCCATGCCGATCGACCGCCTGAGGCATATGAACCCCCTCGCGATCGAACTGTACCGCCGATACAAGATCGACGTGGCCGAAGAACCGCTGGAGTTCGCGGTCAACAACCAGCACATGAATGGCGGGATCGCGGTCGATACGTGGGGGCAATCCTCGGTTCCCGGTATCTATGCGGTGGGCGAAGCGGCTGGCACCCATGGCGTCACGCGGCCGGGCGGATCGGCACTGAATGCCGGTCAGGTCTTTGGGACCCGGGCGGCCGAGCACCTGGCCAAGCGTCCCGCGCAGTACCTTGAAACCGACGGGACAGAGGCGGTTGCTGCGGCGATCGTGCGTCTTGAACAGCGCTTCCGCAGCGACAGCCCCCACACGGTCGAGGCCCTGCAAGCCGAGATACAGGCCCGGATGAGCGATCACGCCGGCCCCTTCTGCTTCGCCGATGGCGTGGCGCAGGCTCTTGCGGATGCTCAAAGGCTCAATGCCGCCATTGCCCGGGACGGACTCGCCCTGCCCCGCCCAAATCAACTGTCCCGGGCACTGCAATGGCGGCAGATGGCCTTGGCATCCGAAACGGTTTTGACCGCCCTCGATCACTACATCGCCGATAGGGGTGGGAGCCGCGGGGCCAGAGCCATCTGCGACCCGCAAGGCACGGCGGTGCCGAAAGCGCGCAACGGTCCGATAGAGGCCTTTCGGTTCCGGGAAGAGACGGACGATCACAAACGGGAACAATTGATCGTTCGCTTCGATGGCAAGTCCATGACCGTCACCAAGCACAAGAACCGTAGCTTCGATGAGACGGCGAAGACGTTCTTCGAGAGGGATTGGCCAGCCTGGCTGACGGGAACAATCTATGGTGAAGGCCGCCCATGACCCGCCCCAAAATCCTCTGCGTCGGCGAGGCCATGGTCGAGATGGCGCCCTTGGGACACGGCCAATACCGACGTGGCTTCGCGGGCGATACATTCAACACCGCCTGGCACATGGCGCAAGTCTTGGGGCCCCGGGCCGACGTGGGATTTGTCACGCGGGTGGGTCAAGACAGCATCTCCACTGTATTCGTCGAGGAACTGGCCGCCGATGGCCTATCGACCGAGACCGTGGCCCGGTCAGAGGACCGGACCATGGGTCTCTACATGATTGCGCTGGATGGGGTCGAACGGTCCTTTCATTACTGGCGTAGCGCGTCTGCCGCCCGGCAATTGGCGGACGATCCGGCACGGCTGGATCGCGACCTGTCGGGTGCCGACCTCATCCATCTGTCGGGCATCACGGTGGCCATTCTCCCGCCGACCGCGCGAGCGACGCTTCTTGCGTCGCTGGTCGCAGCTCGGGCGAAGGGGTGCCGCATATCCTTTGATCCGAACGTGCGCCCTGCACTTTGGAGCAGCCTGGAAGAGGTCCGTCAGATTTTGCCCGACTTCCTGGCGACGGCGGATATACTCCTGCCCAGTTTCGACGACGAACACCGCGTCTGGGGCGATTCTGGGCCGGAGGCGACGCTCGACCGGCTCGAAGCCTTCGGCACCGGAGAGGTGGTCATCAAGGATGGGGCTGGACCCGTTCACCTCTCGATTGAAGGCGAACGGTTCATTCTGCCGACGCCCCCGGTCGACGACATCCGCGACACAACCGGCGCGGGGGACGCGTTCAACGCTGGCTACTTGGCCGCAAGGGCCCTTGGTCATGCACCAGGCGCCGCCGTGCGATCAGGTCAAGATTTGGCGGCTTTGGTCCTCCAGTGTCCCGGCGCCCGAGCCGACAAAGACCTGCTCGGTGACAGGCTTTTGGAACCTTGATCCACTGCAGTTCCGATGGATTGTACGTGTTCCAGCCATCGGCGGACTACGACTTGGAGATCGCACCGAGCGGACCTTATCCAAGCGTCAAAGAGGACAAACCTTATACCCTGTCCCGTCCCCAATCAAACCACCCACGAGATCGGCAACACAGGCATCGAAATAACGCGTACCAAGATCAACTCCGGCTTGTCAGAAGCCGCAAACCCGCGAGCGCAAAGAAGGCGCCAAGGACGCCCTGGATGACCCGACGCGCTCGGCCATAGATGCGCAACATCACAGGGGTCGAGAACGCAACTGCATAGAGAAGATGGATCGCGATCGACAGCGCGAAGGTGCCCAAAACGATCACAGCCCCGACCCAGAGCGGCGCGCCCTCTTGCAAACCGAGTGAAATGATCGCGATCCAGGCAAGCGCGGCTTTGGGGTTTGTCATCTGGATGATGTAGCCACGCTGGAAGTAGCCAAACGGCGTGCGACGTCCTCCGGCAAGCTCTTTCGCTTCGATGTCATGGCCAGAGGCGGCGGATTTGAAAGATTTGTAGGCCAGCCAAAGCAGATAGAGCCCGCCGAAAATCTTGATCACCAAAAGCGCCGAAGCATAGGTGGCGAGGATCGCCGAGAGGCCGAACACAGTCAGCAGCGCCCAGGTGAATGAGCCTGCCGCAACGCCCATGGCCAGCGCCATACCCGACGCGCGGTTGACGCCCATCGAAGTGCCGATGACCGCAAGGATGTTCGGTCCGGGGCTGGCGATGGCGAGAAGAAACGCCGAATAGGCCAGCAATATACCGGGCAAATACAGTGAAATGTCTTGCATGGTGCGACCTTTCCAACGGGGATTTTGTTCGCACTATGTTCCAAGCCTGACCATCTGGCAAATCATTTCGTGTTTGCGGAGGCCGGCATTGAACGGTTTGCGACTAAGGCCGGCCTCGTCCCGT
Organism: Pseudomonadota bacterium; assembly: GCA_039181205.1. Lineage (GTDB taxonomy): Bacteria > Pseudomonadota > Alphaproteobacteria > Rhodobacterales > Rhodobacteraceae > Jannaschia. The sequence continues at coordinate 17,023 of JBCDCS010000008.1, forward strand.
CAATCGGACCACGACTCAAAGAAAAGGCCCGGCCGCCATCGGCGACCGGGCCCCAACTCAGTGAGAGCGGCCTTATTCGAGCAGGCCCGCCTCCACAGCCGCGGCGGTATAGGCTTCTTCCACGGCCGCCAGCGCCTCTTCGGCACTTCGGTCGCCGGTGAAGAACGACGGCAGCTCGTTGCCCAACGCGGTGTGCATCAGACCCATCTGGCTCGTCGACGGATAGCTTTGCGGCGCCGGGCTCGCGGTCGCAGTGGCGATGGCGCCCGAAGCCATGGCATCGGGCGTGTAGCCGTTCACCAGCCAGATCGCGGCGTTGTTGTTGGCCTGGACCATCTCCTGATCCAGCCCCTCCATGGCGACACGGAAGGCGGCGTCGGCTTCCTCATCGGTGATGTTGGAGGCAATAACGATCCCGTCCCACCACAGCGTGGTGGCCGGGCCGTTCCCGTCGACCGCGACCGGCGCCGCTGACGAGCCGACCAGCCCGACGACTTGGCTTTCCGCTTCGTCGTTCATGGCCCCGCCCCGCGAAGCCCACAGGTTCGCCATGGCTATCTTGCCCTGCTGGAATTGCTGCTGAACGTAGGTGGAATCCGAGACCAGGTATTCCGGGTCCATGAATTCCGTCAGCGCCTTCATCTTCTCCAGCGCCGCCACGCCAGCCTCGGAATTCACCGCGGGCGTCGAGTCGTCGTTGTAGAACGTCCCGCCGAAACCCAGGAACATGTTGTTGAAATCCTGCGCCAGGTTCCAGCCCGACTGCATGGTCGCGCCCAGCGGGTATTCGACCACGCCCGCCTCTTGGATCGCAGCGGCGGCGGTCAGCACATCGTCATAGGTCGCCGGCGGCTCCAGTCCCAGATCGCTGAAGATGTCTTCTCGGTACATCATGTGCTGGGTGTTCACCATCATCGCGATGGCCATGATCTGACCGTTCACCCGGATTAGCTGGTTCGGGCTCAGGTTCTGTCCGTACTTCTCGACCAGGTCATCGAGTGGACGGATCGTACCCGCATTCAGAAGCGGCGTGACCGTCCCATTGGACACCCCGCCAATGTGGTAAAGCGATGGCGTCGCCGCAAAGGCCGCCGGCTGCTTGGTCCGGAATTCCTGATCCAGCTCGGCCTGCAAGTTGCCGCATTCGGCCATCGCGTCGGTCACGGCCTTCCAGGCCTCGAAGCCCGCCGACAGCATGCGGATTTCGGTCTCGTTCTCGAACGAACAGGCCATGGCCGCCGTGGACGCTCCGACCGCGAATGCCCCCGCAAGGGCCAGTCTCTTCATCAGCATCGAATTCTCCCTGTCATCTGCTGTTTTCTTGGCGCCGGTTGGTCCGGCCTCCCTGGCGCCCACCCTAAAGACGGCAGCCGGATCGTCCAGTGCAGAGCCCTCTTTCCTAGGCCCGCCGGACATGACACATCTCCCGCGTGCATACGTTTGCAAGACGCTAGCCGCGGGGTCGGCTGGCATGCAAGCGCGAAATCGAGGGACCTATGACAGACTTCCGAGCCTCAACGGCCGCCGGGCTCGCCAATCTGCTCGCCGGATCACCGGATATCCTGGCGCCTGACGCGGTCTGGGACATGATGGCGCCCGTGGGCCGAGCGGAGGGCGCCGATGACATCCAGGGCCGGGTTATCGCACCGCTGCGCGCGGCGCTCACGGGTCTCCATCGCCGGGACGAGATTGTGATCGGCGGTCAGAACCGCCGGGCTGAAGGCGGCCGCTGGGTAGCCTGCGTCTCGCATTATGTCGGCACCCATGACGGGCAGCTTTGGGGCGTCGCCCCGTCCGGACGTTTGGCTTTCCTGCGCGCGGGCGAGTTCCACAAGCTGGACGACCAGGGCCACATCGTGCTCAGCCGCATCATCCTCGATCTGCCGGACCTGATGCGCCAGGCGGGCCGCCAGCCATTCGCCGAAGGCTTGGGCACCGAGATGCTGTTCCCCAGCCCCGCCACCCATGACGGCGTCTGTCCCACAGTTGGCGACGGCGAAGCCAGTCTCGACCTAGTGGAACGGATGCTCGGCAACCTGCATGTGTACGATCCCAAGACCAACGGCTCTCCTGGTCAGACCGGGAAGGCCGGCTGTTGGGCCGATGACATGCTGTGGTACGGGCCCGGCGGCATCGGTTCCAATTACCGGTGGGACGGCTTCGTGCGCGACCACCGCGCCGCCTTCCTAACCGCCTTCCCCGATCGGAAAGGGGGCAACCACTACTGCCGGATCGGCGACGGGAACTACGCCGCCATCTCCGGCTGGCCGTCCATGACCATGACCCATCACGGCCCCTATCTGGGCGTCCCCGCGACAGGTCGGGCCCTGACGCTGCGCGTCATGGATTTCTACCGCTGCGAGTCAGGCCGCATTGCCGAAAACTGGGTGCTTCTAGACTACGTCGATCTTTTCGCGCAGATGAGGCGGGATATCCTGGCCTGATGTGCAGGCCCCCCTGAACTGATTGTCGTCGAGACATTTTTGCGGGCGGCAAGAAGCGCTGGCGCTGTCAAGGAGTTGGGAAAGTCCGCTCCGGGACTGAAGCTACCGCATTGCCCTCGGACCGGACTCAAGCCCGCAGGGTGCCGGTCCATCGCGTCGCCAGTGGGTCTCGAACCAGTGGCGCCCCCATGGCGACCGCCCCCCGGCCCGGCGATTCGGTTGGCGTTGGTGCCCGGCTTTGAGCTTCTTCGGATATGGCTGAGATAAAGTGCCACGAACAAGAGCCGGATCGCCGCACCGCGGCCCGTCAATGGATCGGCTCGCATACGGAAAACTGAGCCTTCCATACCCATCCCACCACCAGCACCTGCCCATTGCCCGGCCCCTACAACGCCTTGGCATAGGCCCGCCCGACCCGTGCGGCCGCCACTGGTTCATGTCCCGGAAACCAGGTGCCATAGCGCGGCACCGAAACGTCCAGCAATTCGGGGCTCACCACATTCAGCCGCAGCCCGGGCGGCATCTCGATGGCCGGACCGGGTGCTTCTTCACGAGCTCGGCCATCGTCCCGAAGGAGGGCAAACGCAATTCCAAGCTGTTGCGCGGTGCCGCCGGGCCGCGTATGCCCGCGCCATCACAGGAGGACCAAATGACTACATCCGTGTTCATCGACGGCGAAGCTGGTACGACCGGCTTGCAGATCCGCGACCGGCTCGAAGGCCGCGCGGATATCCGTCTGATTTCACTGGATGAGTCCACTCGAAAGGATGAAGCCGCGCGCCGGGACGCCTTCGCCCAGGCCGATGTGTCGATCCTTTGTCTGCCCGATGATGCGGCCCGGGCCGCCGTCCCGTTGGCCGGAGAAACCCGCCTGATCGACGCGTCCACCGCCCATCGCGTGGCCGCCGATTGGACCTATGGCATGCCCGAACTGCCCGGCGCCCGCGCGGCCATCCAAGCCTCCAGGCGGGTCGCCAACGTGGGCTGCTACGCCACCGGGTCCATTGCCATCCTGCGCCCGCTGACCGACACGGAAATCCTGCCACCGGACCATCCTGTCGTACTGACGGGCGTGTCCGGTTATACCGGAGGCGGAAAGTCTCTTATCACCGAATATCAAGAGGATACGGCGCCCGATCTATATCTCTACGCGCTCGGCCAGAACCACAAGCACCTGCCCGAGATCATGCTTTACGGCGGCCTGACCCGGAAGCCCGTTTTCCAGCCCAGCGTCGCCCGGTTCGCCCAGGGCATGGTCGTGCAACTCCATCTCCATGCCGATCTGCTGCCCGGCGGGGTTGGCGGATATGCCCGGATCGAAGCCGCGCTGCGCGACTTCTATGCCGGTGATCCCTTCGTCTCCGTCGAGCTTCCAGGCGACCGCGTCGACCCGCAGGCCTGTAACGATACCAACCGGATGGTTCTGTCGGTCCAAGGCGACGGCACCAGCCGCGTGACGGTCACCGCCGTTCTGGACAATTTGGGAAAAGGCGCATCGGGCACGGCGGTTCAGAACCTCAATCTGATGATCGGGACGGACGAGACGGCTGGGTTGGCGTGAAGAGGGTTTAACTTCGCCGCGCAAGCGTCTCAATTAGAGTAAAAATCCTGCTTCCAAACGGGCTGGCTCTAGTTTTCCGCTTGCGACCTACGGTTACCTGTCCAATGGCGCGCGAGGTAACGATTTCTCAAGACCTGTCCGCCATGCCTCCCTCTACCGTCCGAGGACCCCAACACCATGGATCTTGCTCCGATCCCGTCCGTTCCGACCCCTGGTCGCGCCCTGACGAAGCGTCAGAAGGCCGCCGTGATCGTACACCTTCTGATCTCGGGCGGCGTGGATCCCGGTCTGCGCGACCTGCCACCGGCGCAGCAGCGGCGGATCATTGCAGATATGATGTCACTGCGCTTCGTCGACCGCGCCACGCTTGCGGCCACAGTGGCGGAATTCGCGTCGGAATTGGATGATATCGGTCTCCATTTCCCCAGCGATCCCGGCCGGATCCTGACGGCATTGGACGGGCAGTTGTCGCTGGAAACGATCGAGACGGTCATGGCCGAAATGACCGACCTGTCCGACGACGGCACGTCCGGGCCATGGTCCCAGATAGCGTCGCTAGAATTGTCCACGCTCCTGGCGTTGATTGAGGAGGAAAGCGCCGAAGTCGGCGCCATCGTCCTGTCCAAACTGGGCCCAAACCGAGCCGCCGAACTTCTGGCCGAATTGCCCGATGAACGCCGGAAGTCTGTCGCCTTGGCCTTCGCCCGCACAGAAGCCGTGACACCGGCCACCGTGTCACGCATCGGGTTGGCCTTGGGCCTGCAATCGGCGTCAGCACCTTCCCCAGCGTTCGCGGACGACCCGGTAAGCCGCGTCGGCACTATGCTCAACGTCGCCAAATCCAGCCTGCGCAACGAGATATTGGCGCATATCGATCAAGACGACGCGGAGTTTGGCGCCCGTGTCCGGGCAGCGATCTTCACGTTCGAAGACGTGCCGGACCGGGTCAATCCACGCGATCTGCCGCGCATCATCCGCGGTCTGAACAATGCGCAGTTGGTCACCTTGTTGGGAGGTGCGCCGGACTCCGCCAAACCGGCAGTGGAGTTCGTTTTGACCAACATCTCGGCGCGGCTGGCCGACCAACTTCGCGACGAAATCTCGGAACTGGACGCCGCTTCCAGCGACGACGTAGAGGCGGCCATGGCTGCATTCGTCGAGGAGGTGCGGCGCCTGGAGGAGAGCGGAGAGTTGACCTTGAAAGCGACAGAAGCCTAGCGCCCCCGCCGATCAAGCTGGACAACACGTTCCAGACCACCTGTCCTGCGAAGGTTGGCAGAAGGACGCTCTTTTTACCAACCATAGGTTTGATTGGACGTTGCAGATTTGTGCCTTGGTCATGGACGCCAATGATCAACGGCTTAGGTTTTTCATCTGTCCCGGAGGGGGATCAACGCCGGACCAATGCGCAGTTCAGTCGTCAGAGGCATTTGTCTCGGACGGATCAGGCTAGCGGTCTGCCATTCGAAAGCTATGTCGCAACGCAGAATGAGAATAGAAGACGCGCGCAATGGTTCTGGAATTCCGCCCCGAAGGTCTCTACTGCCCTGCAGGCGACTTCCATATCGACCCCTGGCGCCCCGTGGACCGGGCTTTAGTCACACACGGCCATGCCGATCACTCCTATCCCGGCCACGGCGCTTACATGGCGACATACGCGGCGCTTGCCGTCATGCGCCATCGCCTGGGCGACATCCGGACCGACGGCGTCGACTTTGGCGAAGCCCGCGACATCAACGGTGTGTCCGTCAGCTTTCACCCGGCGGGCCATGTCCCCGGCTCCGCCCAGATCCGGGTCGAACATCGGGGCGAGGTCTGGTGCGTCTCGGGCGACTACAAGACTGCCCCCGACCGCCTGTCCGAGCCCTGGGAGCCCGTCACCTGCCATGCCTTCGTGAGCGAATGCACCTTCGGCCTACCGGTCTTCGACTGGGCTGACGATGCCGCCCTCGAATCGCAGCTCAACGATTGGTGGCGGGCCAACAATGCAGCAGGGCGGTTCAGCCTGATTGGAGCCTACGCGCTCGGCAAGGCGCAGCGGGTGATGACCATGGTGGACCCATCGATCGGTCCGATCCTGACCCATGGCGCGGTCGAAAACACCAACGATGTGCTCCGGGCCCAGGGCATCCAACTCCCGGATACGATCCGCGTCACGCCAGAGACCGACCTCAAGGCACACGCAGGCGCGCTGGTCATCGCCCCGCCCGGCGCACTGGCCGGTGGTTGGGTGCGAAAGTTCCTGACCGGAGCGGGGGCGTCCACCGGCATCGCCTCAGGCTGGATGGCGCTCCGCGGGGTGCGGCGTCGCCGGGCCGCGGACCGGGGCTTCGTGATTTCGGATCATGCCGATTGGAAGGGCCTCAACATGGCCATCCGCGCGACGGGCGCGGAGCGCGTCTTCGTCACCCACGGCTACACCGCCGTCTTTCGCCAATGGCTGGCCGAGCAGGGCTATGACGCACGGGTCGTCGAAACCGAATGGGAGGGTGAAGCGCTGGACGCGGCCGAACCCGAGGAGGCCACGGCATGACGCGCCTGACGCTGCGCGACCGGGCCGTGGCGGCGGCGGCGCGCTACGCCCTACGGCCGATGATGGCCATGCCCCTACCATGGCAGGTGCACAGGGCGGGGCTCGACCTCATGGCGCGCCGACCGATGGGGGGGCATGTGGAGGAGCGTCAAGATCGGATCGCGGGCGTGCCGGTCTTGGTTGTCGAGCCGAAGGACAGGCAGGGCACACTGCTGTGGTTCCATGGCGGCGGTTTCGTCATCGGCTCCCCCCTGGCCTACCGGTCGCTCGCCCAGGCCTTGGCGCTCCAGGGGCGGCTGCGGGTGATCCTGCCCGATTACCGCAAGGCACCGGAACATCCGTTCCCCGCCGGTTTGAACGATTGCCTGGCCGTCGCGCGGTCGGTGGCGGAGGATGGACCCTATCGCCTGGGCGGCGACAGCGCGGGCGGCAATCTGGCCCTTGCGGTCTGCGCCGACATGCTGGCCGCCAAGCGCGGGCCCGTTCGCCTGGCCCTGGTCTCCCCAGCTGTCGATCTAGACCCAACGCGGGAGCCACCGCCTGACGCCGACGAAATGCTTCTGTCCGAAACCGCGCTCCGCCGGATGGTTGCCGATTACCTGGCGGATGGGGATCCAAGCGACCCCCGCGCGTCGCCAGTCCACGCCCATTTCCCGAACCCGCCGCCCACGCTGATCCAAGCTGCGCGCGGGGAATATCTGGAGCGCGATGCCGACGCCATTGCAGCGCGCCTGCGCCATTTCGGCGGCCGCGTCCGGGTCGAGAAGATGCCGGGCATGCCCCATGATTATCAGCTTTTCGCGGGCCTCGCCCCGGCGGCCGACAAGGCGGTGACTCGGCTGGCCATCTTTCTTCGGGGCGGTCGATGAGGCGGTTCGCGGCGCTCTTCACGGCGCTGGATCAGACAACCAAGACGTCCCGCAAGACGGCGGCCTTAGCGGAATACTTCGGCGAGGCGGCGGATGCGGATCGGGTCTGGACGATCGCGCTGCTGTCCGGCCGCCGCCCCAAACGCACGGTGACGGTCACGCGGCTCGCTGAATGGGCGGCTGAAGTGGCGGGGCTGCCCGATTGGCTATTCCGCGCGAGTTATGATGTAGTGGGCGATCTAGCTGAAACGATCCACCTGCTCCTGCCGGCGCCATCGGGCGAAAGCGACCGCAGCCTGTCGGACTGGATCAACGACATCCGCGCGTTGGCCCAGGCCGAGGAACCGCAGAAACGGGACGCCATTCTGGCAGCCTGGGATCAACTGGGCGGGGCGGAGCGCTTCGTCTTCAACAAGCTGATCACAGGCGGCTTCCGAGTGGGTGTCAGCCAGAAGCTGATGACGCGTGCACTGGCACAAGCGACTGGGATCGAAGAGGCCGAATTGGCCCACCGGATCATGGGAAACTGGTCGCCCGAGACGACAAGCTACGAGGCGCTGATCCTCGCCCCCGACCCGGAGGCCGATCTGTCCCGCCCCTACCCGTTCTGCCTGGCCTACGGGATTGAGGACCGGCCGGAGGTCTTGGGCGAACCAGCGGACTGGATGGCCGAATGGAAATGGGATGGCATCCGGGGCCAGTTGATCCTGCGCGGCGGGCAGCATCACCTCTGGTCACGCGGTGAGGAATTGATGACCCATCGCTTCCCCGAACTGGCCCGCGCCCAGGATTTCCTGCCCGAAGGCACCGTGATCGATGGGGAGATCCTGGCATGGAACGTGGACGCGGGGCATCCGATGTCCTTCGCAGCGCTGCAGAAACGGATCGGGCGGAAGACCGTGCCGAAGAAGCTGCTGACGGAAGCGCCCGCAATCCTCTACGCCTATGACCTGCTCGAAGATAGCGGGGCGGATATCCGCGCCCGTCCCTTTGCCGAGCGTCGCGAAAGACTGCAGGCGTTGTGTAACGACCTGCCGCCCGACGCACCGATCCGCCTCTCACCTCTCGCCGACTTCAAAACCTGGGACGCAATCGCGAACATCCGGGCTGGCGCGCGGGATGAACAGGCCGAGGGCCTGATGCTCAAGCGCAGGGACAGCCCCTACCATGTGGGCCGCAAGAAGGGCGATTGGTGGAAATGGAAGCTCGACCCGCTGACCATCGATGCGGTCATGGTCTATGCCCAGGCCGGGCACGGACGGCGCGCGAACCTCTATACCGATTTCACCTTCGCCGTCTGGAAAGGCAACGATCTGGTCCCTTTCACCAAGGCCTATTCCGGTCTGACCGACGCCGAATTCCGCAAGATCACGGCCTGGGTCCGCAAGAATACGCTCGCCCGGTTCGGCCCGGTCCGACAAGTCCCGGCCGAGCAGGTTTTCGAGATCGGATTCGAAGGTATTCAGCAAAGCACGCGCCACAAGTCGGGCGTCGCCCTGCGTTTTCCGCGCATGCTGCGCTGGCGGCATGACAAGCCCGCGCAGGAGGCCAATACCCACGGCGATCTTTTGCAGATGCTCGATCAATACGGGTAACCATTCCCCCCAGGCCAGATTCTATGCTATGCAAGAAACGCTTAGAGGCAGAGGGAGGGAAAGATGCTTCAGCAAAGCGACGCCATCCGTCACGCGCATCAACTCTATGATCGACTGGGCACCCGGGCCGAGGCGGTTGCCGCCCAACGGGCCATGGAAGAAAAGTTTGCCAATCACCATGACGCCGCGGAGGATTGGGAACGGATCCGCCGTATCCTGCAGGAACGGCGCGGACCGATTCAAAGCTGACCCGATTGCGGGCTGGGCCGGCCGGGGCCCACCGCAGGTCCGGTGGCATCTGGGATGGAGGGTTTAGCCTGCCTTAGCCAACGGCGTTGCCTTACCGGCGCGCCAAGCCCGGCAGGCGTCACCAAAAGCTTCGAAGAGCGGCCGAGAGACCGGATCGTCCGCCGCATTCCATTCCGGATGCCACTGGACCGATAGACAGAAGCCAGGCGCATCGTCGATCCAGATCGCCTCGGGCGTGCCGTCCGGCGCCACGCCGTCGACATGCACCCGGGGGCCAGCCACGTCGATGCCCTGGCCATGCAGCGTGTTGGTCATCACCGTTTCAGCCCCGAAGAGCTTGGCGAAGGGCCCATCCGCGTCGAAATGAACCTCGTGGCGGAGCGCAAACTTCTCCTCCAACGTGCCGTCAGGCGGCATGCGATGGTTGTCGCGGCCCGGCAGATCCCGGATTTCCGGGTGCAACGTCGATCCGAAGGCCACCGCGACTTCTTGAAAGCCCCGGCAGATGCCCAGGACGGGCTGGCCGCGGTCCACTGCCGCTCGAATCAACGGCAGCGCGACGGCATCGCGATCCCGGTCGAAGGCGCCATGGGCCTCTGTCTCCGGATGGCCGTATTCCTCTGGGTGAACGTTGGGCCGCCCGCCGGTGAAGAGAAACCCGTCAAAAGTCTCCAGCAATTCATCAACCCGGGACGCCGCCGGACAGGCCGGGAACGTCAGCGCCATGCAATCGGACACTTGGCTGATCGCAACGGTATTCATCGTCCCGTTGGCATGGGCGGGATATTGGTCGTTGATCAGGTAGCTGTTCGAAATGATGCCGACAATCGGTCGCATGCAGAGCCTCCGGTTGCGATAAAACTAGTGCACCGACCGTTTTTGAAAAAGGCCCGCCGCCGCACGATGCGCCCTGCGCTGATGCACGAGCGTCACGCTTCGCCCGTCAGTCCCGAGGCCGCGATCCCGGCCAGACCGGCCTCGGCATCGTTGTCGGACGTATCGCCGGTCACGCCCACGGCTCCCATCACGTTGCCTTTAGCATCCCGCACCAAGATGCCGCCCGGCACCGGGACGACCTGTCCCCCATAGGCGCCATTCACGGCCGCCATGAAATAGGCCTGCTGCTCGGCGCGCGCCATCTGAGCCTTGCCCGCCATGCCCAACATGACGGACCCATAGGCCTTGCCATGGGCAATGGCGAAGCGGCCCGGGGCGGCGCCATCTTCACGCTCGAACGCTTTCACATGGCCGCCGCTGTCGAGCACGGTAACCGAGAGCGGTCTGAGCCCCATCTCCCGTCCCTTGGCGAGGGTCTGACGGATGATCGTTCGTGCGCGGCGCAGGGAGATTTCGGGCATCTGGTGTCCTTTGTCGTTTGAAGCCTTGGATGCATAAGGCCAAAAGCTACCAGCGGCGGGTACTTGCGATGTAAGTCTCCGCCTTGTCGCCGAAGGTGGCGCGCAGGGTGGCTTCTTCGGCGATAATGAAGCGACGGGTGATGATCCAGGTGAACAGAACGGCCAGCGCAGCGGACAGGAGCGATCCGAACAGGAGGCCAGTGCCGATCAGGATCAACGTCAGGCCCGTATAGATGGGGTTGCGATTTACCCGGAACGGGCCTTCCACGATCAACGCTGTGGGCTGATCCCGGGGCTCGAAGGTGGTGCGCTTGTGCATGAACCAGGCCAGCGACCAAATGATCAGGCCGAAGCCAACGGCCACGAACGCCCAGCCCAAAATCCCCGTCTCTACGGTCAGGATCGGCACGACACGGGCCACACCCCACTGTACCAGCACAGTCCCCGCCGCCCAGACGGGCGGCAGATCGGGGAAATCCCGCAGGACGGACATCAGCCCGCCTTCAGTTCCAGCCGTCGCCGATGCAGAACCGGCTCCGTATAGCCGGAGGGCTGAACCCGGCCTTCGAACACCAAGTCCTGCGCGGCCCTATAGGCGACGCCATCGAAGCCCGGCGCCATGGGCCGATAGCCGGGCGTGCCGGCGTTCTGCAGGTCCACCTTGGCGGCCATCTTCTGCAAAGCGGCCTCAACCTGGTCGCGGTCGATGACGCCATGATGCAGCCAATTGGCCAGCGCTTGGGATGAAATTCGACAGGTCGCCCGATCTTCCATCAGGCCCACATCGTTGATATCGGGCACTTTCGAACAGCCCACGCCGTCATCGACCCAGCGAACCACATAGCCCAGGATACCCTGAGCATTGTTCTCGATCTCGGCATTCACCTCCGCGTCCGACAGGTTGCGACCCTCCATCACGGGGATCGTCAGCAAGTCCGCCAACGTGCCGCGCGGACCACCGGCTGCCAGTTCGGCCTGACGCGCTTTCACATCCACCTCATGGTAATGGGCCGCATGCAAGGTCGCGGCCGTCGGGCTGGGCACCCAGGCACAATTGGCGCCTGACATCGGATGCTCGATCTTCTGCGCCAACATGTCGGCCATCCGGTCGGGCATGGCCCACATCCCCTTGCCGATCTGTGCTTTTCCACGCAGGCCGCAGGCAAGACCGATATCCACGTTCCGATCCTCGTAGGCGGCGATCCAAGGCGTCGACTTCATCTCACCTTTGGGCAGCATCGGCCCGGCTTCCATCGAGGTGTGGATTTCGTCTCCTGTGCGGTCGAGAAAACCGGTATTGATGAATGCCACACGGGCTTTTGCGGCCCGAATACACTCCTTCAGATTGGCCGATGTCCGCCGTTCTTCATCCATGATCCCGAGCTTCACGGTGTTGGCGGGCAGACCCAGCATGCCCTCGACCCGAGTGAAGATCGTATCGGCGAAGGCAACCTCTTCGGGCCCTTGCATCTTCGGTTTCACCACATAAACGGATCCGGCGACCGAATTCCCGCCATCACGTTTCAGGTCATGCATGGCGATCAGGGTCGTGATCGCCGCATCCATCAACCCCTCCGGGATTTCCGAGCCGTCCTCTAGCAGGATCGCCGGATTGGTCATCAGGTGGCCGACGTTGCGGATCAACATGAGCGCCCGACCCTTGACCGTGATGGTTTCACCCGACGGCAACGTGAACGCCATGTCCGGCGACAGAGCCCTCGTGAAGGTCCTGCCGGCCTTGGAGACCTCCTCGGTCAGATCACCGCGCATCAGGCCGAGCCAATTGCGGTAGGCACCCATCTTGTCTTCTGCATCGACGCAGGCGACGGAGTCTTCGCAATCCATGATCGCCGACAGCGCTGACTCCAAGTGGATGGCATCGAGGCCCATTGGGTCGCCTTTCCCGATAGCGCCAGCCGGATCGACAAGAAGAACGATCCCCAATCCGTTGTTACGCAACAGAATACGCAGCGCGTCACCATCGTGCGCCCAGCCCACATAGGCGGACGGATCTACCAAGGCAGAATTACCCAGATCGAGTTGGCCGTCCAATATGCCGATCTGCGTCAGATCAGACCAAGAGGCCGAGACCAACGGCACCGCCCGGTCCAGAAACGCTTTCCCCCACGCGATCACCCGCGCGCCGCGGGCCGGGTCATAGCCCTCGCCGCTGGGCGCATCGCCGATGGCGTCGGTCCCGTAGAGCGCATCGTAGAGGTTGCCCCACCGGGCATTCGCCGCGTTCAACGCATAGCGGGCATTGGTGATCGGCACGACCAATTGCGGGCCCGGCGTCTCGGCGATCTCCGGATCGACATTGCTGGTTTCGATGGCAAAATCGTCGCCCTCGGGCACGAGATACCCAATCTCCCGCAGGAAAGCCCCATAAGCAGCCGGGTCATGGGCTTGGCCCTTCCGCGCGCGGTGCCAATCGTCGATCTGCGCCTGGATTTCCTCGCGTTTCTTCAGCAGGTCCGCGTTGACAGGGGCCAAGTCCCGCACCATCGCCGCAAAACCGTCCCAAAAGGCCTCAGCCGACACCTCCAGCCCGGCCAGGGCCTCGTCTTCGACAAAGCGGGCCAATTCCTCGGCGACCTGAAGGCCGGACTTGGTGATGCGGGTCATCTGCCCCTCCCTGCGATTTCAAGGCGGGGTAGTATGGAAGTTTCCGATCGGCAACAGGAATTGGTCAAGAATTCTTACCGGTCCGGCTCGTACGGCACCTATCCGAGCAATACCGAACCTCGTCCCAGACCTTTGCCCATTTCTTCCGCCATGCGAACGGCCGCCCGCAGGTGGCGCAGATTTTCTGGGGCAGATCGCCCTTGCGACGCATCTTGCTCATAATGGCAGTTCCGACTGTGCCGAGTCTTTCCGCCGCCGCCGCGGCTGCCGATCGTTGGGACCTTTGCGGGACCCGTGCTTAGCGACGACACGATTGGCTTCCTCGCGGAAGCCCGGCTGGCGGCGGACGGCAATGATCCGGGCACGGGCCTGGCGGGCAGCCTCAGCGACATCGACGATGGGCGGCGGGTAACCAGCGATGCCACCGACCGTCCAAGGCTCCTGCAGGGCCTCATCGGGTAGATGGGCGATCTCGGGCACCCAGCGGCGAGTGAAGGCGCCCGACGGATCTTGATCGCGGCCCTGTTTGACGGGGTTATAGATGCGGAGCTGATTGATGCCGGTAACGCCTGATTGCATTTGTGCCTGGGCATAATGGATGCCGGGGGCGTAATCCGTCCAGAGCCGGGCCAGAACCGGGGCGCTGTCCCGCCAATCGATCCAGAAATGGTAGCTCGCGACGCACTGGACCATGGCGCGCATGCGGAAGTTCAGCCAACCGGTCGCCTTGGCATAGCGCATGCAGGCATCGACGAACGGCAGGCCCGTGCGCCCTTCGGCCCAGGCAGACAGGCGCTCCGCCTGAAGCTTGTTCTCAGCCGCCGGCGGATGCAGATCGGCAAAGGCTGGATGGAGCGGCTGACGGTCAAGCTTCGGAAAGTCTTCGAGTTTTTGGGTGAAGTGGTCCCGCCAAGCCAAACGGGATTTGAAGGACGACATCGCCGCAGGCCAACCGGTTCGCTGACCCTTCATTTCAGCCGCGCGGGTGATGGCCGCCTGATGCACCTCCCGGACGGACAAGGTGCCCCAGGCCAGGTGTGGGGACAGCCGGGAACAGCCGGTCTCACCCGCGACGGGCGAGGACATGTCGCGGCGGTAGCCTTCCCCCCGTTCATGCAGAAAGCTGTCGAACGTTTGGAGGCCCGCCTTACGGCCGCCCGTCTGGCGTTGGGGGCACGGGTCGGGGGCGAGACCGAGCAAATCTGCTGTGGGGATATCGCCGGGATCGAGATCCGTGCCAACCAGGGAAACCGGCTTCGGCGCCAATGGCTGGCGAACGAACCGTTCGCGCTTGGCCGCCCACCCATCGCGGGATGCGAGGCGACGGACAACACCGTTGTCCGAAAGCTCATCCCATGGAATGCCGTGGTCGGCGCACCAGGCAGCGACGCGTTTGTCGCGGTCCCAAGACCAGAGCAAACCCGTTTCCTGATGGCTGACAAGCCGACCGACTGTCACGGTTTGCCTTATGCTTTCAAGGACCTGAACGGCGTCGCCATGGCGCAGGACCAATGGGGCGCCCAACCCGGCCAGATCCCCGCGCAGCTCAACCAAGCTTTCGGCGACGAAGGCCCATTGGCGGGCGCTGGCGTCGGGATGGGACCACATCTCGGGCTCGGCGATATAAAGCGGCACCACCGGACCTTCGACAGATGCCAAAGCCGGATGGTCGGCGACACGCAGATCGCGCTTGAACCAGAGGATGGTGATGGGTCGTTCCATGACGTGGACGTTGGCCGCGGTTCGGAATCGTCAACGCGAATTCGTCAGAAAACCTGGCCGGCGCGAGGAAGTACCGCATGTCCAACCTGAACCTCGTCCACTTCCGACTTTGTATAGAGCACGAGGCGCGATCCGCAGCTCGGACGTTTTGACCAAAAGACAAAAGCTGCAGACCGAGTAGAAATCGACCGGCCCGGTGGCCCAGGTTCCGACATGGCGAAGGCCTCTGGCGATATCGACACGAGCATGCATTACGCTCCGCTGAGAATGCGATTGCGCGCACGGGGAGGCCCGCTAGCTTGGCCGCCAAAGGAGCCCACTGCATGCGCGACGCCACACCCCCTGCCCCGGAACCCGTCTTCCTGAAGGATTATGCTCCGGTCCCTGTCACCGTGACCCATCTCGATCTGGTCTTCGACCTGGACCCGAAGGCGACCCGCGTCCAGGCCCGGCTGACCTGCGAGCGGCGGGGACCAGGGGATATGGTGCTGGACGGCGAGGGGTTGAAGACGCTGGCCGTGCGGCTCGATGGCGAGGCGATCGAGCCGGAGATCGACGGGGACCGGATGATCCTACGGGACGTGCCGGATGCCTTCCTGCTGGAAACCGAAGTCGAGATCGCGCCGGAAGACAACACCACCTTGTCAGGACTTTACATGTCGAAAGGCATGTATTGCACCCAATGCGAGGCCGAAGGATTCCGGCGCATCACCTGGATGTTGGACCGGCCCGATGTGATGGCCACCTGGGACGTGGAGATCCACTCGGACCTACCCGTGCTCTTGTCCAATGGCGACGAAGTAGGGACCGGCCGCTGGCACGATCCCTGGCCAAAGCCGACGTACCTATTTGCGCTGGTGGCAGGGGAACTGGTGGCGACGCCGGACACCTTCACGACGTCGGAAGGGCGTGAGGTGGCGCTGAATGTCTGGGTCCGGCCAGGGGATGAGGGGCGGACGGCCTATGCCATGGACGCGCTGAAGCGGTCGATGCGATGGGATGAGGAGGTCTATGGCCGGGCCTACGACCTGTCGGTCTTCAACATCGTGGCCGTGGACGACTTCAACATGGGCGCCATGGAGAACAAGGGGCTGAATATCTTCAACTCCCGCTACGTTCTGGCCAGCCCCGAGACAGCGACGGATGCCGATTATGCCAATATCGAGCGGATCGTAGCCCACGAATACTTCCACAACTGGACCGGCAACCGGATCACTTGCCGGGATTGGTTTCAGCTCTGTCTGAAGGAAGGTCTGACGGTGTTCCGGGATCAGTGCTTCATGGCCGATATGCGGTCGGCCGCCGTGCAGCGGATCGGGGAGGTGCTGGCCTTGCGCGCGCGACAATTCCGGGAAGATGCCGGACCGCTGGCCCATCCAGTGCGGCCCGAGAGCTTTGTGGAGATCAACAACTTCTACACGGCCACGGTCTACGAGAAGGGCGCCGAAGTGATCGGCATGCTGCGGACGTTGGTCGGCCCGGAGGGCTATGACAAAGGTGTGCAGCTCTACTTCGAGCACCATGACGGCGAGGCCTGCACGATCGAGAATTGGTTGGCCTGTTTCGAGGCGGCGTGTGACATCGATCTCAGCCAGTTCAAGCTCTGGTATCAGCAGGCCGGGACGCCGGTGATCACGGTTGAAGATGACTTTAAAGACGGCGTATATCATATTGATCTGAAACAGGACGTTCCGTCGACACCTGGTCAGACGGAGAAGGCGCCCATGGTGATCCCACTGGCCTTCGGGCTGCTCAATGGGGACGGGCGCGAGGTAGTGGAGACGCAGATCCACGCGCTGAAGGAAGCAAAAGAGACGTTGGCCTTTCCGCTAGACGCCAAGCCCGTGCTGTCGATGCTCCGGGGGTTCTCGGCGCCGGTGATCCTGAAGACGGACCAGAGCGACGGGGATCGGCTGACCCTGCTCGCCCACGACACCGACCCCTTCGCCAGGTGGGAAGCCGGGCGGGCGCTGGCCAAGGACCGTTTGATGCGGGCGGTGACCGAGGGTCAGGAGTTCGACGCCGGATGGCTGAATGCCGTGGCGACCCTGGCATGCGACAGCAGTGCCGATCCGGCGTTCCGGGCCTTGGCCTTGGCCTTGCCGTCGGAGGATGATCTGGCCGGGTCGCTCCATGCGGCTGATGTGGTGCCGGACCCGGACGCGATCTATGCGGTCAGGCGGCGGGCCCAGATGGCCATGGCCGAACGGCTGGGCGAAGATCTGGCGCGCTTGCGGGAAGATTGCGCCGTGCCGGGGCCCTATGATCCGCGGGCCGAGGATGCCGGAAAGCGGGCTTTCGCGGCGACGCTGCTGCGGCTCGGCACCTTGTTGGATGCAGGCGCCGCGGCGCGGCAGGCCTATGACCGTGCGGATAATATGACCGACCGGATGGCGGCATTTACCTGTTTGTTGGAGGCCGGAGACCAGAATGTTGCCGCCGAATTCGAGGCGGACTGGCGGCATGAT
The DNA here is from genome assembly GCA_039181205.1 of Pseudomonadota bacterium. GTDB lineage: Bacteria > Pseudomonadota > Alphaproteobacteria > Rhodobacterales > Rhodobacteraceae > Jannaschia. The sequence goes on from JBCDCS010000008.1 coordinate 34,447, forward strand.
CGGCTGGTCATGGACAAGTGGTTCATGGCGCAGATCGCCCATGCCCCACCGCACGAGGCCGTGGATATCGCCGAGCGTCTAATGGCGCATCCCGATTTCGACCCGGCCAATCCGAACCGGTTCCGGTCGGTGATCGGGGGGCTGACGGCCGGCAATCCCGCCGGGTTCCATGACGCGTCAGGACGCGGCTATGACCTACTGGCGCGGGTATTGATCGATCTGGATCGGTCGAACCCACAGACGGCGGCACGCATGTCGACCGCGTTCGAGACCTGGCGGCGCTACGATGCGGACCGGCAAGCGTTGATCCGCGCAGCACTGGAGCGGATGGCGGCGGACGCGACCAGCCGTGACCTAACGGAAATGGTGGCGCGGATGCTGGCTTGAGTGACTGCCTTTGGTAGCGAGTGGACCGCTCAATTCCTGTTCAAACGAACAGCCTGCCTCGGGTAGCGACAAATTGATGATCGCAACAAGATTTGCTCGGGGTGGACCGCCACCGCCACCAAGGCCTCGTTGGAGCAGGTTCGGAAAGTAACCTGGCCCGCGGGGCGGGCGGTTGGATGCCGATTTTTCACGCCCGGCATTCCGGCCGTGCTCAAATTGCGATAGAAACTGGCCGGCGGCGCATATATTTGGGCCATTGCCGTGTCGGGCCCGTCATCAGCTCGTCACACTGACTTGTTGAAGGGACGCCATGCGCGACCGTCTTGATCCGTTGATTGCCGAACGGGC